>JACQDQ010000144.1 GCA_016201015.1 Pseudomonadota bacterium | reverse complement strand
GCCATCGCGTCGACGAACTGACGCGTATAGAAATCGACCTTCTTCGCCGTCTTCTCCTCGAGACCCTCGACCTCGCGCACGGTCGACTGAATCCACCGCGCGGTAAGGAGATAGGACTGCTTGATGAAATCGAAGACGTAGCTTTCGTCCCACAGCGCGTCCGCGAACCGCTTGTCCTCCTTCGCCGGCTCGATCATCGGCGTCGTCGACTCGCCCAGCATCTTGCGCGTCGTCGTTTGCCACAGCTTGAGATAGTCCTGCCACAGCGTCAGCTGCGCCTGCACCAGCTTGACCGGGTTGGTCATCATGCGCGCGGTCATGTCGAGGAAGGCCTGACCGATGTTGAGCGGGTCGGCCATGCCGAAGCCGCGCCGCGACATGGCCTCGCTGCGCTGGCGATCGACGAAGTCCTGAACCAGCCGCTGGCTCTGCTCGGCGATGCGCGCCATCATCCGGGACATTTCCACCGGATCGGGCAGCTTGACGTCGGAACCCGGTTGCTCGGCCATTGTGCTATTCCTAATCTGGGCGGCGATACGGGGCTACGTGCGGGACGTCTTGGTCGATCGGACGGATCGCGCGAATTGGTCCCTTACCCTATATTCGATCAGATGTTGCAAATCTATGATTACGCGGGCGCCGATACAACGATTCCGAGGCGGGCCATGACGCATGCGCGAAATGTGTTCGCGGGTGCGGTCGTTGTCGCGGCGCTGCTCGACCTGACCGCCTGTACCGATACCCCGCCGGAGATGAACCCGATCGAGATCGTGCGCGGCGCCAGCCGTGCCGTTACCGGGCTGTTCGGCGACGACACGGACCCGCCGCGCCGCACGACCGTCGAGCCGCCGCCGGACGAGGGGCGGCCCTACCCCAATCTGGGCACGGTGCCGCGGCCACCGCAAATGCGGCCGCGCAGCGGGCGTGAGGCGGATTTGCAACGCCTCGTCGCCGACCGCAGCGAGGCCAGGGCTGCCGATCAAGCAATCCGCCAGGGCGGCGCAACAGCGCCGGCTGGTCCACCGCCAGCACCGCCGGCGGCGGAAGAAGGCGCGGCGCCGGGTATGATCGGCGGCACGGTGTCGATCCTGGTGGCAAGCATTCCATTCGCCGACGGGGCGACGGCAGTCGGCGCCGACCAGACGCCGGCAATCGGGCAGGCGGTGTCCGAGGCAATGACGCAGGGCGCACGGCTGCGCGTCGTCGGCCATGCCAGCCGGGGAGCGGGGGGCGATCCGGCGCGGCGCCAGGCGATCAACCGCCAGGTTTCCGCCGCGCGAGCGCAGGCGGTGGGGCAGGAGGCGATGCGCCTCGGCCTACCGCGCGAGCGGTTGACGCTCGAGGCGTCCGGCGACAGCGAGCCGCTGGCCGCCGAGGCGACGCCGCAGGGCGCCGCCGCCAACCGGCGCGTCGACCTCTATATCGAGTTCTAACAACGCCCTATCCCCGAAGAGATTTTCAACAATGGCAAATATCCAACTGACCCTTGCTATCGGCGCCTACGACCACGTGCGTGACTTGTTCGACGGCACGGTGCGTGCCGAGGGCATCGACCTCACCGTTCTGCGCTTGCCGATCGAGGAAATCTTCTACCGCTTCACGCGCTATCGCGAATGGGACGTGTCGGAGATGTCCTTCGGCAAAGTGATCTCGCTGGTTTCGCAGAACGACAAGAGCGTGGTGACGATCCCGGTGTTTCCGTCAAGGGTGTTTCGCCATTCGTCGATCTATGTGCGTGCGGATAGCGGCATCGCAACGCCGGAGCAGCTTTCCGGCAAGCGCATCGGCGTGCCGGAATGGGCGCAGACCGCCGCCATCTACTCGCGCGGAATGCTTGTGCACGAGTATGGCGTCGACATCAAATCGATCCATTGGCACCAGGGTGGCGTCAATGAGGCCGGGCGCATCGAAAAGGTGAAGCTCAAGCTTCCCGATGGGATGCGTTATACCGTGGTGCAGGAGCGATCGCTGTCGGAGATGCTGCTCGCCGGCGAGATCGACGCGATGCTCTCGGCGCGGCCGCCGATGCCATTTGCCGCCGGCGACGGCCGCGTCCGCCGGCTGTTCGAGGACTACCGCACGGTGGAGATGCAATACTGGAAGAAGACCGGCATCTTCCCGATCATGCACGTGGTGGCGATGCGGCGCGAGGTCTACGAGCGCCAGCCTTGGGTGGCGATGAATCTCCTCAAGGCATTCGAGGCGGCGAAGAATCAAAGCCTCAAGCGCATGACGGAAATCACGGCGTCGTTCTATCCGCTGCCGTGGATGGCGGACAACACGCTTCTATCGCGCAAGCTGCTGGGTGAGAATTTCTGGCCATACGGTATCGAGCCGAATCGCCAGACATTGGAGGCGTTCGCGCAATACGCCTTCGAGCAAGGCGTGAGCCACCGCAAGGTGGCGGTCGAAGAGCTTTTTGTTCCGGAGGTGCAGAGCAGCTTCAAGGTCTAGCCGTCTAGGTCGAAGCAAGGCCGACCGGGCCCATCGAGGGAGGACGCCATGACGACGGTTTTGATGCGCACCGCGATTGTGGCGGTTGTTGCGCTGTTCGCCACCACAGCGGCGGCACAGTATCCAACGCGGCCGATCAAGCTGCTTGTTCCTATCCCGCCTGGCGGCGCGCCCGATATCGCCGCGCGCGTGCTTGGGCAAAGCCTTGGCGAGGTCCTTGGTCAGCCCGTGGTGGTGGAAAATCGACCCGGCGCCAACGGCAATATCGCTTCGGAGATGACCGTCAGGGCGCCGCCGGACGGTTATACGCTGCTGCTCTGCGCCGATAGCCAGATCGTCATCAACCCGCATCTTTACGCCAAGATGGGGTTCGATACGCTCAAGGATCTGGCTGCCGTCGCCACCGTCGCTTCAAACGATTTCGTCCTATCGGTCAATCCTGCCCTCCCGGTCAAGAATTTTGTCGAGTTCATCGAATATGCGCGCAAGGCCAACCCGCCGCTCGCCTACGCCTCCGGCGGCAACGGCAGCCAACATCATCTGACCATGGAAATGCTCAAGGCACGTGCCGGTATCGACCTCGTACACGTACCTTACAGGGGCGGCACGCCGGCCGCGACGGCAACCGTCGCCGGCGAGGTGGCGGCGATGTTTTCCGGCACATCAAGCGCCCCACAGATTAGGTCCGGCAATCTGCGCGCGCTGGCGATGTCGGGCCGGAAGCGCTCGTTAGCGTTTCCCGAGTTGCCGACGATCGGCGAATTCTATCCCGGCTTCAGCAACAGCATCTGGCTTGCGCTGTTCGCGCCGGCGGGCACGCCCGCGCCCATCATGGCCAAGCTGCACGCCGAGGTGAATAGAGTGCTTGCGCAGCCCGATGTGAAGGAGAAGTTCAATCGTGCCGGCGTGTTGGAGCCGTACATCACAACGCCCGAGGAATTCGCCGCGCGGATCCGCGCCGACGACGCCAAGTACGCCAAGATTGTGAAGGACATCGGCGCGACGGTGGATTAGACCCGAGTCTGGCTCCTAGTCGCGATACGACGGATCGCCGGCGTCGAGCCGGCGCATGAGCGCGGCGAAGGCGCGCTGAGCGGCGCTGCCGCCGTTCGGGTCGAACCTTGCCGATTGGTCGGCGACGCGCGCCGCCACTTCGGGCGACGGCAGGTGCAGTTTGCCACTGGCCATCGCCGCGATCTGCACTTGGCAGGCGAGATCGAGGTCGAACATACGCTTGAAGGTTTCGGCGACGCTGCGGCCGCAGACGAGCAGGCCGTGGTTGCGCAGGATCATCGCGTTCTTGTCGCCGAGATTGGCGACGAGACGCGGCTTCTCCGCCGGTTCAACCGTGATGCCCTCGAATTCATGGTAGGCGATGCGCCCGTAGAACAGCATCGCCTCCAGGTTCACCGGCTGCAGCCCGCATTCCATGGCGGAGACGGCGACTCCGGCGACCGTGTGCGTGTGCATGGCGCACATCACGTCCTCGCGCGCGGCGTGGATGGCGCTGTGCAGCACGAAGCCGGCGCGGTTCACGGCGGCCGGCTCGCCGATTACATTGCCGTCGAGATCGACCTTCACCAGGTTCGAGGCGGTGACCTCATCGTAGGTGTGGCCGAAACGGTTGATCAGGAAATGGCGTTCGCGCCCCGGCACGCGCGCGGTGATGTGGTTGAAGATAAGGGTCGTCCAACCGAATTGCGCTGCCAGGCGATAGGCGGCGGCAAGCTCGATGCGGATCGTACGCTCTTCCTGGGTGTTCGCCTGGGGGATGGCTGCGCTGTCCATGTGCCGTTGATAAAGCAATTGCGACGCTCGTCAATGATACGCTATACAAGACAACGTTTCAAACAGCGATACAGTCGATTGGGGCGCATGAACCGACTTTCAGGGCAGTTCGGACGTCGCTGGACGGTGAGCATGGCCGGAATACGCGCGAGCTCGAGGCGACGCCTATGACGGGCTTCTCGCTGGCGGTCGATATCGGCGGCACCTTCACCGACGTCGTCTTGCGGCATCGCGACGGGCGCTGCTACGTCGACAAGACGCTGACCACCCATGGCGATCTGCTCGAAGGCTTTTTCCGCGCGGTCGATCTCGGCCTGAGGCGTGCCAGTATTGGGCCGGCCGATGTCGACGATGTGATCGTGCACGCGACGACGCTCGTCACCAACGCCGTCATCGAGCGCAAGGGCCCGCCGATCGGCCTCGTCGTGACCGAAGGTTTCCGCGACGTGCTCGCCATCCGCGACGAGCATCGCTACGACATGTTCGACCCACAGATCGAATTTCCCGCGCCGCTGGTGGCGCGCGAACGCATCTTCCCCCTGGCCGAGCGCACTCTGGCCGATGCCAGCGTGGCCAAGTCGCCGGACGACGGCGCATTGGCGGCGCTCGCCGAGGCGGTGCAGAGGCAGGGTATCCGGGCGCTGGCGGTAAGCTTGCTCAATTCGTACCGCAATCCGGCAAACGAGCGGGCGGTCAAGCGGCGGCTTGCGGAACTCGCGCCCGGCCTTTACGTATCGCTGTCGTCCGAGGTGGCGCCGCAGATCCGCGAGTACCCGCGCACCTCGACGACCGTGCTCAACGCCTACACGCAGCCGATCACCGCGCCCTATCTCAAGGCGCTCGCCGAGCAGCTGGTGCGCCGCGGCTTCCGCAACCAGCCGCTGATCATGCTGTCCAACGGCGGCGTCATCGGGGTCGACGTGGCGAGTCGTTTCCCGGTGCGGATGATCGAATCCGGCCCCGCCGCCGGCGCGCTCGCCGCAAGTTATTTCGCCGAGCTCATGGGGCTCGACAGGTTGCTGTCCTTCGACATGGGCGGCACGACGGCCAAGGCCTGCATGATTCAGGAGCGGCGGCCGCTGGTGACGGGCTTGCTCGAGGTCGACCGCAAGTATCGATTCAAGCCCGGCAGCGGCTTCCCGGTGATCATTCCGTCGATCGACATGATCGAGATCGGCGCCGGCGGCGGCTCGATCGCCGGCGTCGACTCGCTGGGCCTGCTCAAGGTCGGCCCGCGTAGCGCCGGCTCCGAGCCGGGCCCGGTGTGTTACGGCCGCGGCGGCACCGAGCCGACGGTGACCGATGCTGACGTGGCGCTTGGCCTCATCGATCCCGACCGCTTTCTCGGCGGCGACATGAAGCTCGATCGGGCGGCCGCGATGCGCGCGCTCGCCGGCCTCGCCGCCAAGCTTGGCATCGGCACCGAGCAGACCGCGCTCGGCATCTTCAAGATCGTCGGCGAGTCGATGGCCTCGGCGGCCCGGGCCCATGCGACGGACCGCGGCATCGACTATCGCGGCCTGCCGCTGCTTGCCTTCGGCGGCGCCGGGCCGGTGCATGCCGGCTATGTCGCCGAGCTGCTCGACAGCAGCGCCGTCATTTACCCGCCGCTGGCCAGCGTCCTGTCCGCCTTCGGTACCCTGGTCACGCCGGCGCGCCTCGATCTCGTGCGCGGCGCGCTGGCACGCCTCGGCGGCATGGACTGGGCCGATATCGGACGGCTCTACGACGAGATGGAGGCCGAGGGGACCGCGGCGCTGGTCGGCGCCGGCACGCCGGCTGATCGCGTCGCGTTCGAGTTCGGCGCCGACATGCGCTATTTCGGCCAGCAGAACGAGGTCAGCGTCGGGTTGCCGGGAGATCCGCGGCTTGCACGCGACGCGACGGCGTTACGAGAGACTTTCGAACGCGCGTACGAGGCACAGTACGGGCTGCGCCTGCCGGATGTTGACGTCGAGGTAGTGACCTGGCGGCTGGTGGCACGCGGCCCGGCGATTCCGGCCCGGCCGAGTTCGCTCGCGACTGCGGCGCCGGCCAAGCCGAAGGGGCGCCGCCGTGTATTGTTTTCGGATCGGCCGAGCGAAGTGCCGGTATATGATCGTCCGGCTATTGCACCAGCGCAGATCATCGACGGCCCCGCGATTATCGAGGAGCGCGAGACGACCATCGTCATTCCCGACGGCTGGCGGGCGACGGTCGAAGCGAACGGCACGATCGTCAGCCGGCGGCGCGGTTGAGACGACAGCACGGAGGCGACCATGGACGGCATCGAACTCGAAATCCTCTGGAGCAATCTGATTTCGATCGTCAGCGAGCAGGCGAAGGCGCTGCAACGCATCGCCTTCTCGCCGATCGTGCGCGAAGCCGGCGATCTTGCCACCGCCGTGTTCGACGCCGAGGGACGCATGATCGCCCAGGCCGTCACCGGCACGCCCGGCCACATCAACTCGCTGGCCGCCGCCGGTCGCCATTTCGCCGAAATCTATCCGCCGGCGGCGCTGGAGCCCGGCGATGTGCTCGTCACCAACGATCCGTGGAAGTCGGCGGGGCATTTCTTCGATATCACCGTCTATACGCCGGTATTCCGCAAGGGCCGGGTCATCGCCTTCTTCGGCTCGACCATCCATCATACCGATATCGGCGGCTACGGCGTCGGTGCCGGCGCGCGCGACATTCACGAGGAAGGTCTGTGGATTCCGATCGCCAAGCTCTATGAGCATGGTCAGAAAAATCGGCTGCTGCACGACATCATTCGCCACAATGTACGGACGCCGGATCATGTGTTCGGCGATCTCGCGGCGCAGGGGTCGAGTGGCCGGATGGGCGGCGATCGCCTCAACACGCTGTGCGACCGCCACGGGCTCGACCATGTCGACCGGTTGGCCGAGGAGATCATCGCGCGCTCGGAGGCGGCGACGCGCGCCAGCATTCGCAATTTGAGACCCGGTACGTTTCACGGCGCGTGCACGTTCGACGTGCCGGGCGGCGATCTCGTCACGCTCAAAAGCGCGGTCACCATCGACAATCGTGCGGGCGAAATCGTCATCGACTTCGCCGGCTCGTCTGGACCGAGCCCCTACGGCATCAACGTGGTGATGAACTACACCCACGCCTATTCGACGTTCGCCATCCGCTCCTGCCTCGATCCGGACCTGCCGAACAATTTCGGTAGCCTGGCACCGATCAAGGTGACGGCGCCCAAGGGCTGCATCCTCAACTGCGAGTATCCGGTGCCAGTGAATGCGCGCCACGTCGTCGGCATGTATGTGCCGATGCCGATCTTGAAGGCGCTGTACCACGTGATGCCGGAAAATGTGCTCGCCGAAGGGGCGGGCGCGGTATGGACGATCCAGATCAACGGCAAGGATGAGTCGGGCCGGCCGTTCACATCGTCGATGTTCAATTATTCCGGCGGCATGGGCGCGCGGGCGACCAAGGATGGGCCGGCCGCCACCTGTTATCCGACCGGCATCGCCGCAGTGCCGATCGAGGTGCTCGAGGCGTCGATGCCGATCGAGTTCACGCGCAAGGAGCTGCGGCCGAACTCGGGCGGCGCCGGGCGAGCGCTCGGCGGCGACGGGCAGACGATCAGCTTCCACATGCGCACGCGCGAGCCGTGGCTGCTCAATGCCGTCACCAGCCGCACGGCTTGTGCGGCCGAGGGCCTCGGCGGCGGCGCCGACGGTGCACCGGGACGCTTCACCGTCAACGGCTGCAAGGTGAGCGAAGCACGCAAGATGGTGATGCAGCCACAGGACGAAGTGATGCTGGAGACACCGGGTGGCGGCGGCTATGGTGCGCCGGACGCGGGACTGATTCGCAGCGTGGCCGAGTGAGGGAGACCGACATGTTTTCGATCAGCCGGCGCCGCGTTCTCTGCGCCGTCGTCGCGACGGCGACAGTGGCACCCGTCGCCGGCGCGATGGCGCAGGCGCGCCGCATCACTATCGGCGCCAATCCCGCCGGCACCGACTACTACGTGATCGGCGGCGGCATCGCCAAGCTGTTCAACGAGAAGCTGGGCGTACCCGCAATTGTCCAGCCCTATGCCGGATCGTCGGTCTATCTGCCGCTGATCCAGAACGGCGAGATCACGATGGGCCTGTCGTCGAGCCTGGACAGCGGCGGCGCTTATCGCGGCGAGCAGGGGCGGCAGCCGATGCCGAAGCTGCGCGCCGTCGCCCGGTTATGGCCGCTTCCCTATGGCTTCATCGTCCGCGCGGACTCACCGATCAAGACCGTCGCCGATCTGCGCGGCAAGCGCGTTGTCATCGAGGTGAAGGCGAACACGACGATGGGCGCCGTCAACCGCGCGATGCTGTCCGTAGCCGGGATCGGCGACGCCGATGTGCGGCCGGTATCGGTCGGCGGCCTGCCGCAGGGCGTGCAAGCGGTGGTTGAGGGCACGGCCGACGCGACCGGCATCGCCGTCGGCATACCTGTGGTGCGCGAGGCGCATTCCTCGGTGGGAATCCGCTACGTCCCACTCGCCGGCCCGAACGTGACGGAGAGCTTCCTCAACCAGCAACTCCAAGGCCTGTTCCCCTACACCGTGCAGCCGGCAGCCAACCTGCCCGAGGTCCCGGCCCCGGTGACGGTGAGCGGCTTCGATGTCTTTCTCGTCGCCAACGCCGATCTTTCGGCTGCCGATGTCGGCCGCATGCTGACGGCGCTCCACGACAGCTTCGAAGGCTTGCAGCAAGACTATCCAACGCTGCGGCGTGGCGACCGGGCGAAGCTCGGCGCGCCGTCGAACACCGTGCCCTACCATCCGGCCGCGGCGGCCTTCTTCAAGAGTAAGTGTCTATGGGCCGCGGCCAACGACGCGCGCGACACGAGCCTGGTCCGCTGAGCGCGTAGGCCTAGCCGATGGCTGCAAGTGATGTGCTCAAAAGCGCCTGCCTCGGCGCCACGACTATTCTCAGTCTGTTATGGCTGCTCGACGTGCCGATCTGGATCGGCTCGGGCATCATCGGCGAGCAATTCGTGCTGGTCATCGCTGGCCTGTCAGTGGCGGCCGGATTCCTCGGCAAGCCATACGGCCAGCGCGCTGGCGCGCTCGAGATCGCGCTCGCCATTATCAGCATCGCGGCCTGGTGTTGGGCGGCGTGGAACTACGCCGACTGGCTGATCGCCACCGGCGATCGCGGACCGCACAAATGGATACCCGGCCTCATCGCGATAATGTTGCTGCTCGAGGCCTTGCGCCGCAATTGCGGCGGCGCCGTCGCCGGCCTCATGGCGATCCTCGGCGCCTATGGCTTCGTCGGCCATTGGTTCCCCGGCGTGTTCGAGGCGGAGTATACCGAGCCGCGCCGCATGATCATGTACCTCTACGCGGATTCGAACGGCATTCCCGGTTTGGTGCTCAACGTCGCGACGACGATTGTGCTGGCCTTCATCGTCTTTTCGAAATGCTTGGAGGCGAGCGGGGCAGGCCAGTTCTTCGACGACATCTCGATGGCGGCGCTTGGCAACTACCGCGGCGGGCCGGCCAAGGTGGCGGTCGTCTCGTCGAGCCTATTCGGCATCATCAGCGGCTCGTCGGTGGCCAATGTAGTCTCCAGCGGCATCGTCACCATTCCGCTGATGAAACGCTACGGCTTCCGGGCATCCTTCGCCGGCGCGGTCGAGGCGGTGTCGTCGAACGCCGGCCAGATCACGCCGCCGGTGATGGGAACCACCGCCTTCCTGATCGCCGAATTTCTGCAGATACCTTACAGCGACGTGGTGCTCGCGGCGATCGTGCCGTCGGCGATCTTTTATGTCGCGCTGTTCATTCAAGTCGACTGCTACGCGGCGCGCGAGTGGCTGCACGGCGTGCCGCGCGGCGAACTGCCGCGCTTTCGCGCGGTGATGGCGGAGGGCTGGATCTTCGTCATTCCGATCGTGGCGCTGGTCTATTTCATGTTCTGGACCGGTCTCAACGTCTCGAAGTCGGCGCTGTACTCCGCCGTCATCATGGTCGTGCTCGGCCTCATCAAGCGGCGACGTCTGCCCGACATCGCGCTCCTGCGGGCCTGCACGATCGGCGTTGGCGAGGACATGCTGCAGATTCTCCTGGTCAGCGCCGGCGCCGGCATCGTCATCGGTGTGCTCAACCTGTCGGGTCTCAGCTTCACCATCACGCTGGTGCTCACCCATGTCGGCGAGAATGCCGGCACCATCGCGATGATCTCGATCACCGCCGTCATCGCCATCATTCTCGGCATGGGCATGCCGACTGCGGCCGTTTACGTCCTGTTGTCGGTCGTGCTCGGCCCGGCGCTGGTCAAGATGGGGATCGAGCCGCTGGCCGCGCATATGTTCATCTTCTATTTCGGCCTGATGTCGATGCTGACGCCGCCGGTCGCGATGGCGTCGTATGCTGCGGCCAGCCTCGCCGGTTCCGACCTGTGGCGGACGTCGGTCGATGCCATCAAGCTCGGCGCCTCGGGCTACCTGCTGCCGTTCGTCTTCGTGCTTAACCCGGCGCTGCTGCTGAGCGGCTCGTGGCTCGCCGTGACGCTGGCGATCGCCACCGTCGTGCTGTCGGCGGCGTTGATTGCCTGGGCGACCGAAGGTTCATTCGGCGCTGTGCTGCTTGGCTGGCCGGCACGGTCGGCGATGGCCGCGGCGGCACTGCTGATCGGCACCTCGACCATTTGGCTCGGCCGCGAATCTATTTTCAATGTTGTTCTGATAGTCGCCGGGACGGCGTTGATGTGGATCATCGCCAAGTTCGAGCCGCGCAAGGCAGGGCAGACGACATGACCGCGATCGACGCGACGGCGTCGAGCCAGGAGATGTGAGGGACGCGATGGCACGCGGACGTCCACCCGAGGACAACGGCGACGGCGGCAGCGCCGATTCGATCACCGTCCAGTCAGTCGTCGTCGCCGCGCGCGTGCTGGAGGCGCTGGCCCAGGCCGGCGAGCCGATGCGGGTGACCGAGCTCGCGCATGTTCTGGGCGAATCCAAGGCGCGCGTCTATCGCCATCTCACCACGCTCCGGCGGCTCGGCTATGTCGATCAGGAGGCCCTGACCGAGCGCTACCTGCTCGGCTGGAAGCTGTTCCAGCTCGGTCAGGCGGCGGCTGAGCAGTTCGACCTGCGCCGGCGGGCCGAGCCGGCAATGGCGCGACTGCGCGACTTGACCGGGCAGACGGTGCTGCTCGCGGTGCCGGCAAGCGGCGAGGCTCTCGTCATCGCGGCGATGGAGAGCGTCAGCAAGGTCAGCATCTCTGTCAAGCCGGGAAATCGACCGCCTTCCTATTGCTCGGCGCAGGGCCGGGTGGTGCTTGCCTTTGCCGACGATGACGTGCGGCGCCGCATGCTGTCGCGCAAGCTCGTCGCCCACACGCCACACTCGCTCACCGATCCGGCGGCGATCGAGAAGCGCCTGAAGCGCATCCGCGAGCGGCTGTGGGAGTCGGCACCCGAAGAAGGCGTTCTCGGCATCGACACGTTGTCGGCACCTTTGTTCGATCATGCGGACAGGCTGGTCGGCGTGTTGTCGATCATCGGCTCGATCCAGTTCATCACCACCCCGCCCGACGCCAAGCAGCTTTCGCTGCTCCAGGGCGCGGCGGCGGAAATCTGCCGCAACCTCAATTCGGACGCCTACGAGCGATTGCTCGGCGCGGCCCGTCAGTCGCGCGCCTCGGGTGGGACGAACGCCGACCAGTAGCCGGGCCGCTGCTTCTGGTCGGCGTAGCCCTGCAGGCGGTCGGCGGCACGGCCGATCAAATCATTCGCGTTCTGGCCGCGCTCGGCGAGATAGACGCTCAGTTGCTTGACGGTGTCGCCGATGACGCGGAAGCCGCCGGTCATTACCGCCGAAGTGAGCTCGACCGCGCTGGCCCCGGCGAGCAGGAAGCGGACGACGTCAAGCCCGTCGCGCGCGCCGTTGGTGCCGATGAGCGGAAATTCCTTGCCAAGCTTCCTGCGCGTGAGGGCGAGCCAGCGACAGGTGAGGGGCAGCGCCCAGGCGCCGCCGAGCGCCGCGGCAGTGCCAAGCGTCGGTGCTTGCGTGTCGAGATCGGGGAGGAGGGCCATGAAGCGGCCCATCATGACGATGGCGTCGGCGCCACCGTCGCGTGCCGCAGCGGCGAGAGCGGCCACGTCCTCGCTCTGGCCGGTGAGCTTCACCCATAGCGGCAGCGCGACAGCGCGCCGGATGCGCGCGACGATGTCGCGCACGCGCGCCGCCTCGCGCTCGAGCACGATCGTGCCCTTGGCCGCCTCGTCGCCGTGTGGCGCGCCGATATTGAGCTCGAGCACCAGCAGTCCGGCGCGCTCGATGCGCTCGGCGAGCCCGGCACAGGTCTCGAGATCGGCCAGGATCAGACTGGGGATGACATAGGCGTCGCGTTGCCTCGCCTCGGCGTCGAGCGCGGCAAGCTTGATAAGCCACGGACCGAACGCCTCTTGCACCAAACCAGAGCGGCACAGGAGTTGCGCGTCGCGCGGCGGATTGAAGTTCCAGGGCAGGGGACGCCAATGCGAGTCGAGCAGCACATAGTCGGTGCCGTCGAGCTGCCGCTTGGCCGCCGGCGACTCGTTCGTCGATTTGGCGACGACGGCGGCGGCGCCGGCGGCGAGCGCGGCGCGCATGCCGCGGCTAGTCATCGTGTGCTCGCCCGAGCCGGCGATAACCGGGTTCTTGAGCGCTAGTCGGCCGATGGCGACGGACAGGTCGGAGGTCATTGCTGTGGGCTCTGATGAATTTCCGGGCTCGGCCTCGCGGCAGCCGACCCGGCGCTGGTGGTTTGGCGCAAGGTCCGCGCGCGGCCAATCAACGCGGTGCCCGATCACCCGACGGCGTTCGCCTTCTGCAAGAGCCAGAACTTGTGGCCGGTGAAGAACGCGGCGCAGAACCGGCGATCGCGCCGCAATCAGTCGCGATAGCCGGGGAGCTGGCGGTCGAGCAGGCGGAGATAGGCCGCCCAGTCGATTTTGCTTGCTTGGCGGCCTGGGCGCTCGAACTGCGTGCCCACCCGTGCCGCCGCCGCCGGCGACGGAATATTGAGCTCGGCGCCGCCGGCCTGCGCGGCGATTTGCGCCTGGCACGCGCGCTCCAGGTGATAGACGATGTCGAAGGCTTCGCGGACGGTTTCGCCGCAAGCAAGCAGCCCGTGGTTGCGCAGAATCATCGCCTTGTGCGGGCCGAGATCGGCAGCCAGGCGCTGCTGCTCGTCCATGTCGAGGGCGATGCCTTCATAGTCGTGATAGCCGATACGATTGTAGAAGCGCATGGCGTGCTGCGTGAGCGGGAGCAGGCCGTGCTTCTGGGCCGAGACGGCCATGCCGGCCGTGGTGTGCGTATGGATGACGCAGGTGAGCTCGCGCCGCGCCTTATGCACCGCGCTGTGGATGATGAATCCCGCTTGATTCACACCGTGTTGGCTGTCGCCAATGATCTTGCCCTCGAGATCGATCTTGACCAACGATGAGGCGGTGATCTCGTCGAACAGCATGCCGTAGGGATTGATCAGGAATTGCTCGGCCGGCCCCGGTACGCGCGCCGAGATATGCGTGTAGATGAGGTCGGTCATGTTGAGTAGCGCGACCAGCCGATAGCAAGCGGCGAGATCGACGCGGACTTGCCATTCTTCCTCGCCGATGCCGGGCTTCGCGTTGGGCAGACGGATAGGCTGAGCGCTCATGGCGTCCTCGTGTGGTTGAATCGGTTGCCCAGGACGCTACTGAGCCGACAGGCGGGGGTCAAGCGGCGTTGATTCACCATGACGAAGCAATCTCGTGCAGTGTGTCTCCATTTCGTCGAATGTTACAGCGTGTCACTTGCTTATAATAAGCTTGCTTGCTAATATATTTCGATGGCCGGCGGCAAGTTTGAACGCGGCTTTGGATTTCTCATCCACGACATCGCCCGCGCCCTGCGCAAGCGGCTCGACGAGCGCGGGCGGTCGATCGGCCTCACGCGCGCGCAGTGGCAGGTCCTGGCCAATCTTGCGCGCTGCGAAGGCATCTCGCAGGGCCGGCTCGCCGACATCCTGGACCTGCGCAGCATCACGCTCGGCCGGCTGATCGATCGTCTGGAAGCGGCGGGTTGGGTCGAGCGCCGGCCGCACCCGACCGACCGCCGCGCCCGGCAACTGTTCATGACGAAGAAGGCGCGGCCGATCTTTGCCCGCATGCGCAAGCTTGGCTTGGCGGTACGGGAGGAGGCGCTGGCCGGCTTGAGCGCCGGTGCGCGTGAGCGCCTGATCGACACGCTCATTCATGTTCGCGGCAATCTGTCCGAGCGCGGCAACGGCCGCGCCTGACGCCGAACTCGCGAACCCGGAGCACCATTTCAGCGATGGCGACTTACGCAGATCGAAACGAGACAGGAGGGGAACGCGCAGCCGGGCTGGCACGGCCGGCGCGGCGGTGGCGGCGCTGGGCGTTGATGCTGGTCGTGCCGGCAGCGCTGGCGGCGGTCGGCGCCTACGCCTATGTATTCAGCGGCCGTTACGCGAGCACCGACAACGCCTATGTGAAGGCCGACAAGATTCCGATCAGTGCCGACGTCGCCGGCCGCGTCGTACAGGTGGCGGTGCGCGAAAACGAGCGTGTGGTTGCGGGCCAGATCCTGTTCCGCCTCGACGACGCGCCGTATCGCATTGCTGTGGAGCGCGCCCGAGCCGAGCTTGCCAGCGCCCGGCTGCAAGTCGAAAGCATGCGCGCCACGTTTCGGCAGAAAGGCGCCGAGCTGCAAGCGGTGCGCGATACGCTCGTCTACCGCGAGAAGGAGCTGACGCGGCAGCGGGAGCTGTTCGCCGCCAAGGTGACTTCCGGCACGAAACTGGACGAGGCCGCGCACGAAGTCGACGCGGCGCGGCAACAAGTGGCGTCGGTACAGCAGCAACTTGCCCAGATTCTCGCCAGTCTCGGCGGCGATCCCAACCTCGCGGTGGATGCCCATCCGCTGGCGCTGCGCGCCAGGGCGCAGCTCGACCAGGCGGCGCTCGACCTCGCTCATACCGTGGTCGCGGCGCCGGGAGCAGGATTCCCCTCCAAGGTCGATCTGCTCCAAGTCGGCGGCTATCTGAACGCCGGCGCGCCGGCGTTGGTGCTGATGTCGAGCGAGCGCGTTTGGGTCGAAGCGAATTTCAAGGAAACCGATCTCACCCACATGCAGCCGGGACAGGAGGCGACGGTAACGGTCGACACCTATCCCGATCGCGTATTCCGGGCACACGTCGTCAGCATCGGTTCGGGCACCGGGGCGGAGTTCGCGGTGTTGCCGCCGCAAAACGCGACGGGCAACTGGGTCAAGGTGGTGCAGCGCATCCCGGTAAGGCTGGTGATCGAGACAGCGGCCGGCGACCCGACATTGCGCGCAGGCATGAGCGTGGCGGTCGAGGTGGATACGCAGCATCGTGGCAAGATGCTGGCGGCGCTTGAAGAGGCGCTCGACGGACTGCGCGGCGCCATGGCGGCGACACGGAACGGCCGATGATCGCCGCGGTGCCGCGCGCCGGCAGTCGAACGGTGCATCGGGGACTCGTCACCGTTTCGGTCATGTCGGCCAACGTGATGCAGGCGATCGATACGACCATCGCCAATATCGCGCTGCCGCATATGCAGGGCAGCCTGTCGGCCTCGCAGGACCAGATCGCCTGGGTGCTGACATCCTATATCGTCGCCGCGGCGGTGGCGACGCCGCTGACCGGCTGGCTGGCCGGCCGCCTCGGCCGCAAGCGCCTGTTTCTTTGCGCCGTGGTCGGGTTCACCTCCGCCTCGCTGCTCTGCGGCCTGGCGACGAGTTTGACCGAGCTGATCGTCGATCGGCTGCTGCAGGGGATATTCGGCGCCGCATTGGTGCCGCTGTCGCAGTCGACCCTGCTCGATACCTATCCGCGCGAGCGGCACGGCGAGGCGATGGCGATCTTCGGCGCGGGGATCATGGTCGGCCCCATCCTCGGCCCGACGCTGGGCGGCTGGCTGACCGACACATATGACTGGCGTTGGGTGTTCTACATAAACTTGCCGGTCGGCATTCTGGCGTTCGCGGGCATTTCCGCCTTTGTCGCCGAGACGCGGCGCGACACGGAGCGGCCGTTCGACTTCCTCGGCTTCGCGATGCTGAGCATCGCGATCGGCGCGCTGCAGCTGATGCTCGATCGCGGCCTGCAGCAGGATTGGTTCGGATCGACCGAGATCCGGATCGAGTGCATGGTGGCAATCGCCGGGTTGTGGATGTTCGTCGTCCACGCCGCGACGTCGGAGCATCCATTCGTCCACATGGCGCTGTTCAAGGACAGGAATTTTCCGATCGGCCTAATCGTCATCTCGATTGTCTCCATAATCCTCTATTCGACGATGGCGCTGGTGCCGACGTTTCTGCAGACGATCATGGGCTATCCCGCTCTCACCGCCGGTGCGATGCTGGTGCCGCGCGGCTTGGCGAATTTGTCGGCAATGCTGATCGTGGCGCGATTGTCCGGCCATGTATCGCCGCGGCTGATGCTGCTGTTCGGTCTCGCCGTGATGTCCGCCGCGCTTTGGCAGATGAGCAACTATTCGCCCGAGATGGACACGGGACCGGTGATCATGGCGGGCATCACCCAGGGACTGGGGCAGGGCTTCGTCTTCGTGCCGCTGAGCACGATGGCGTTCGCCATGCTGCCGTCGTCCCTGCGCACCGAAGCGGCCGGCTTGTACAGCCTGGTGCGCAACATCGGCGGCAGCATCGGCATCTCGGCATCGGTGACCCTGCTGGCCGAGGGCACCCAGATCAACCACGCCATGCTGGTCGAACACGTGACGCCGTTCAACGCGGCGCTGCAGTCGCTCGATATCGGCGCCGCGTGGAATCTCGGCACACAAGCGGGGCTTGCCGAGCTTGAAGCCGAGGTGAGCCGCCAGGCGGCGATGATGGCCTATCTCGGCGACTTCCGTCTGATCATGCTCGTCGCATTGGTCGCGGTGCCGTTGGTCTTTCTCCTGCGCAGGCCGAGGCTGGTTGCGGCGCACGAGACGGACCTCAGGCAGGAATCCGCGGCGCCGGCGGCATGACGAACGGGTGCGCGGATTCGTAGGCGCGCGCGGCGCGCAGCACCAGCGCATCGTCGTGCATGCGGCCGACGATCTGCAGCCCCGCCGGCAAGCCAGACTTGGTGAAGCCGCATGGCACGGTGCAGGCCGGCTGCTGCGTCAGGTTGAACGGATAGCTGAACGGCGTCCAATCCGGCCAGCGCTCCTGGGTCGTGGAGATCGCGACCTCCACCCCGGCATCGAAGGCCGGAAGCGGCAGGGTCGGCGTCAGCAGCAGGTCGTAGGCCTGGTGGAACTGCGACATGCGGCTGCCGAGGGCGCCGCGCTCGTTCGCCGCTTGCAGATAGTCGAGCAGCGGGTACGTGGCGCCTTCCGCCGCGATCGCGCGCAGGCCGGGATCGATCAGCGCCTGCCTGTCGGCCGGGATCGTCCGCATCAAGTTGGCGGCGCCGGCGTACCAGTGTCGGCGGAAGGTGAGCGCCGGATTGGCGAAGGGCGGCGGCACCTCCTCGACGACGGCGCCGAGTTCGGCGAAGGCCCGCGCCGCGGCCTTGACCAGCGCCGCGATCTCAGGATCGACGCTGACGTAGCCGAGATCGGGGCTATAGGCGATGCGCAGCCGTGCGACGCCGTCATCGAGGCCGATGCGGTAGTCGCGGCGGTCGTAGGGCAGGGCGAACCAGTCGCGCGCATCCGGCTCGCCGATGACATCGAGCATGAGCGCGGCGTCGGCCACGGTGCGGGTCATCGGCCCGACATGGGCGACGCTGCCGAACGGGCTCGGCGGATAGGCCGGCACGCGGCCGAAGCTCGGCTTCAGGCCGAAGATGCCGGTGAAGCCGGCGGGAATGCGGATCGAGCCGCCGCCGTCGGTGCCGATATGCAGCGCGCCCATGCCGAGCGCGGTTGCGGCAGCGGCGCCGCCCGAGCTGCCGCCCGGCGTCTTCGCCGTGTTCCATGGATTGCGCGTGACGCCGGTCAAGGCGCTGTCGGTCACGCCCTTCCAACCGAATTCCGGCGTCGTCGTCTTGCCGATGAGGATGGCGCCGTGCGCCCGCAGCCGCGCCGTGACCGGCGCATCGTCGGTCCAGGGCTGATCGCGCGCGACCGTCTTGCTGCCGCGCAATGTCGGCCAGCCACGGGTGAGGATGAGGTCCTTGATCGTCGCCGGCACGCCATCGACCAGGCCGAGCGGCGCGCCTTTGGTCCAACGCGCCTCGGACTCGCGCGCCGCCTGCATCGCGCCATCCTCGTCCAGGAAGCAGAAGGCGTTGACCGCCTTGCCGTGCGCTTCGATACGGGCGAAAACCGCGCGCGTCGCGTCGACGGGGGACAGCGACTTGCGTCGATAGTGGGCGACGAGCTCGGTCGCGGAAAGATAGGCAATCTCGTTGTCGTTGGCCGCCACGATCCGCCCCCTGATTTGCCGCGCGAGGAGCGCAGCGATAACACGGCGATGCCGCGCCGAGAAGCCGCGGCCGACCACGCCCGCGCGCCCCGGTCCGCCGGCCGGGCCGCGATAACCGGTTCGTCGCGTCGGATCATATGTTCCGTCTCGTCGGTTTG
>JACQDQ010000143.1 GCA_016201015.1 Pseudomonadota bacterium | reverse complement strand
GGTCGATCCCCAACCACCCGGACTTCATGAAAGCCCCGGCGGAGTAAAGGCCGCGTCTCGGCGCCTCCTTATTTCAACTGGTCCTTGACCTTGTCGATGCCGGCCATCACGCATTCCTCGTCGACGCCGGGCGAGCCCGAGACGCCGATGCCAGCGATCGTGTCGTCGCCGACCTTGAGCGGCACGCCGCCGGGAATGGCGATGATTCCGGGAAGCGTGGTCTGCTCGCGCCGCACCGGCTGCGTCGCCATGGCCTTGACGAATTCGGCCGTGGTGATGCGGAACATGCGCGCGGTGTAGGCCTTGCGGCGGGCATTCTCCAGGGTGACCGGCGAGGCGTTGTCGGCGCGCAGCGTGACCATCGTATCGCCGCCGCGATCGACGACGACGACGGTGACCGCGTAGCCGCGGGCCTTGCAGTCCTCGAGCGCGCCCTCGGCGATCGTCTTGGCGATGGCGTAGCTGAGGTCCCTGTGCTGGATGAGCTGCGCCGAGACGGGAGCGGCGAAGGCGAACGACGCGACGAAGGCCGCGGCGGACAAACGGTGCACGGTCGACGACATGACGAGTCTCCTTGAAGGGGATGGCGCGGGGTGGCGAAATAGGCGCGGCCTCGCGACGGCCGGCCGCCGGTAGGTCGAGCAATGCCGGAATCGTTAGCCCAGGCGCATGCCCGCGCGCCAGTCACGTTCGCGAGACGACGGCTGCCGCGCGGATCGGGCCGGCCGCGATCGTGGAGCAGAATGGATTTCGCCCCGATTTCACTGCGAATTGCGCATCGTACGGGATACAGGAGCCTCGGCGCATGAGGCGGCTGGGGGAGCGATATGAACATTCCGGTAAACGTCATCGCCGCAATCGGGCTTGCTCTCGGTGCCGTGTTCGGCATGGTCGGGACCATGGTCACGCAACCGAATGTTCAGGCGACCTCGTGGGCGGTCGACGGCGTCGGATTGATCGTCGCTACCGCTTTGCTGGCCTTGAAATATTTCAGAAGGGGAAATGACGTCGCCGCCGCCGGGTTTGTCGTCTTTGCGATCGGCGAGAGCGTCATGCTTTCGGGAACGGCGGCGGGTCTGGTCGGCAGCGTCCCGTCGTTCGCCGCCGGCACCGCCTTATGGGCCGCCGCCCTGTCGCTGATCAGCATTCCCAGGGGATTTGCCGCCCCGGTACGTCTTGTCGGCATCGCCGCGTCGCTTCTGTTTGCGATCACCGCGCTGCGTATATTCTGGGGCGAGCAGTTGTTGCCGACCTCGTCGCCGCTGCCGTTCCTGGCCTATCCCGTCCTCGTCGCGACCTTCATCGGCTGGATTTGGACCCTGCTGCGGGAAGACGGCGCGGCGAAATCGCCTTAGAGGCCATCCGAATACTTACGGTCGGAGCAAACTGCGGATGCAGAGCATCGAGGAGGCCCCATGATCTCTCGCCTGTGGCGCGGCTGGACGATTCCGCAAAACGCCGATGCCTACGAGACCCTGCTGAGGACGCAGATCTTTCCCGGCATCCTGGCGCGGAATGTCAAAGGCTTCCGGCGCATCGAGCTGATGCGCCGCTCGCTCGACGCCGAGGTCGAGTTCGTCACCGTGATGTGGTTCGACTCGCTCGACGCGGTCAAGGTCTTCGCCGGCGAAGCGTGGGAGGTGGCGGTGGTGCCGCCGGCGGCGCGCGCCGTGCTGGCGCGGCTGGACGAGCGCTCGCAGCACTACGAGGCGTGCGCGCAGCGCACGGCCGAGTCCTAGACGCGGCGCCGTGATAACTCGCGCGCGCGGCGCTTCTCCTGGTGCGCGGCGGCGGCCGGGATAGCCAAACCGCCCCGCTACCTTTCGAACTGCGACCCCGCTACGCGCAGAACCGGATCGGCCAGGAACTTACGGATAAGGTCGGCCTGACGTCTGCTGCCCGTCTTGGCAAATACTTGCTTCAGGTGTGTTTTCGCGGTGTTGAGAGTGATGCCGGCGTCTTCGGCATGCTCCATCAATCGCTTCCCGTCGACGAGTGCCCGCAAGAGCCGCGCCTCCGACGAGGTCAGGCCATATTGCAGCGCCACATGCCGCGCTTCGATAGGGAGACTGTCCTGCGGCTCGCTGATGAAGACGAGCGCGGCGGGCTCGAGCAAACCGAGGCGAGGGGACGGCGATACCAGGATCGTCACGGGGTGTCCGGCACTGGTCGGCAGAGCCATGATTCCGCCTGCCTGCTCGCCACGTCTGATGGTGGTCTGAGCGGCGCCCTTGATAAGTCCGGCCAATCTTTCGGTATCCGCTGGTTTGACCGCACGAAGCTGTCCGCGGATCATCGTCAGTCCATCGCCACGGCGCAATATCGCTTCCGCCACGCCGTTCGCGAACATTACGCGGCTGCTCCGGTCGGTCAGCAGGATTCCGACGTTCAGTGCGTCGAGCGCTCGCAGCGTGCCGTCCCGCTGAAGCTGTATGCCATAGAAGCGCCGGTGAATGTCGATCGCGCGCCGCACATGCGGCATCAACCGTGTGAATACGCGCTTGTCGGCTTCGGTCACCAGCCCGGCTCGCTCCGCACGCAGCACGGTAACCACCGTGATCGATTCGGGCGTCCGTTGGATGACGCC
>JACQDQ010000108.1 GCA_016201015.1 Pseudomonadota bacterium | reverse complement strand
GGTGGCGACCGCCAATCGCGAGGATGCGCGTAGCGGCGTCGAGGGCAACACGATCTCGCTGATCAATGTCGACAAGGCGGTGGCCGGAGCGAAGGATGCGGAGGCGGCGCGGCTGCTGGTCGGCACCAACAATCCGGCCGTCGCCTCGCGCCCGTTCACCGTCGCCTTCACGCCCGACGGCAGGACGCTGCTGGCGAGCAACTTCCGCGCCAACAACCTGTCGTTCATCGATGTGCAGAAGGCGCTTGAAGGCGCGCTCGGCGCCGAAACGACGCGCCTGGCGCTGACCACGCCGGACGGGAAGCCGTCGCGCCCGCGCGGCATCGTCATCACGCCGGACGGCAAATACGCGGCGATCACCGGCGCGCCGCGCGGCGCCTCGGGCAGCGGCGTGTTGTGGGTGGTCGATATCGCCGCGCGCAAGACGGTCAGCCGGGTCACCGGCGTCGGCAACGAGACCTATCTGCTCGCGCTGATGCCGTAGGGGACGTTCCGCTCTAGTTCACCAAGGCGAGGCGCGCACGCCAGACGATGTGGGACGCAATCTGGACCGATGCACGCCTCGCCACCATGGCGGGCAACGCGCCCTATGGCGCCATCGACGGCGGCGCGATCGCCGTCGCCGGCGGCCGCATCGCCTGGGTCGGACCGCGCCAGGCGCTGCCCGGCCAGCCTGCGGCGCTGGCGCGGAATGTGCATTCGGCCGCTGGGCGCTGGATCACGCCGGGTCTCGTCGATTGCCACACGCACATCGTCTTCGTCGGCGACCGGGCGATGGATTTCGAGATGCGGCTGGCCGGCGCCGACCGCGCCACGATCGAGGCGGCCGGCGGCGGCATCCCGTCGACCGTGTGCAGGGTTCGCGCCGCGAGCGAGGCGGCGCTCTACTCGGCCGCCGCATCGCGGCTCGACTATTTGCTCGCCGAGGGCGTGACGACGATCGAGATCAAGTCGGGCTACGGCCTCGACGTCGATACGGAGCTACGACAACTTCGCGTCGCGCGCGAGCTCGGCCGCCGCCATCCGGTCACCGTGCGCACGACGTTCCTCGGCGCGCACGGCGTCGCGCCCGAGTATCAGGGGCGCAAGGATGACTACATTGATTTCGTCTGCAAGACTTCTTTACCTGCCGCGGCGCGCGCGGGTCTAGCCGATGCGGTCGACGGCACGCTTGAGAACAATTTTTTCAGCCCGGCGCAGATGGGCCGGCTGTTCGAGGCGGCGCGCGCGCTCGGCCTGCCGGTCAAGGCGCATACTGACCAATATGGCGATGCCGGCGGCGCGGCGACTCTCGCCCGGTACCAGGGTCTCTCGGCCGATCACCTCGAATATGCCGCGCGCGATGGCATTGCCGCCATGGGCCAGGCCGGCACCGTCGCCGTGCTGCTGCCCGGCGCCAACTACATATTGCTGGAGACCAAGCGGCCGCCGGTTGGATGGCTGCGCGAGGCCGGCGTGCGCATTGCGCTCGCCACCAACTGCAATCCCGGCAGCTCACCCTGCACCTCGCTGCTGCTGATCATGAACATGGGCTGCATCCTGTTCGGCTTGACGGCCGAAGAGGCGCTCGCCGCCGTGACGCGCAATGGCGCCGCGGCGCTTGGGCTTGCCGCCACGCATGGCACGCTTGAGGCCGGCAAGGTCGCCGATTTCGTCGTCTGGGACGTCGAGCGGCCGGCCGAGCTCGCTTACCGCCTCGGCTTCAACCCGTGCCGCCAGGTGGTGAAGGACGGCAAGACCGTGCGCGAGAGGCTTTGACAGTGCTGCCGCGCTCGACCAGTGCTGTGACTCATAAGTCCGGGCCACATCGCCCTCACCCCTCACCCTACCCTCTCCCGTGCGCGGGAGAGGGGAGAGGGGAGAGGAGGGGACCCGCGCGATAGCGCGGGAAGGTGAGGGGTGTGGGTCGTGCCGCGAGTCATGCTTCTGTGATAGTGAGTATGAGATTGCCGCACAGGGTCACGGGAGGAATTGTATGGACACACAAGCGCTCAAGACGCTGCAGGCGCCGCTCAAGGAAAGATATCGAGAGTCGCCGCAGGCGGCCGTCATTACGCTGAGGGCGCGCGGCACGCTCGGTGCCGAGACGCTCACCTGCAAGGTGGAGACGGGGCGGGCGCTGGCCGAGGCCGGCCTGCACCCGGCGACCGGCGGCAGCGGCATGCATCTGTGCTCCGGCGACATGCTGCTCGAGGCGCTGGTCGCCTGCGCCGGCGTGACGCTGACGGCGGTGGCGACCGCGCTGGCGCTGACCCTGCGCGGCGGCACGGTGAGCGCCGAGGGCGATCTCGATTTCCGCGGCACGCTCGGCGTCGCCAAGGATGCGGCCGTCGGCTTCAAGGAAATCCGCCTGCGCTTCGCGCTCGACACCGACGCCGGCGAAGAGCAACTCGCCACGCTGCTCAAGCTGACCGAGCGTTATTGCGTCGTCTATCAGACGCTGCGCGGCGCACCGCAGCTTTCCGTCGCGTGCGAGCGCAAGGCGAATTGACGCGGCGGTAGGGGCGTCCGCGCGCTCAGACCCGCGGATCAAACCTGCCCCTGCTCAGGACAAGATCAACATCGTTCGCATGTCTGGCGCCGCGAAAAGACAACCATGAAATCGCTTGCGGTCATCACGCGCCGGCCGATCGCGGTGCTGTGGGGCGGGCTGGTCTTTTCGGCGATCGGCGACGAGCTCTATTCCGTCGCGCTCATCTGGTTCGCGACCGGCCTGCTCGGCAGCCAGGCCGGTTACGTCCCGGCGCTGCAGGCAGCGACCATATTGCTGTTCAGCCTGGCCGGCGGATTGTGGACCGATCGCCATGACCCGCGGCGCGTGATGATCGCGGCCGATGTCGTGCGCTCGCTGGCGATGCTGGTCATCCCGCTGTTGAGCCTGGTCGCGCCGGTATCGATTCGACCCGGCGCTGCAGGCGAGCCTGCCGCGCCTCGCCGCCGATCGCCAGCTTTTGCAGGTGACCAACGGCCTGTTCGATGCGACCCGGCGCCTGGCCCGCATCCTCGGGCCTGGGCTGGTCGGCGTGCTGCACACGGTCGTGCCGGTCGTGCATTTCTTCACCGTCAACGCGCTGACCTTCGCGGTCTCGGCGCTGGCCATCGGCTCGCTGCGGCGTGAGCTGCCGCCGATGCCGGCTGCGGCGGATACCCCGCGCAAGGCCGGCGACGCGCTGCGCGGGCTCGGCGCCGGCTTCGCCGCGCTGCGCGGCCGCACATTCATGCAGTTTCATCTGCTGGCGTTCGGGGTGACCTCGGCCGCCTGGTATCTCGGTCTGATTCTCGCCACCGCGATCCGCGTCCGCCAGCAGCAGCCCGACAATGTCGGGTCCTACGCGCTGGTGATCATGGCCTACGGGGTCGGCAACCTGGTTTCCAACCTGGTCGTGGCGGGGGCAAAATTTGCCAACTGGGACCGCGTGATGGCGCTCGGCCGGCTGGTTTCCGGCATCGGCTATTGCGGCATGGCGTTGGCCGCCGATCTGCCGCAGTTGATGGCCGCCGCCTGTATCGCGGCGATGGGCGCGCCGATGACGCAGATACCCTTCGCCGTTCTGCTGCAGACCGGCTTCGCGCTGGACGATGTCGTGCGGGTCTATCGCGTTCGCATGGTCAGCGAGTGGGGCTGCATGTTCGTCGCCTTGCTCGCCTCGCCGCTGCTCCTAGATCAGGTGGGCGCCGCCGGCGTCGTCCTCCTGTGCAGCGCGCTCTATCTCGCTACGGGCGCGCTGGGCTTCCTGCGCTTCGCCAAGTCGCCTGCGGAATAGCTCACTCCGGCTTGATGCCGGCCTCGCGGACGACGCGCGCCCATTTGGCGCGCTCGGCGGAGATGTAGGCGGCGAATTCCTGCGGCGTGCTGGTGAGCGCGTCGGCACCCTGGCCGGCGAGCAGCTCTTTGACGTCCGGCGCCTGCATCGCCTTGACGATCTCGGCATTGAGACGGGTCACGATCGCCGGCGGCGTGCCGGCGGGCGCCAGGATACCGAACCACGAGACGACCTCGACCCCCGGCGCGCCGGCCTCGGCCATGGTCGGCAGAGCGGGTGCCAGCGCCGAGCGCCGCGCGCTAGTGATGGCCAGCGCCCGCACCTTGCCGCCGGCGATCTGCGGCAGCGCGGTGATGGTGAGATCGAACATCAGCGGAATCTGACCGCCGACGAGGTCGAGCATCGCCGGCCCGCTGCCGCGATAGGGGATGTGCACCATGTCGAGGCCGGCCGCCGACTTGAACAGCTCGCCGGCGAGATGGTTCGAGGTGCCGTTGCCGGCGGAGCCGTAATTGAGCTGACCCGGCCTCGCCTTGGCCAGCGCGACGAGCTCGGCGACCGAGGCGGCCGGCACCGAGGGGTGCACGACCAGGATGAACGGCAGCGAGGCGATCAGGCTGATCGGCGCGAAATCCTTCTCCGGATCGAACGGCACATTCGTGCTGAGGCTGGTCACCATGGCATGCGAGGTGACGGTGCCCATGACCAGCGTGTAGCCGTCGGGCGCCGCCTTTGCCGCCAGGTCGACGCCGATGATGGTGCCGGCGCCCGGCCGGTGGTCGACGATGATCGGTTGGCCGAGGCCGTGCGTCATCCTGTCGGCGGCGACGCGGGCGAGGATGCCGGCGGCGCCGCCCGGCGCGTAGGGCACGATCAGGCGGATCGGCTTGCTGGGATAGCTCTGCGCCGCGGCTATCGACGCAGCGGCGACGAGCGCGGCGCCGGCTGCGAAGATGAAACCGAGAGTGCGTGCAAGCGTCATGACCATCCCCGTGCTGCTGCTGTCGCCGCAGCCTAACAGCGGGGGCACAGGCGGGGAAGCGATGTCGCTGCCGCGCGCCGCGTTTTCGACGATAATGCGCCGATGCCCAACGCCGCGACGGGAACCTGGTTCAAGATCCGCGCCGCCGATATCGCCGACTCGGCGGCGGTCGCGCATGTGCATATCGCGGCATGGCGCGAGACCTATGCCGCCTTCATTCCCGACGCGGTATTGGCGGCGTTGTCGGTCGACGACCGCCGCGAGTGGTGGCGGCGCAATTTGAGCCGGCCGATTCCGGACTCGGCCGTCTTCGTTGCCGAGATCGCCGCGGACGATGTCGTCGGCTTCGGCGCCTGCAGCCGGCAGCGGGCGCTGCCGCTGCAGTACAGAGGCGAGGTGCTGGCGCTCTACGTGTTGCGCCGCGCGCACCGCCGCGGCATCGGCCGCGGGCTCATGGCCCGCATGGCGAACTTCCTCACGGACCGCGGCCTCTACTCGGCGGGTCTATGGGTCGTGCGCGACAATCTGCCGGCGCGGCGCTTTTACGAGGCGCTTGGCGGCGCGGCGGCCGGCGAGCGCGTCGAGCAGCGGCCGGAATATTCGCTCAATGAGGTCGCCTATGGCTGGGACGATCTGAGGAAGCTGTACCTGAGCGATGGCTCGGGCGGTTGAGGGGCGAGATGCCGACGCCGCCGCCTCACAGATTCTACCAACGACCCTGGCGCAGAGTCTGCGACGGCGTCTCGCCGTAGCGCCGGCGATAGTCGCGCGCGAACTTGCCGAGATGGTCGAGGCCGCAGGCGGCGGCGATCTCGGTCACCGTGGCGGCCCGGCCGTGCGACAGCGCATCGCGCGCGAGATCGAGCCGCACCGTCTTGAGCTGGGCCATCGGCGTCGTCGCGCGGAAGCTGCGGAAACCGCGATGCAGGGTCCGCGCGCTGACGCCGGCGGCCGCGGCGATGCGATCGAGCGTCAGATCGGCCGCCGCATGCGCCCGCATGAACTCCTCCGCCCGCCGCACGCTGCGCGGCGCCGCCGGTGAAGCCGGTCGGGCGATGGCCTCGCGGTAGTTGTGATCGATCGTCGCCAGCAGCAGCGCACAGAGAGTCTCGGCGACCGGCGGCTGCACGTGAGGCCGGGCGACCATGCGCTCGCCGTCGAGATCGCGGCAGATCATCTCGGCGAAGCGCGACAGCATGGCACCGCGGCCGCCGGCATCGACGGGCGCGAAGTCGAACTCCAGGGTCTGTGCAGGCGCGCGACCAAGCGCGGCGGCGAGCCGGCGCTGGAGCAAGGTCTTCTCGATGCGGACGATGAGCTGGCGGCAATCCGCGCTCCAGCGCTTGCGATAGGGACGCACCGGATTCATCACCAGCAGAGATCCGCGCCGCAACGTCACCGCCCGCGCGCCGCAGACGATCTCGCATTCGCCGCGCAAGGTGAATTGCAGCAGATAGAAGTCGGTGAGGGCCGGGGCGTCGACCGTGACGGATGCGCCGTATTGCAGCCCGTTGAACGAGAGATCCGCCAGTGCCGCATGATGATGGCGGAAATCGACCGCCCGCGCCCGCCCCTCGGGCGCCAGACGATGGTCGGCGAAGATGCGCGAGATATGGTCGCGCGCCTGGTCGAGGTCGCGCGTCGTCAGCGCCAGATTGCGCGCCGGCGGCGTGCCGCCCGACGCGGTGCTTGCCCAAAGGCCCGATGCGCCCATGTTTCCTCCGTTGCTACCGCGGCGATGTTCGAGGCTTCCCGCCGCGAAGTCAAATCGGCGGCGCCGGCGAATATGGCGAGGGCGGGCCTGATCTGGCGGGAACGGGATAGCGCACCCGCGCGCGGCGCGGCCGAAATGGGCTAGAGTGGCGCGGAAAGGAAAGCATCGGCGATGGACGCGGGCGCGGTCAAGCGGCGGGCCAAGGAACTCGGGGCCGATCTGGTCGGCATCGCCAGCGCCAAGATGCTGAATGCGTTTCCGCCCGATCCGCGCTGGCCGCAGACGCCGGAGCGCATCTCGCCCTATTGCCGCAGCGTGATCGTCATCGCCCAGCGCATACCGGTCGGCGCCTTCCGCTGCAAGACGAACACGCCGGTGCAGTACATCGACATGCTCGTGCTGCGCCGCATGGACAAGATCGCCTATCGCCTGGCGGAGGAGCTGGAGGGCCTGGGGCATCCGAGCTTTGTCACCGCGGCGCAGGAGACCGACTGGAGCTACAAGCGCGCCAGCTACGGGCGGCTCAGCACGCGCCATCTCGGCGTCGAGGCCGGGCTGGGCACGCTCGGCCTCGAGGTCAATATCCTCAGTCCCGAATTCGGGCCGCGCATCTATCTCACCGGCATACTGACCGAGCTCGAGCTGGAAGCAGACCAGCCGATACGGGAGCAGGTGTGCATCGGCGAATCCTGCAGCCGCTGTCTGCACTCGTGCCCGGCCGACGCGGTGCTCCATTTCGACATCGACAAGCGCGCCTGTGCGACGGAAGCCCAGGAGTTCGGCTTCTCGACGATCTTGAAATTCTTCGACCGGGTCGTCGACACGCTGCCGGAGGCGAGGGCGGCGATGTACCGCTCGCGCGATGTGTTCGGCTTCTGGCAGGGGCTGCTGCGCGTCGTCGGCTCGTTCGGCGATTGCCCGCGCTGCCTGGCGGTGTGTCCGGTCGGCAACGACTACCACGCTCATCTCGCCGAATTGCAGAAGGTCATCCCGGAGAAGACGCCGGAAAAGGTGGCGATCGCCAAGGGCTTCAAGGAGGCGCGCGCCCGCGGTGACGAGATTTCCGGATTGGACGCGTGGAACATCCGCTGGGTGGGCCCCGACGGATATAAGGGTATCGTCTCGCGCCAATTGCAGGAGTTCAAGAAGCTGCAGCAGGAGCGGGCGCGGCTGCCGGCGGCGGCCGAGTCCGCGAAGGACTCCTGACCATGGTATCCGTGTTCAAGCAGCCGTTGAGCGCGGCGGCGATCAAGGCCAAGGCGCGTTCGCTCGGCGCCGATCTCGTCGGCATCGCCGACGGCAAGGTCCTCGATGCGAACCCGCCGGATCCCAGGAACCCGCGGCGGCCCTCGGACATCACCGAGCACGATTGCGGCCGCGTCATCGTCTTGGCCAAGCGGCTCAATAGCGGCGTCGCGCGCATCCAAGCGTGGAACGACCGGCACAAATACTACAACGACGAGCTGGCGCTGACGATGCTGGAGACGACGTCGCTGGAGCTGGTCTTCTGGCTCGAGGACAACGGCTATCCCGCCATCATCGTGCCGCCGACGCATGTCGACCCGTGGCGCTACGACGACGACCCGCACCAGCATCAGACGACGCTGCTGTCGCTGCCGCATGCCGCGGTCGAGGCCGGGCTCGGCACGCTCGGCCTCAACCTCCAGCTGCTGACGCCGGAATACGGCCCGCGCGTGCTGCTGACCGCCGTGCTCTGCTCGGTCGAGATCGAGTGCGACCGCAGGATGGAACAGGCGCTGTGCCTGGGGCCGAGCTGCGGCCGCTGCCTCAAGACCTGTCCCGGCGATACCGTGCGCCATTGGGACCGCGACTGGGAGACCTGCGACAGCTATCGCTCGCCGCATGGCTTCGCCCAGCTCTCGGACCATATCGCCGAGATCATGGGCGAGGCCGATCCGGCGAAGCAGAAGGAGAAGCTGCGCTCCGAGACCAGCTTCAATCTGTGGCAGAGCATCCTGCGCGGCGCCGGCGTCATCACCGGCTGCCGCCGTTGCGCCGATGTCTGTCCCATCGGCGCCGACTATGACGCGCTGCTGCGCGACGCGCTCGACGCCATCGCCGAGAACACGCCGGCCAAGGAGCAGCGCCTCGCCGACATGGTGACCGCCGAGACCAAGGGCGAGCTGCCGGCGGCGCATCAGGCGCAGCGTCGCTGGATCGGCGCGCTGCCGTATCTCCCGCCCAAAGCAACGGAGTAATCGCGTGCCGCTCGCCTTGCCGAAGTCGCGTCGCGAGATCGCCGAGCTGCAGCGGGCGCGCAAGCGGGCGGCGCTGGCGCAGGCGCGCCGCGCGCCGTTCTATGCCGGCAAGCTCGACCATGTCGATGCGGACCGGCTCGACGATGCGGACGAGTGGCGCAAGATCCCGATCCTGACCAAGGATGTCCTGCGCGGCCTCACCGACGCGGCGTTCTATCGCGAATTCTGCGTCTCGCCGGCCGACGGCGTCGCCGAGTACTGGCGCTCCGGCGGCATGACCGGCGCGCCGCTGTTCTACCCGCGCAGCTTCGCCGACATCCGCTACGCGCTGCTGTCTTTCGCCCGCACGTTTCACTGCATCGGCTGCAAGCCGGGGGAGACGGCGCATTTGTCCTTCCCGCTCGGCATCCATCCGGCCGGGCAGATCTACGCCCGCTGCGCCACCGCAGCCGGCATCGCCGTGAATTGGGCCGGCGCCGGCACGACGACGCCGTCGCAGCTTCAGCTCGAGCTGATCCAGCGCCTCAAGCCCAGCATCTGGCTCGGCATGAGCAGTTACGGCCTGCATCTGGCGAATCTCGCCGAGGCCCAGGGCATCGACCTCGCCGCCGGATCGGTGGGCACCGTCATTTGCTCGGCCGAGCCGCTGTCGGAGGCCAAGCGCGGCAAGCTGGCGCGGATGTGGGGCGCGCGCGTGCGCGACACCTTCGGCATGACCGAGGCGGGCATGATGGGCGCCGAGGACGAGACCGGCCAGGGACTCCGCGTGTGGAGCGACATGTACTTCATCGAGGTCGTCGATCCGCAGACCACCGCGCCGGTGGACGACGGCAAGCCCGGCTGCCTGGTCGTCACGCCGCTATGGACCAACAACGTGACGCCGTTCCTGCGCTGGAATTCCGGCGACATCGTCGTCCGCCACGAGGCCGACGACGGCACCGGCCCGTTCGCCGTCTTTCCCATCGTCAAGCACGCGCATCGCACGGCCGGCTTCTTCAAGGTCCGCGGGATCAACATCAACCACGCGGAGTTCGAGGACTTCATGTTCGCCGACCACGATGTCGGCGACTTCAAATGCGAGGCGGTGTCGAATGGCGGCCTCGACGCCCTGCGCGTCTCGGTCGAGTTCCGGCGCGGCACCGATCCAGGCGCGGCGATGGCGGCGCTGGCGCAGCGAACCAAGACGGTCTTCGAGCTGTCGCCCGATATCATCGTGCTCGAACCGGGTACGCTGGCGCGCGAATTCGAGGCGAGCGTCAAGGCGCCGCGCTTCGCCGATACGCGGCGCTAGAACCGCCATTCGCTGATCGATGACTCACGTCTCGCCGCTTCGCGGCTCGCCCCACCTCTCCCACCTCGACGCCTTCGGCGTCTCGGCCCTCTCCGCCCCATTGGGGCGGAGAGGGAAGCGACCCTCGGGCGAAGACCCGAGGGGAGCAGGTGAGGTGGGGGTCTGACGACGCTGCAGCACTGTGCTACCTATCTGTGCGTCTCGCACTAAGGGTGGCCCTCAGTCGTCGAGCAGCACGACAGCGGCGTCGGCAAAGCCGACGGTAACCGCGCCGCCATTCTCGCCCGGCTCGCGGCGCGTCGAGGTCGCGACCACGCTCTGGCCGTCGGCGAGACCGAGCCGATAGTCGATATTGGTGCCGCGATAGACGACCTCGTCGAGCCGCGCGGCCAGCCGAATGGGGCAGGACGCGGCCGCCATGCCCAGATGTAGGTTCTCGCCGCGGATGGCGAGGCCGATCTTTGCCCCCGGAGCGGCGGCGCGTCCGTCGTCGACCGTCGCCTCGACGCCGCCGAAGCGAACGCGCAGCCGGCCGGCGCCGGCCGACGCGACGACGCCGTCGAGCACGTTGCAGCCGCGAAAGAACTCGGCGGTGAACCGGGTGCGCGGACGCTGATAGATGGCCTCGGGGGCGTCGCATTGAACCGCCTGGCCATGATTGAGCACGACGATGCGGTCGCTCATCGTCAGCGCTTCCTCCTGATCATGCGTCACGTAGAGGAAGGTGGTGCCGGTTCTTCGCTGGATGCGCTTGAGCTCCGTCTGCATGCCGCGGCGGATCTTCTCGTCGAGCGCCGAGAGCGGCTCGTCGAGCAGGAGCATGGTCGGCTCGGCCGCGAGCGCGCGGGCCAGGGCGACGCGCTGCTGCTCGCCGCCGCTCAGCACTGTCGCGTTCCGGCCCTGCATGCCGGCAAGCCCGACCAGCTCGAGCATCTCGCTCACGCGGCGCTCGACCTCGCGGCGACCGCGGCCGCGGCTCTTCAGGCCATAGGCGACGTTCTGGGCGACCGTCATATGCGGAAACAGCGCGTACTGCTGGAAGACCATGCCGAGATTGCGGCGCCAGGGAGGGACCCTGACGACATCGCGGCCGTCGATCAGGATCTGGCCCGAATCCGGCCGCTCCAGCCCGGCAATCATCCTGAGGATGGTCGATTTGCCCGAGCCGCTGGGGCCGAGGAAGGTGAAGAACTCGCCGCGGCCGACGGCAAGCGAAAGTTCCGCCGCGGCGATCGTGCGCTCGAAGCCCTTGCAGACGCGGCGCAGCTCTAGAATGGTCGCGGTCACGCCGGTGATGCGCCTTGCCGCCGTCGCGCGGCGGAGACCGAGACGATGGTCTCGATTGCCCGTACCATCGTCGCCAAATCCATTGACGCCAGATCGGCCCGCTGATGCAGCTCGAGCTGCCGCGCGCGCTTGGTGTCGACGAGCAACTGCGCGACCTGCACGGGAAGATAGGGCAGGTGGACGAAGCCGAACGAGATCGGATGATTCCTGCGTCGCACGGCGATGCCGAGATTGTAGAGTGTCGCGTTGCACAGAAACGTGCCGGCCGTCGCCGAAATCCGCGCCGGAATGCCGCGATCGAGCAGCGCCGTCTCGATTTCGCGCAGCGGCAACGTCGCTGCGATCGCCGGCGCGCCCTCGGCCGCAATCGCCGCGTCGGTCAGGAACGTCCCTTCGTTGTCGGCGATCTCGAAATCCGCGAGGTTCATGCCGAAGCGCTCGAGCCGGATCATCGGCTCGCCCGGCCACAGGCCCAGGCTGATGGCGACCGTCGGGCTCAGCTCGTCGATCAACCCGGCGAGGCGCGGCGCGATGCCGCTATAGGACACCGGAAGCTGCCGGCCGCTGACTTTGAGCCCCGCGATCGTCGCGCCATCGAGCGCCTTCAGCACTTCGCTGGCCGGATTCACCGCCCTACCGCCATAGGGCTCGAATCCGGTGATGAGCGCGGTATCGGCCATGCGGCGATGAAGACTCAAAACGACATGCGGCGCAAGGTCGGTCACGGGCGAGCGCGGGATACGACACACACCAAATCCTCATGGCCGGGCCGCCGCGCCGCGCGGCGAGTCCCGGCCATCCACGTCTTCGTTCAGAAGGGGCATTCGTGGATGCCCGGGACTCGGCACTTCGTGCCGGCCCGGGCCTGACGCGATAAATAAATTTTCGATGCCCTCCACGCGACGACCCTCAGCTCCCGGCCAACGCGGGATCGGTGTGGGTCACGGCGTCGCCCGCCTCGCGGTCGGCGATCTCGATGATGACGGCGTCGCGGTCCGTGCGGTTGATCAGGGC
>JACQDQ010000107.1 GCA_016201015.1 Pseudomonadota bacterium | reverse complement strand
TTCTGGGTGGCGGCGCTCGGAACGCCGCAATCGTTCGTCGATGCCGGCCGTGCCGGGCATTGGGTCATGGCGATTCCGCTCGCCGGCGGCCGCATGAAGGAGCTGATCGGGCTTTACCGCGAGTCGTGGATCGCCGCCGGCCATCCCGGCCGCGGACGCGTGATGTTGGCCTTCCACATGCTGTGCGCAGCCACGCGCGCCGCAGCGGTCGCCGCGGCGCGCGCGCCGCTGAACCGCTATCTTCAGACTCTGATCGCGGCCGCCGCCTCGTGGACGCAGGGGCTGAGTTCCAAAGATTATCCCGGCTACGACAAGATCGTCGAAGGCCTGCGCGCCGAGACCTTCGAGACCCAGGTGGCGAAGGGTGCGGCTTGGGTCGGGTCGCCCGCGGACATCGCCGATGCGATCGCGGCCTATGTCGAGCGCGTGGGGGATTTCGAAAGCGCGTCGTTGCAAGTGAACTTCAGCACGATCCCGGCGGATGTGGCCGAGCATTCGACGCGGCTTTTCGCCGAAAAAGTGATGCCACGCTTCGCGCAAAGCGATGCAGCGGCATGATGGCGCGCGGACTGCCGGCGTTGCATGGCTGCGCGGCGAGGGCTATCAAGAGGACAGCCGGCCGGCCCGGGTTGACGGAGGAATTGGCGGCGTGCAGAGCAAAGGCGCAACGGGCGACAATGCGGCAATCGGGCCGGTTTCCGCCGAGGCGTTCAAGCTGGGCATGCGCGGACTCGCGGCCGGCGTCACCATCATCACGACCGCGCATGACGGCGAGCGCAGCGGTCTGACGGCGACCGCCGTGTGCTCGCTGTCGCTGGACCCGCCGCAGCTTCTGGTCTGCGTCCACCGCGACGCCGGGGCGCATGAATTCATCGAGCGCGGGGAACGGTTGTGCGTCAACGTGCTGGCGCGCAATCACCGGCATTTGGCCAGGCGATTCGCCGGGCAGAACGGCGTCTACGGCACCAAGCGCTTCCAGGCGGGACGGTGGACCACGCTCAAGACCGGATCGCCGGTGCTGGAGGACGCCTTGGTCAGCTTCGATTGCATCGTGACCGAGCGCGTCAAGGCGTCGACGCACACGATCTTCATCGGCAGCGTCGTCGAGGTGCGTTTGCGGCCGAATGCCAAGCCGCTGCTCTATGCCAGCGGCGAATATGCCAGCGTGCAGGCGATCGCCCGCGCCGCGCGCAAGAAGCGGCGCGCGCGCGCCACGGCGCGGCAGGCCGGGCAGACGCGGCGCAGATTGTAACTAGTCTCGGCGCAATCTCCGGCGCTGGTCGTTGCTCCGGCTGCGGCAGTCGGACTAACATGACGGCAGCCAGTCAAGTCTGCGAGGGCGCCGGCACTTTCTCAGTTTGACCTCATCCTGAGGAGCCCCGCGTCCTCGCGTTTCGAGACGCTTCGCTCCTCAACATGAGGCTGACGACGCCAACGGCGTCGTCAGGGGCGTCTCGAAGGGTGACGGTCAAACGGGGTCATTACGAGGGCACCATGCTTGCCGCGTTCAACCTGCAGCGCTGGATCGACGAGCATCGCGATCTGCTCAAGCCGCCGGTCGGCAACGCGCAGATCTGGCAGAACACGGAGTTCATGGTGACGATCGTCGGCGGTCCCAACCGGCGCACCGACTTTCACGACGACCCGGCCGAAGAGTTCTTTTATCAGCTCGCCGGCGACATCACGTTGCGGGTCATCGAGAATGGAGCGTTTCGCGATCTGCCGCTCCGCCAGGGCGATGTGCTGCTGCTGCCGCCGCATCTGCGCCACTCGCCGCAGCGGCCGGCGAACACGGTCGGCCTCGTCATCGAGCGGGTGCGGCGATCGGGCGAGATCGACGCCTTCGAGTGGTACTGCGAGAAGTGCCAGGCGCGCGTCCACCGGCGGGAGGTCGCCCTGCGCAGCATCGTCGACGATCTGCCGCCCGTGTTCGAGGAATTTTACAGCCAGGTGGCCCTGCGCACCTGCAAGTCCTGCGGCCATCTCAATCCCGGCAAGCCGGCGGGGCCGGCATGAGCGTCATCGACGTCCATAACCACTTCTTCCCCGAAACCTTTCCCGATCTCGACCGCCGCTACGGCGGCACGGATTGGCCGGCGGTCAAGCGCACCGGCCCCGACACGGCGACGGTGATGCTCGGTGACAAGCCGTTCCGCGACATCGACGCGGCCTGCTGGGACCCGACGCGGCGCCTCGCCGACATGGATCGCGACGGGGTCGAGCGTCAGGTGATCTCCGCCACGCCGGTGCTCTTCTCCTATCAGCGCAAGCCGGAGCACGCGCTCGATTTCGCGCGCCTGATGAACGACACCGCCCTGGAGATCTGCGCGCGCGGCCAGGGGCGGCTGCTCGCCCTCGCCCAGGTGCCGCTGCAGGACGTCGACGCGGCGTGCCGCGAGGCCGAGCGCGCGATGCGATCCGGGCACCACGGCGTGCAGATCGGCAATCATGTCGGCCCGAAGAATCTCGACGATGACGGCCTCGTCGCCTTCCTCCACCACTGCGCCGATCTCGGTGCCGCCGTGCTCGTCCATCCCTGGGACATGATGGAGCGCGAGCGCACGGCCAAATACATGATGGCGTGGACGGTCGGCATGCCGGCGGAGACGCAGCTCGCCATCGTCTCGATGATCCTCGGCGGCGCCTTCGACCGGCTGCCGCGCTCGTTGCGCCTCTGCTTCGCGCATGGCGGCGGCAGCTTCGCCTTCCTGCTCGGCCGGCTGGAGAACGCCTGGCACCACAAGGATACGGTGCGCGGCAAAAGTGAGCACCCGCCGTCGCATTATCTCGACCGCTTCTCAGTCGACTCGGCGGTGTTCGACGACCGCACGCTCAAATTCCTGGTCGACACCATGGGCGAGGACCGCGTGCTGCTCGGCTCCGACTATCCGTTCCCGCTGGGCGAGCAGCGCGTCGGCGCCCTCGTGCGGGAGTCGAACTATCTGAGCGACGCGGTGAAGGCGAAGATCGTCGGCGCCAATGTCGAGCGGTTCTTGGGAGTCGGGTAGAAACCGGCGTAGGTTGCGGCACCCAGGGGAGAAGACGGGGGAACCAATGTGCAGGGCGATGCATCGAATCCTGATTTCGACGGCTTCGGCCTTCCTGATCTTGTCGCCGGGCAACGCGTTCGCCGATTTGTGTCAGGAAGCGCTCGATCAAGCGCAAAAATATATCGACGGCTACGAGAATATCCGCCGACTCACCGTCGACGAGCAGAGGGGGCTCGTCAAAGCGATCTGCACCGCGGATGACGACGATCGCGCGTCGGTCGCGCGCGACGCCGGCGAGCGCGTGCAAAGCGACGTCCGCAGCAACATGGACGCCTTGGACAGATCGCTGAGCGATGCGCGCGACAAGCTCAAGGCGGCGGCCAGCGCGGAGCAGTGCCGCGACAAGCAAGGGGATTTGAACGACAAAGAGCGCAGGATGCAGGAAGTTGCCTCGCGCATCGACCGCATGGCCGGCGCAGTGCGGGGTGGCAACAATCCCGTCATCAGCAAGCTGCGAGAGATCGGGCAGCTGGCGCATTCCGAGTATCAGAGCGCCAAGGGCAATTGCGCGCTCTGGGAATACAGCGTCGGCAGCCGAAGGGCCGACTGCATAAGGGCCGAGTCGGACGTCTGCTGGGTAGTCGAGGTCAAACCGAACAGCTCGGCCGCCGTCGCGAAGGGTCGCGAGCAGGCGCGCGACGTGAGGGATATCCTGAACAATCCCGATGAATTCAAGAAGCGGGCGAGCGACGACAGCCGGCTGGCGCAATGCGCGGGCAAAAAATTCAGAGCGCGCGTCGACTGCTATGTCTACTGTCCCGAGATTGACGACGAGGGACAGATGCGAAGCGCCAGCATGGGGTGGAGCACGTGCGACCAGGACTAGGGCAGTCCGCTTCGGCGCCAGCGGTGTTTTTCTTGTTCGTTCTGGCGTCGTGCGGCATTAGCGCGGCGAGCCTCGCGCAACAGCGGGGCCCGGACAATTTTCGCGTGATTGACTTGTGCAACAGCAAGCCGTGTACGCCGGCCGAGGTCGCGAACAAGCTTTCCCTGGTGAGGAGTCCGGAAGAGCGCTACGCGCCCGATGCTCAGGGTTATCTCAAGATAACTTTGAAATTCAGCAAATCGGTCGATCCGTCGACCGTGGTCGTCGGAAAAACGCTGGTGATCGATACGCCTCTCGACCACGCCGCCGGTGGGGCGATTTTGTGGCTCTCAAATGAGCGCGACGGCCTGATGTTTGTAGCAGCCAAGCCTCGCGCTCAGCTATTCCCGCCCGGCAAGGACAACATCGACTTCAAGCTGATCCTGCGCGGCAATGACCATCAAGGAAGCGGGGTCATCCGCGCGACAGACGGCAGCGTGTTGCACGGCCAGCGCGGCGGGCTGCAGGAGGGCGACTACCAAGTTCACTACGTGTGCGCGCAGCTGGACCCGTTTTGGTGTCGATAGGCGGGCCGTCAAGGAGAAGATCCTCGGCGCCAACGTCGAGCGGTTTTTGGGTCTGGCTTAGCGCACGGCGATCCTCGACCTAGCGCGACAATGCGCGCCAGCTCGCCGGCGCCACGCCGTAGGCGTTCTTGAAATGGCGCGTCATGTGGCTCTGGTCGGCGAAGGCGCTGTCCTGCGCCGCCTGCGCCAACGGCACGCCGGCCCGCAGGAGCGATCTCGCGTGGTCGAGACGGCGCATGACGGCATAGCGGTGCGGGCTGGTGCCGAAGCAGGCGCGAAAATGCCGCGCCAGCGCAAAGCGGGAAATTCCGGTTATCCGCTCCAAGGTTTCCGACGCGACCGGGCGCAGGCAGTTCGCATCGAGAAATTCGCGCGCCAGTCCTGCGGCGCGGGCGCTGACGCGGCCCAGCGGGCGGCGCGGAATCGCGCGATCCAATGACGCGAGGGCGTGGGCAAGGCGCGCCATCACCTCGTCGAACCGAAGGTCTTCGGCCGCCTCGTCCCAATCCGCAAAGGCCGCGCGGATCGCCGCATGCAGCCGGCCATCGCCCACCACGGCTTCGCCGACGAACGGCAGAGGAC
>JACQDQ010000149.1 GCA_016201015.1 Pseudomonadota bacterium | reverse complement strand
ACCTATCTTTAAGGTCGCCCAGCTCGGCGTCGTTGGTGACTGGAAGGCGGTGGCGACCACGCTCATCGAGGCCTGCAAGGAATTGACCGGACGGTAAAAATGTGCGAAGTCCGAGGTGCGAAGTTCAAGCGAAGGGCTCTAGTGTCGTGATTCAGAAGTTCGGCGGATTGCGGTTTGGGCTTCGGCCATTTTTAGATTTGCGAGGCAGAAGCGTTTAATGCTGCTGAGAATGTCATTGGCGGACTTGGTCCATCTAAAGGGCTTCGGACTGGCATTGACGATATCGATGTAACCCCCGATGGCCTTTTCCAGTTCCAGAGTTGACCGGTGAACGCCGCGCCGGAGTTGCTTTTCGGTGAGGTTGGCGAAGAAGCGCTCGACCTGGTTGATCCAGGAAGCGGAGGTCGGCGTGAAGTGGACATGCCAACGGGGCCGCTTGACGAGCCAGTTGTGGATCGCTGGAGTCTTGTGACTGGACACGTTGTCGATGATCATGTGGATGTCCAGGTCGTCCGGCACATTGGCTTCAATAGTGTTGAGAAAGGCGCGGAACTCGCGCGCACGGTGACGCTTGAAGAGGCGACCGATGACCTTGCCCGTCGCCGCGTCGAGAGCCGCAAACAAGGACAGGGTTCCATGGCGGGTGTAGTCGTGACTGCGGCGCTCCGCTTGTCCGGGACGCATCGGGAGCAAGGGCTGCGTTCGATCCAACGCCTGAATCTGGCTCTTCTCGTCCACACACAAGACCAGGGCGCGTTCGGGCGGCGCCATATAAAGCCCGACAATATCGCGCACCTTCTCGACAAACAGCGGGTCGGTGGAGAGCTTGAAAGTCTCCGCGCGGTGCGGCTGAAGACCAAAGGCTTTCCACATACGATGGATCGTCGAGGGGGCATGACCCACGGCCTGCGCCATCGAGCGCAGCGACCAGTGCGTTGCATCCGGCGGCGTCGTTTCCAACGTCAGCCGGATCGTCTCGGCAATCTCATGGTCGCCGATCCGACGGGGGGCCCCCGACCGGGGTTCATCATAGAGCCCATCGATGCGCCGTTCGGCAAACCGGCGTCGCCACTTGCCGACCGTGTCCTCGTTCGATTGCAGGCGTTCTGAGATGACCTGGTTCTCGTGGCCCGCCGCCGCCAGCAGCACGATCCGCGCGCGCCGCGCCAGTCCTTGCGCAGTCCGCCGTCGGCTCGCCAAGCCCTCGAGTTCGCTCCGTTCTTCCACCGTCAACCTGATCGCCACCGCCGGCTTGCCCATTGGATCATGTTCCTCTGTCCACCCTCGGAACATGATCCTATAAATTTATCGATCAGGACACCAGGCCGGCCTCGCGCATCCGCTTGTCGAGCAATCCGGCTTCGCGCGCGACGTAGACCGGTAGATATCCCAGCCCAAACTGTACGCCGATGCGCAATTCGGAAACCTCCGCGCGCAAAGCTGCCGGTGACAGCGCGAGAGCGATGCCCATAGTCATCGCCGCGGCGACGCGTTGCAGAGCCTGTGATGTCGACGCATATGGCATGGTCATTGAAGTGAGTGCCTCCTGCACATAAGTCTCCGGTCGCACAAGGCCTGTGCCTGCCGCACGCCGGTCCATTCAGCCCATGAGTTCGAATGAGAGCGGCGACATCTCTTGCGCCGTCCTTCCCAGGGCGTCCCAGTGCTGCCAGCCGCCCCAAATCCGTTCCCCGGCTTCCTGTGCCCGAGCACGCAGCGCGCCGTAGTCGATGCCGGGAATGCGGCCTCCCGAGACGCGCACGATCCCGTCGACGATGACGTTGTCCACATCATCGCCAATGCCGCATTCGACGAGGCTTTTGATCGGATCGCGGACGGGGCCGAAGCGCAGCGTATCGGTGCGGGCGAGATTGATCGTGACAATGTCGGCTTTCGCGCCGGTTTCCAACCGGCCGAGGTCGCCGCGGCCGACCGATTTGGCACCGCCGAGCGTGGCGGCGTTGAAAACCTCCGCCGCGGAAGCCGCGCGCAGATTATGGCTTGCAACTTTGCCGAAATACGATGCCGTCCGCATGTTCATGATCATGTCTCGCGGGTAGGTGTCGGTCCCGAGCGCGATGTTGACGCCAGCCTCGCGATATCCCTCCCAGCTATCGAGAAAGCGCGCGCGACGCGCGATGTTGATAGGGCAGTGTGAGATCGAGCAGCGGTGCTCGCCCATGATTTTGAGGTCACGTCCGCCTGAATAGTTCATCATTGGATTCTCGGCGACGAAATTGCCGTGGCCGATATTCGTCGTGTCGGACAACAAGCCGATCGATTCGAGCAATTCGATCGATGTCTTCTGGTATTCACGAACGACGTCGTAAAACTCGTGAATATTGTAGGCGGCGTGGATGGCGACCGGCAGCTTGCGCGCGGCAGCCTCTTGCGCAGCCGCCCGCATGAGGTCGAGCGAGCAGGTCTCGACCTCGCGGGGCACCAGGATGCCGCGCACGAGGTCGTTATGATCGCCGGTGGTCTCCTCGATAAATTCCAGCGCGCCGCGAAATTCGAGCCACCCAGCCTCCTCATTGACGACGCGGACCAGCTTGCCGTCGGTACCCCCGACCCAACGCCCGCTGTCGAAACCCGGCCCAAGATAGGCACGAATGCCGAGTCTTCCGACCTGTTCGTGCAACGCCTCCTGCACGCGACGCTGGCTGCCGAACTCGACAAAAGTGGTTATGCCGTTTCGCAGCATCTCCGCGACGGTAAACGTGGCGTTGAGTTCGAGATCCTCGCGCGCGGCGTCGTCGTCCGGTCGTGCATATCTCGGATCGCCGCCGACGCGGGCGCCCGATTTGGCAACGCTGATTTCGAGGAACGGTTGACCGAAATAATCCGGCCGTCCGACATCGGTGATCAACCGATGCGACGCGCGATGGCCGGAATGAACGTGAGTGTCGACAAAACCTGGGCAGACAAGCTGACGGCGTGCATCGATCTCGTGGTCGACCGTTCCATCGAAACGCTTTCCGGCGAAGACGATCCGATCGTTCTCGTAGACCAGTTCGGCGTCGCGCCACAAAACATGTTTGCTCCGCTCATGCCCAACCAGCCACCCGCAGAACAATTTCGTGCGCATCTCCTCTCCTCGCTCAATCCGTTGCCTGGCGGCCGAACGCTGCCGTCATGCGAGAACGGGATAGCCTAGTCTCGCCGCCTCCGCCTCATAGTCGAGGAGCGCGCGGTAGCGTTCCGCCTGCACATCGACGATGTCTTTTATGAGGAGCCCGGCTCGGATCTCTGCGAAGCGGTCATCGTGCGCCAGACGATGCAGCGCTTCGCGGAGCATCTCGACCGTTCGCGGCGGCGTTTCGACCGAAGTGACGAAAGGAATGGCCGGGCTCGGCGGCGTTCGGGCGATGACCTTGGTTCCGGCGCCTGCGTCGGGTCGATGGCGATGCCAAAATGCATAGGTGACGCAATCGACGGCGGTCATGTCCGCTTCGCCGCGCGCGATCCGATCGAGATTTCCGGGCTGGCTCCCGGTCTCGATGACGCGTCCGAAGAGGGTGCCTTTATCGGCGATCTCGGCCAAAGCGCGTCGCGGAAGGTTCATGCCCGAGTTCGAGTGCCGGCTGTTGAGAAGGAAGGTGCCGCCGGCAAGATCGCGCAACACCTGGGCATGCGAATCGGCCGGCACCACGAAGAAGCCGCAATGCGTCGGACCCTCGCAGCCCTCGGCGTCGTAGCATGGCGTGCCGAGCCGGATCGCTTGACCGCGAAAGATCGTCTCGAGCGGATAGCCGCAAGTTTGCGAGAACAGGGTTTCCGCACCAATGCGGTCGGGCACCGGCGGGCGCTTGAAGTCCAGACCTTCAGGCAGGGCCTCGACACCGGCTTCGCTCAGGAGGTCGCGAAGCGCGTGCCAAAAGGCCGCATTCGCCGGCCGCATCTCGGGCAGGTTGTACATGGGAAGGCTGACGGTCGGCACGATCACGGGCTCTGCCTAACGGCTTCGAGAAGCGGGCGGCAATCGGTGTCCCCACGAGGAAGGGTTTAGAGCAGAGCCTCTTCGAAAGGATACGTGGTTAGTGGGACGGCGCCGCTCGCCGTCACCCACACTTGCTGCTCCAACTTTATGCCGTGCCGGCCGCCCCGCTCGCCGACATAGGCTTCGACGCACAGCGTCATGTTCTCGCGAACGACGCCGGGATAGCCGGCGCCCCGCGACCGGGCGAGGCGGTTGCGGATAAGCGGGTATTCGTTGCATAGACCGACACCGTGCGCGATCGAGCCGATCATCTGATCCTGGAATTGCTCCGGCGGCATCCAGGCCAGCTGCGCAATCTCGTCGAATGTCCGTCCCGGCTTCAGCACCTCTATGTTCCGGTGGATCTGCTCGTGGGCGAGCGCGTAGAGACGCCGCTGCTCGTCGCTGGCGCGACGATCTCCGGTGAGCCAGCTCCGCGACATGTCAACCGAATAACCGTGCTTGCCGATGAGGTCGGTGTCGAAGCTTACGAGATCGCCGTCTTCAATCACCCGCTCGCCGCATTCCTGGTACCAGGGATTGGTCCTGGGACCCGAGCTGAGCAGCCGCGTCTCCAGCCACTCGCCGCCCAGCTCGATATTCGCCTGGTGGAGGATCGACCACAATTTGTTTTCGGTGATCCCCGGGCGAAGCGCAGCTTGCATCCGCCGCAATCCTTCCTCGCATGCGGCGACGGCCTCGCGCATCGCCGCGATCTCGTCGAGAGACTTGATGAGGCGAGCATGCTGCATCACTTCCTCGCCCTCCTGGACCTCGATCCCGTGCTGCTGGATCGCCGCCGCGCCCAGCGGATTGAGCAGGTCGAACGCAACCCGGCGGTTGCCGCTGCCATGAAGTTGAACGAGATCGGCGAGCTGGGTGGCCCATTTCCGCGCTTTGGCGCCCGCGTCGGACGCGGCGTCGTAGTAATACCAGGGCACGGCGGGCCGGACTTCGTCCACCGTCTCGATGTCGGCGGAGAGGTGTTCGCAATTGCCGAAATCGAACAGCACCACCGGCCCCTCGAGCGGCACGAAGGCGTAACGCGCGGCGTTGTGGAGCGTCCATACCTGCATGTTCCGCGTGCCGGTGGCGTAGCGGATGTTGATCGGGTCGGTCACCACGATCGCGGCGTAGTCGCGCCGCGCCAATTCTTCGCGGACGCGCGCCAGGCGGTACGCCCGGATGGCACGCTCGTCGACCGCGTTCGCACGCTCTTCGCGATCGTGCTGAATTGATGCGATAGACGACGGCATCGATCAGCTGGCCATGGCGAGCTCGTGGCCGAAGATGTAGCCGGTCGGATGCATCCTGTAGCCCTGCACCTTCTTGTCCATGAAGGTGAAGACCTTGGCCCAGGCCGGCAGCACGATTGGCCCCTCGTCGAGCATGATCTGCTCGATTTTCGCCATGACCTCCTTGCGTTTGCCGACGTCGAGGATGCCTTCCGCCTGCGTCAGCAGCCTGTCGAACTCCGCGTTCGAGAAATCCGATTCGTTCCACACTGCGCCCGTGCGATAGGCGAGGCCCAGCGTCATCACGCCGAGCGGACGGTGCGCCCAAACCGTCAGTCCGAACTGGTGTTTCTTCCAGTTCTCGAAATAGAGGTCGGGCGGCATCAGCTTGATCTTGCAGCGGATGCCGACCTCCTTCCATTGCTCGACCATGAATTCGGCGGCACGCACCTGCCAGTCGTATTGGTTGTTGACCGCGAACTCGATGTCGATGCCGTTGGGATAGCCCGCCTCTGCGAGCAGCGCCTTCGCTTTGGCTGTGTCGCGCCCCAGGAACGGCAATTTCGCATAGTCCGGGTGCACGACCGCGACATGGTGATGCTCACCTGCCGAGCCCATAGAGCGTAACGACACGTCGGCGACCTGCTTGGTGTCGGTCGCGAGCCGCATCGCCAAGCGCACGCGCTTGTCGTCGAACGGCTTGATCGGTTTCATCCGCGCCACGGCCGTGTCGCCGGTATCGACGCTGTAGATCTGATAATTGGGCAGTTTTTGTACGGCCTCGAGAATCGTGATGTTACCTCTATACAGCCCGTGGACCTGCTGCGAGGCCAATACGGAGAGCGAGGCCGCGGGATCGTCGCCGACATCGATGAACTCGATCGCGTCGAGATACGGTCCGCCGCCCCACCAACCGGGTTTCGCCCGCACGACCTGGCGACGACCGACCTCGTCCTCGACCAATGTGAAGGCGCCGGTGCCGAGCGCGCCCGGTTTGAACTGGCCTTTGTCGTCGGGATGCAGAATCGCCAGCTGATAGTGGAACATATCCTCGGGAACGGTGACGCGCGGCACCTGGCCATTGAGCACGATCGTAAAGTCGTCCTTCTTTTGAATGGCGCTCGCATCCCATAGGACGCTGCGCTTTTTCATATTGCCCTTGTCGTCCTTCTCGCCGGTCTCCTCGTCCTTCATCAGGAACGAGCGGAACTGGCCGAGGACCGACGAGCCTGTCGCCGGATCCAACAAGCGTTTCAAGTTCCAGATGACGTGGTCGGCGGTCAGTTGCTGGCCGTTGTGCCACTTCACGTCCTTGCGGAGCGTAAAGGTCCAAGTCTTCAAATCCGGGCTCGCCTCCCATTTTTCGGCCAGGCTCGGACGGGTAACGTTGTCGGCTCCGGTGTGAACCAAATAGTCGAAAACCTGACGCCCGACATTGCTGCGGATGACGTTTTGCCAAATGGCGGGCGTGCTAATTTCGAAGCAGCGGGTGCCGATGCGCAGCGTACCGCCCTTGGGCATCTGCGCCTGCGCGCGGGCGGGCGCAGGCAAGCCGGCGAGACCATACGCCGCCGTGGCCGACATGCCGAGGAGGCAGGCATAGCGGACGAACTCCCGCCTGTCGATCTGCCGATCGGCTAGTT
>JACQDQ010000062.1 GCA_016201015.1 Pseudomonadota bacterium | reverse complement strand
GCCGACCGCGCGGCCGTCGGCGATGGCCATGCGGCAGCCGGCGGCGAGCGCGATGCGCGCCGCCATCAGCTTGGTCACCATGCCGCCGGAGCTGTAACCGGACAACGCGTCGCCGGCCATCGCCTCGATGTCGGGGGTGATTTCGCGGATGACCGACAGCCGCGTCGCGCCGCGATCGTGGCGCGGATCGCCGGTATAGAGGCCGTCGATGTCGGAGAGCATAACGAGCGTGTCGGCGCTCATCATCTGCGCCACGCGCGCGGCCAGGCGATCATTGTCGCCGAAGCGGATTTCCTCCGTTGCCACGGTGTCGTTCTCGTTGATCACCGGGACGGCGCCGAGCTTCAGCAACTGGCCGATGGTCGACCGCGCGTTCAAGTGCCGGCGCCGTTCCTCGGTATCCTCGGGCGTCAGCAGAATCTGAGCGACGGTGATGCCGTGCCGCGCCAGCGTCTCTTGATAGGCATGCGCAAGGCGGATTTGTCCCGTCGCCGCCGCCGCCTGTTTCTCTTCGAGACGCAACGCCGGGCCGGCGAGGCCCAGATGTCGCCGGCCGACGGCAATTGCGCCGGAGGAGACGATCAGAACTTCGACGCCACGCGAGCGGAGCTCGGCCACGTCATCGGCGAGCGCATCCAGCCAATCGCGGCGGATTGCGCCGCCCGCCTCGTCGACCAACAGGGCGGAGCCGATCTTCACCACCACGCGGCGGGCCTCGACGAGCGTTGGGCCTTGCATCGTGTCGGCCCGATCGGTCACGACACCGGCTCCGCTTCGGCCGTCGCGGCGGCATCTTGCCGACGGCGCGCGGCGACCGGCGCGAGCAGGGCGCGCAGCGTCTCCGTGACGCCCTTGCCGCTGACGCCCGAAAGCGCGACCACCTGGGCGCCGGGGGAAAGCTTCCTGGCGAGACGCGTCAGCGTCGCCCGCTTTTTCACGACTTCGGCGGGGTCGATGGCGTCGATCTTGTTCAGACCGATGATCTCCGGCTTGCCGGCAAGATTGTGGCCATAGGCGGCGAGCTCGGCGCGGACCGTGCGGTAGGCGCGGGCGATATTGTCCTGCGTGCCGTCGATCAGGTGGAAGATGGCGCCGCAGCGCTCGACATGGCCGAGGAAGCGATGGCCGAGGCCGCGGCCTTCATGCGCGCCCTCGATCAGGCCGGGCAGATCGGCGATGACGAACTCCTGCTCGTCGACATGCACGACGCCGAGCTGCGGTTTCAATGTGGTGAAGGGATAGTCGGCGATTTTCGGCTTGGCGCGCGAGGTGACGGCCAGGAATGTGGACTTGCCGGCGTTGGGCAGGCCGACCAGGCCGACATCGGCGATCAGCTTCAGGCGCAGCCACAGCCAGCGCTCTTCCCCTGGCCAACCCGGGTCGGCCCGCCGCGGCGCCTGGTTCGTCGATGACTTGTAGTGCGTGTTGCCGAAGCCGCCATCGCCGCCGCGCGCCAGCACCACCGTCTGGCCGGGCCGCAGCATGTCGGCGGCGATCGTCTCGCCATCCTCCTCGAGGATTTGCGTGCCGACGGGAACGCGCAAGATCACGTCGTCGCTCTTGGCGCCGCTGCGATTCTGGCCTTCGCCGTGATGACCGCGATCGGCCTTGAAATGCTGCTGGTAACGATAGTCGATAAGCGTGTTGAGGTTGGCCGCGGCGACCGCAATGACATCGCCGCCGCGCCCGCCATCGCCACCATCGGGCCCGCCGAATTCGATGAATTTCTCGCGACGAAAGCCGACGCAGCCGGCACCGCCGTCGCCGCTTTTCACGAAAATCTTAGCTTGGTCGAGGAACTTCATCGGGCAAAAATGAAAAAGGGGGAACGGCGGGCCGTTCCCCCTCGATCGATACGCGGCTTGCGGGGACGGCCTACTCGGCGGCTGCCGGGGCCGGGCTCGGCTCCACCGAGATGAACGTGCGGCCGCCGGCGCGGCGCGTGAACTTGACGCGGCCGGTCTTCAGCGCGAACAGCGTATGGTCGCGGCCCATGCCGACATTCTCGCCCGCGTGGTACGGCGTGCCGCGCTGACGCGCCAGGATGTTGCCGGCGAGCACGATCTCGCCGCCGTAGCGCTTGACGCCGAGGCGGCGACCGGCGGTATCGCGCCCATTGCGCGAGGAGCCGCCTGCTTTCTTGTGTGCCATGGCTCGATACTCCTAGCTCGACGGCGCGGTCCGCGGCCCGATCCTCACGTGCCGGCGCGGATCTCGGCAATGCGCAGCACGGTCTGTGCCTGACGATGGCCGGTCTTGCGGCGGTAATTCTTGCGGCGCCGCTTCTTGAAGATGATGACCTTGTCGCCTTTGCCCTGCTCCAGCACGGTGGCGGTGACGACCGCGCCGGCGACCAGCGGCTTGCCGATGGTCTGCTGGCCGGCGTCGCCCAACATCAGAACCTCGCCGAATTCCACGGTCGCGCCCGCGTCGCCGGCGAGCTTCTCGACGACGATGACGTCATTCTTGGCGACCTTATATTGCTTGCCGCCGGTGCGGATGACTGCGTACATGGACCAACCGTTTCGCGCGATGTCGGGACAAAACACATCACGCCGCGCGTCCAGGGGACCGCAGCGAAGGCCGGCACTATAGCTTCTGCGGCCGTCGTGTCAAGCGCTTTGGCGATGCGCAACCCTTAGTGAATAAAGGAAAATTCCTGAGTTGCCGGACGCTCGCCCTCGATCCCGAGGACGGCCAGCCGGCCGCCGGCGGCGTTGGCCATGACCGCCAGCCGGGTTCGGCGGTTGAGAATTGGCGGGGTAACCCAGCCGAAGCCGGACAATGGGGCGGATTGCAGCCCGCTCAGGGCGTGGACGCGGGGGCCGTTGTCGCGACCGCGCGGCCGGCCCGACGGCCCCGGCGACAGCCAGGCATTGGCACAGACCGCGGCGCCGTGGTGAATGACGGTCCGTCCGTCGCGCCGCTCGATGACGCAGCCCTCGTTGCTGCCGATGCCGCTCAAAACGAACAGCGCGGGCAAGGCGACCGGTGTTTCGGCCAGGAGGCGCCGCGCCGCGACGAAATCTCGCGCCTGCTGAAAGACCTGGCGCAACAGATGCGCTGGCGGCAGGGCGCGGCTACGCCATACGTCGAGACGATTGCGCGCCCAGTCGCCGAGCAGCGTGAGGCCATGCGTCGCCATCGGCGCCTGGTTGATCGCCGCGGCGAAGCGGCCCGGCGCCATAGCCGTCACCACGCCGACAGCGCCGGGCCAGGTGACATTGTAGTAGACGCCAGCCGCTCCACGCTCCCGCGCGACGACGACGTGGCGACCCAACCCGTCGAGCGGCCAGTCGAGGACGCGCAGCAGGCGGTTGCCGCCGCCATCGGGATCCGGCGCGGCGCCGCTGGTGCAGGTCCACTCGAAGCTGAGGTTGAGCATGATCGCGCCGGGCCGGCCGACGCGTTGTGCGATCCTCGCGATCTCATGGCGAAACGGGTTGTGCGCGCGCTCGAGCCAGGCGCGGCTGACGCGATCGCCAAGGCGGAGCAGCGCCCGGCTATGCCGATTTGCCTCGGCGGCCAGCAGCGCCTGGGCGCGGTCCGGCGCCGCCTCCAGCAGCGCCAGGGCGCCGCCCTCGCCGATATCGAAGAGCGGGATCTCGGGCAGAGCGTCGGCATCGCGCGGCATGCGACGAATGTGGGCCGTGTCGTCGCGATCGACAAGCTGTACGCGCGTACGACCTCAGTTCTGCGGCGCCAGCGCTTGGACGAAAGTGCGCTCGTCCATCCGTGCCTGGTAGCGATAGGCCTTCCGCGTCGCCCAGGTGTTGACCATGTAATAGAGTGGAATGACACCGACGTCGCTGAACGCGACCGTCGCCGCCTCCTTCATGTAACGCTCGGCCGCGGTCTCGTCGAAGGATTCGAGCGCCTTCTGGGTCAGCCGATCGACCTCCGGATTCGAGTAGCGGCCGCGATTGGACGGGCCGGCGCCGGTTTCGCGGTTGACCGTCATCAAGACGCCGCGCAACCCGTGCGCGGCGTTGCCCTGGCTCGAGCCCCAACCGAGCTGGAACAGGCTGAATTCGAACTTCGAGGCGCGGGAGAAAAAGATGCTGGACGGCATGGTCTCGATCTTCATCTCGAGTCCGATGCGCGACAGCATCTGGCCGAGCGTCTCGGCGACCTTGGCGTCGGCCAGATAGCGGTCGTTGGTGGCCTGCAGCGTCACCGCGAAGCCGTCGGCGTAGCCTGCCTCGGCGAGCAGGCGCCTGGCCCCGTCCGGGTCGTAGGGCTCGGGCTTGATCCCCGGCACGTAGCCGAGCATGCCGGGAACGGCGACCTGCCCGGCCGGCTCGCCGAGGCCATAGAGAAGGCGGTCGACGATCGCCTGGCGGTTGACCGCCTTGGACAGCGCCAGCCGCACGCGCCGGTCCTTGAGCGGGTTGCGGTCGAGCGCCGCGCCGCCCTTGGCGGTGACGAACGGCGTGCGGTCGCTGTGCGTGTCGATGTGCAGGTACATGACGCGATCGGCGCGGATGCTCCACAGCGCCACGTCCTTCTGCGTCTTGAGGTGGTCGGCCTGCTGCGGCGTGACGCCGTCGATCATGGCGACATCGTCGGCCAGCAACGCCGCCTGGCGCGCGGCGTCGTTCGGTATCGGCTTCAGCGTCACCTCGGCAAGAGCCGGCTTGGCGCCCCAGTATCTGTCGTAGAGCTGCAGCTCGAGCCGGTCGTTCGGCACCCAGCGGACGAAGCGATAAGGCCCGGTGCCGATGGCGGCGTCGCCGGCGTTGAACGCCGACGTCGACACGTCGAGGCCGAGGCGCTTGGGCAGGATGTGCACTTCGGCGAGATCGAGCACGAGCTGCGGATAGGGGACCTTGGTCTCGATGCGCAAGGTCAGCGGATCGGGCGCCTCCATGCGCGCGATCTTGCTGACATGGCCGTTGAAGGATGCCGGACTGTTGGCGACATGCGGGATGCGCTGAACGGTGAAAATCACGTCGTCGGCAGTGAACGGACTGCCGTCATGGAAAGCGACGCCCGGCCGCAACTTGAACTCCCAGTTCTTGTCGTCGACCGCCTGCCACGACAAGGCCAGCCCCGGCGTCAGCCGGAGCTGCTCGTCGCGGTTGATCAGCGGCTCGAAGATCATGCCGGCGATCGATTGGTTGGTGGCGATATACGAGAAATGCGGATCGATCGAGCTGGTATCGGTCTTGATGCCGATCAGCACGGGTTTCGCCGGCGCGGCTTCCGGCATGATCGCAATGAACACGCCAACCGCTAGCGCGGCCAGCTTGGCGGCGCGTCGAACGGGCATCGTATTTCCCCCTTGGATTGGGCCGGCTCGGCGTTGCCTAGGCCTGGATGTAGGCCGTTTTGACCGTGGTGAAAAACTCGGCCGCATACCGCCCCTGCTCGCGCGAGCCATAGCTCGAGCCTTTGCGTCCGCCGAACGGCACATGGTAGTCGACCCCGGCCGTCGGCAGATTGACCATCACCATGCCCGCCTGGCTGTGGCGCTTGAAGTGGCTCGCGTATTTGAGCGACGTCGTGCAGACCCCGGCCGACAGGCCGAATTCGGTGTCGTTGGCGACGGCGAGCGCTTCGTCGTAGTTCTTGACGCGGATGACGCTGGCGACCGGGCCGAACACTTCCTCGCGATTGATCCGCATGGTGTTCCGCGTCTCGGTCACCAGCGCCGGCGCGAGATAAAACCCTTCGGTTTCGCGATTGAGACGCTCGCCGCCGTGAATTTTTCCGCCCTCGCCGCGCGCGACGTCGATGTAGCGCTGGTCCTGCTCGAGTTGGGTCTGGTCGACGACCGGGCCGATATCGGTCCCCGCCTTCAGCGCATGATCGACCTTGAGGGTCCGCAAGCGCTCGAGCAGCGCGCCGACGAACGCATCGTGAATGCGTTCGGTGACGATGAGCCGGCTCGAAGCGGTGCAACGCTGGCCAGTGGAGAAAAAGGCGCCGTTGACCGCGGCGCCTATGGCGGTCGGCATGTCGGTGTCGTCGAGCACCACCAGCGGATTCTTGCCGCCCATCTCGACCTGCACCTTCTTGCCGGACTGAACCGCCTTGACCGCGAGGGCGCGGCCGGTCGCAACCGAGCCGGTGAAGGTCACCGCGTCGATCTGCGGACTCGCCAGGATCCGCTCGCCGACCACCGAGCCGCGCCCCATGACCAGATTGACCACGCCATTCGGCAGCCCGGCCTCGACCAGGGTCTTGACCAGCGCCCAGGCACAGCCCGGGACCAGGTCCGCCGGCTTGAAGACGACCGTGTTGCCATATGCGAGCGCCGGGGCGATCTTCCAGGCGGGAATGGCGATCGGGAAATTCCACGGCGTGATGACGGCGACCACGCCGACCGGCTCGCGGGTGATTTCCACCTCGACGCCTGGGCGCACGGAGGCCAGCTTCTCGCCCTGGATGCGCACCGCCTCGCCGGCAAAGAACTTGAAGATCTGTCCCGCCCGCATGGCCTCGCCCGTCGCCTCGGGCAGCGTCTTGCCCTCCTCGCGCGCCAGAAGCTGGCCGAGCTCGTCCTTGCGCGCCAGGATGGCCGTGCCGGCGCGATCGAGGATGTCGGCGCGCTGTTGCACCGACGAAACGCTCCACGTCTTGAAGGCTTCGCGCGCCGCCGCGATCGCCTGATCGGTCTGCGCCTCATCGGCCTGGGCGTACTCTCCGACCACGTCGCGGACGTCGGATGGATTGATGTTCTGTCGCACGCTACGGCCGGCGACCCATTCTCCGCCGACGAGATTCTGGTGCAGCATCGCTTGCTCCCTTTATTTCCGGACTTCGAGTAGGCCGCGGGCGGCCAGGTTCCGCATCAGCGCGCCGGCCGCGAAGTTCCACGGCGCGATGCGATCGCAGTAGTCGACGCGGTTGGCCAGTCGCCCCAGCCGCGGTGTTTCGATGCTCACGACATCGCCGATCTTGTGCGTGAAGCCTTCGCCCGGACGATCGCGATCGTCGATCGGCGCGAACATGGTGCCGAGATACAGCACGAACCCATCGGGGTATTGATGGTAGCGCCCGCAGGCATGCTCGACGAGATCGGCCGGCGCACGGCTGATCTTCGACATCGAGCTCAGTCCCTCGAGGCGATAATTGTCCGGCCCCTCGATCACCAGCGCCAGATCGGCTTTGGCGACGTCGTCGAGCCCGAATGAGTCATCGAACAGGCGGATGAACGGGCCGATCGACCCGCTGGCATTGTTGTCCTTGGCGCGGCCGAGCAGCAGCGCGCTGCGCCCCTCGAAATCGCGCAGGTTGACATCGTTGCCCAGCGTCGCGCCGACCACCGCGCCCGCGGCGTTGACGGCCAGGACGACCTCCGGCTCCGGGTTGTTCCACGTTGAGCGCGGGTGGATGCCGACCCGCGCTCCGTGGCCGACCGTCGACATCGGCTGGCACTTGGTGAAGATTTCGGCGTCCGGGCCGATGCCGACCTCGAGGTATTGCGACCACAGGCCCTTCGCCACCAGAAGCTTCTTCAATGCCTCGGCCGCGGGCGAGCCCGGACGTATTTTGGAGATGTCCTGGCCGATCGCCGCGACGATCTGGCGGCGCACCTCCTCGGATTTGGCGGCGTCGCCGCGCGCCTGCTCTTCGATGACGCGCTCGAGCAGGCTGGTCGCGAAGGTGACGCCGGCGGCCTTGACCGCCTGCAGGTCGCAAGGGGAGAGAAGCCATGGCCTGGCCGCATCGCGCTGCCCTTCGTCGCTGTTGGCCAGAACCTCGTCCAGCGAAGCCAGCCGCGGCGCGTCGGCGATCTCGGCGCGCAACCGCGCGATATCAAGCTCGTTCGCCAGGATGCTGACCGTGGGATAGCGCCGCGTCAGGTTGACGAGCGCATCGCCGCGTACCGCCACCACGTAGGGGCCGGCCGGCGGCGTCGGCAGCCATACCCGGCCGATCAGCAAGGCCCGGTCGCCGTCGATGGGCAGGCAGCGCTTGACCTCCAAATCCGGGATCACGACTTCATCCTCCCAATGCCGGCACCGCTTTGGGGCTGCGGCCGACGGTTATATAGGGCGCGCCCGTTAGGTGACGACCGGGGACGTTATCGCATGCCTTGGCCGCTGCCGGAAGCGTCCGCGAGGCGCAACGGGATGGACTGGAACGATGCCCGCGGCATTGCGTCGGCGATGCGGGTGAGGGTATGTTCCGGGTCATTCATTGCGACACCAAGCTAGCTTAGACCCTGGATTATTGTCGGAGAGCCGGTCAATTCGAGGCATTCCGCCCGGCGCGCCTGCGCCCGTACTCGGCCGTTCCCGCGCGACCGGCGGGATGGTTGCGGTCCCGGTAGTATCAGCGCGCAGTTACCACGAAGGATTTCATTGGTTGCGCACAGCTATGACGAGTTCAGTCATCGACAGGGCCATGGCCGCATGATCGCCGTCCTTGCGAGGCTCGTGGCGTGATCCGCTACGTGATCCGGCGGCTGGTGCAGCTCGTCTTCGTCTTGATCGGCGTCAGCGTTGTCGTCTTTCTGACGATGCATGTCCTGCCGGGCGATGTGGCGATGCTCTTGCTCGGCGACCACGGCACGACCGAGCAGCTCGAAAGCCTGCGCCGGCAGCTTGGCTTGGATCAGCCGATCCATGTGCAGTACCTGCTCTTCGCCGAGGCCGCGCTGCAAGGCGATTTCGGCATATCGCTGCGCAGTCATCACCCGGCCTTCGAGGACGTATGGACCGCCCTGCCGGTGACCATCCAGCTCTCGGTCGCCGCCCTCCTCGTAGCCGTTGCGGTCGGCGTGCCGTTGGGCGTGATGGCCGCCGTGTGGCCGTTGTCGCGCTTCGACAACATCGTGATGACGGTGTCGCTGTTCGGCGCCTCGATGCCGATCTTCTGGCTCGGCTTGATGATGATCCTGGTGTTCGGCGCGTTTCTAAACTGGCTGCCGATCGGCGGCATTATGCCGATCGGCGTCGACGCGCCGCGCGTCACCGGCATGACCATCGTCGACAGCATCATCGCCGGCCGCGCCGACCTTTTGGCCCTGGCCGTTCACCATCTGATTCTGCCGGCCTGCACGCTCGGCACCGTTTCGATGGCGCTGATCACGCGGATCACCCGCTCGGAGATGCTGTCGATGCGCTCGCAAGACCATGTGCGCACGGCGCGCGCCAAGGGCCTGTCGGAACCGGCCGTGGTCTTGAAGCACGTCTTGCGCAATGCGCTCATCCCCGTCGTTACCGTGATCGGGCTGCAGCTCGGGCTCTTGCTCTCCGGCGCGGTGCTGACGGAGACGATCTTCTCCCTGCCGGGCGTCGGTCGCCTGATGATCAATGCCATCCTCGACCGCGACTATCCGGTCGTTCAGGCGGCGGCCATGCTCACGGCCTTCGTCTTCGTCGTCGTCAATCTGGTGGTCGACGTGAGCTACGCCTATCTCGATCCGCGGATCCGCTACCGATGAGCACTCTCGAGCTCGCGGCGGCGCGCAAGTCGGTATGGAGCCGGGGCACCGCCCGCTTGCTGCGGCGGCCGACCGCAACGATCGGCGCCGCCATTGTCGCCGTTTTTCTCGCGCTGACCGTCCTGGCGCCGTTCATTGCGCCGCACGACCCCTACGAGCAGGACTTTGCGGCGTCCCTGGAGGTGCCCTCGGCCGTGCATCCGTTCGGCACCGATCAGTATGGCCGTGACGTCTTGAGCCGGGTGATGTACGGCTCGCGCACGGCGCTGCTGTCGATCCTGGTGGCTGACGGCCTCGCGCTCGTCCTCGGCTGCGCGCTTGGACTGATCGCGGGCTATTACGGCAGGTGGATCGACTCCGCCGTAATGCGGGTCGTCGATGTATTGCTCGCCTTCCCTTATCTGCTGCTCGCCCTGATCATCGTCGCCGTGCTCGGTCCGAGTCTGGTCAATTCGATGATCGCCATCGGCATCGTCTACACGCCGCAATATGCGCGCCTGATTCGCGGACAGGTTCTTTCGGTCAAGACCACGGAATTCGTGCTGGCGGCGCAAGCCATCGGCGGCCATCAGCTCCGCATCATGCTGCGGCACATCCTGCCGAACAGCTTCACGCCGCTGCTGGTGATGGCCACCGTGCACGCCGGCGGCGTGGTCGTCGAGACCGCCGGCCTTTCCTTTCTCGGCATGGGCGCGCAACCGCCGTCGCCGGACTGGGGCTCGGTGCTCGCCGAGGGGCAGGGCTATTTCCTGACGGCCTGGTGGATCGCGACGTTCCCAGGCCTCGCCATATTCGCCGTCGTGCTGGGATTCAATCTCCTGGGCGATGCGCTGCGCGACCACTTCGACCCGCGTCGGCGCAAGGAATGACCGCCGCCGGCGCGTCGAACGGCAGCGGCCATCTCCTCGAGGTGCGCGACCTCACGGTCGAGTTCGCGACCGAGGATGGCGTCCTTACCGCCGTCGACCATATTTCCTTTCATGTCGATCGCGGCGAAACGCTGGTCGTGGTCGGCGAGTCCGGCTCGGGCAAATCGGTGACGTGCCTGGCGGTGATGCGCCTGGTCGAGAGCCCGGCGGGACGAATTGCTTCGGGCGCCATTTCGCTGCAGGGGCGGGACGGCAAGGTCCGCGACCTTGCCAGGCTGGACACGACGGCGATGCGCGGTCTCCGCGGCAACGAGATCGGAATGATCTTTCAGGAGCCGATGACCTCGCTCAACCCCGTTTATACCGTGGGTGACCAGATCATCGAGGCGATCCGCCTGCACCAGGGAAAGGGCGGCCGCGAAGCGTTCGCCCTCGCGGTCGAGATGCTCGCCCTGCTCGGCATTCACGAGCCGCAACGCCGCATGCGCACCTATCCGCACCAGATGTCGGGCGGTATGCGCCAGCGGGCGATGATCGCCATGGCGCTCTCGTGCCGTCCCGCCCTGCTGATCGCCGACGAGCCGACGACGGCGCTCGACGTGACGATCCAGGCGCAGATCCTCGAGCTCATCAAGCGCTTGCAGCGCGAGCTCGGCATGGCCGTGATCTTCATCACGCACAATCTCGGTGTCGCGGCCGAGATCGCCGACCGCATCATGGTGATGTATGCCGGGCGCGTCGTCGAGGAAGGCCCGGCCCGCGCGATCTTCCGCCAACCGCGCATGCCCTATACGATCGGGCTGCTCAACTCGGTGCCGCGCCTCGGCATGGGCCACGATGGCGGGACTGTGCTCGCGGCGATTCCCGGCAACGTGCCGCATCCCCGCGATCTGCCCCGCGGATGCGCCTTCCATCCCCGTTGCTCCTTCTTCAAGCCCGGCATCTGCGACCGCGAGGCGCCACCGGTCGAGCGCTGCGCGCCGGATCATGCCGTCCGCTGCCTGCGCTGGCGCGACGTTGCCGCGAGCCGTTCGCCGGCGGTGACGCCATGAATGCCGAAATTCCGATGGTCGAGGTGCGGCACCTCAAGAAATGGTTCGATACCGGCAGTGGCGTCTTCTTGCGCGGCAAGGGCCAGGTGAAGGCCGTCGACGACGTGTCGTTCACTATTCGCGCCGGAGAAGTCGTCGGGCTGGTCGGCGAATCCGGCTCCGGCAAGACGACGGTCGGGCGCACCGTCTTGCGTCTCTACGATCCGACGGCCGGCGCCATCCTGTTTCGCGGCGCCGATATCGCGGCGCTGTCGCAATCCGCGCTGCAGGGTTTCCGCCGGCATGCGCAGCCCATCTTCCAGGATCCGTTCGGATCGCTGAATCCGCGCATGCATGTCGAGGAGATCGTCGCCGAACCGCTGGTGGTGCACGGCATCGGCAAGGGGCGCGCCGAACGCCGCGAGCGTGTCGGCGAGATTCTCGGGCTGGTCGGGCTGCTGCCCGACCATATGGGCCGCTATCCGCACGAATTCTCCGGCGGTCAGCGTCAGCGCATCGCCATCGCCCGCGCGCTTGCCGTCGGCCCAGAGTTCATCGTCGCCGACGAGCCGGTATCCGCGCTCGACGTCTCGATCCAGGCACAGGTCGTCAATCTGCTGCGCGATCTCAAGCGTCGGCTCGGACTCACCATGCTGTTCATTGCCCACGACCTGGCGGTGGTCGAATACATCTCCGACCGCATCGTCGTCATGTATCTCGGCCGTATCATGGAAAGTGCGTCGGCGCGCGAGCTTTGCCGCAATCCGAAGCATCCCTATACCGAGGCGCTGCTTTCCGCAGTCCCGATCCCCGATCCCGATCGCAAGGGCAAGCGCATCGTTCTTCAGGGCGACATTCCCAGCCCGATCAATCCACCGTCGGGCTGCGTGTTTCGTACTCGCTGCCCGTACGCCGTCGCCGATTGTGCCAAGCACGTCCCCGAGCTGCGCGAGGTGTCGGCGGACCATTTCAAGGCATGCATCCGCGACGACATCCTGTAGCGGTCGCTTGACGGCGCGATGAAAGAAAAAGGGGCGGGGATAGACCCCGCCCCACTTGCCGACTTGGTGTGATTGGCTTGAGTGCCGCTACTTGTCCAGCGACACTTTTTCCATCTCGAGCATCATCTGCGTCGGGTTAAGAACGAAGCCCTTGACCTCTTTGCGCGTGGCGCGCATCTGCAGGGTCGAATTCATGAAGATCCACGGCGCTTCGTCGAGGATGATCTTCTGCGCCTTCTTATACATGGCGACGCGCTTCGCCAGGTCGGCGGTGTGCCGGGCGTCGTTGATCAGCTTGTCGACCTCCGCGTTCTTGTAGTGCGAGGTATCGCCGACCGGCATCGCCGGCGAGGCAAACAAGTTGAACAGGAAGTTGTCCGGATCGCCGTTGTCGCCGCTGAACCCGGTCATGAACATGCCCTGATACTTGCCGGAGCGCACCTCGGCGAGGAAGGCCCCCATCTCCTGCTTGCGGATGTTGGTCTTGACGCCGACCTTCTGCAGATAGCCCTGGATCGCCACGGCGAATTCCGGGCCGGCCGGGTTGTAGCCGCGCGCCGAGCTGTAGGCGAGCAGTTCGACCTCGAAGCCGTTCGGATATCCCGCTTCGGCCAGGAGCTTCTTCGCCTTTTCGGGATCGTAGGGATAGCCCTTGAGGCTCTCGTCGAAGCCCCATTGCGCCGAGGGCAGCGGCGAAGACATCAACTCCGCGAGTCCTTGGTAGAGCGACTTGTTGATCGCGTCGCGGTCTACCGCGTAGTTGAGGGCCTGGCGCACGCGCACGTCGGAGAAGAACTTGACGTCGTTGGTCAGGCCGATGCCGTTGACCGTGAGGCCCGGCTGCGTCAGGACGACGAGATTGGGATCGCTGCGGATCGCCGGAATGGTTCGCGAACTGACGTCGGCGAGGACATGGACATCGCCCCGTTTCGCCGCGAGCAGCGCGGCTTGCGCGTCGGGCATCACCTTGAAGATGATGCGGTCGACCTTCGGCTTGCCGCCCCAGTAGTTGGGGTTGGCATCGAGCACGACTTGGTCTCCCGGCCGCCATTCCTTGAAGATGAACGGCCCGGTGCCGACCGGGTGATTGCGGAAGTCCTTGCCGTATTTGTGGACTGCCTCGGGGCTGACCACCGCGTTCCACACCATCGCGAGGTCGGTCGTGAACGGCCCCGACACTTCCTTGAGCTTGAACACCACCGTGTTGTCGTCGGTGGCGGTATAGCTGACGACCGAGCTGTAGGTTTCGGGGAAGAACGCCTCGACGTGTCCGCTCTTATAGATCGAATCCGGGTCGTCCTTGTCGAGCAGGCGCTTGATGGTCTTGATGTAGTTCGGCGCGTTGAACGGCGTGCCGTCGTGGTACTTCACGCCCTTGCGCAGATGGAACGTATAGGTAAGTCCGTCCGCCGAGACATCCCATTTCTCGGCCAGGCCGGGTTCGACTTCGACCGTGCCCTGCTTGTACTTGACCAGGCTGTCGTAGATCGTGCTCATCACGAAGCCGGAGGTGTTATTGAGCACGGCCTCGGGATCGAGGCCGGTCGGGTCGGCGGCAATGGCGATGACCAAGGTTTGTTGCGCCGACGCCGTGCCGGTCAGCGCGGCGAGAACAAGAAACGCGGCCAATATCACTCTTTTCATGGCGGAAGCCTCCTTTATTGCGAAACCATAATTCGCACGGATCGGCCAATTCTAGCAAGGTTTCAGCACGGTGGAACCCTCGAACTGATCGGCCGCCGTCCCGACCGAAGATCCAGCCGCAAGAGCGCGGGTGGCGGAGCCGACTGAAGATCGAAGCAAAGCGAGTGAGGTTCGTGCGCGACAGGAATGGCGCAGTCCGCATTGCGCCGCCGCGCCGCGGTCTGCAATGACTCCTAGCGCAGCGTGGGATCGAGCCGATCGCGCAGCCAGTCGCCGACGATGCTGATCGACAGCGTCGTGAGGACGATGACGGCGCTCGGCGCCAGCATGATCCACGGCGCCCGCGTCAGATACTCGCGGCCATAGCCGACCATGTTGCCGAGCGAGGTGAGCGGCGGCTGCACGCCGAGGCCCAGGAAGGAGAGACCGCTTTCGAGCAGGATCGTCTCGGGGAATGTGAGCGTCATCGAGACGATCAGTGTCGAGGCGATGTTCGGCAGGACGTGCAGCCCATAGATGCGCAGGCTGGAGGCGCCGAGCTGTCGCACCGCGCTGGCGTAACCCTGCTCGTTGGCCGAGATGGTCAGCCCGCGCGTGATGCGCGCATAGCGTTCCCAGCTGTGGAAGCCCATCAGGACGACGAAGAGCGACAGGCTGTTGCCCATGAAGGCGAGCACGGACAGCGCGATGATCAGAAACGGCATGCTCGCCTGGAAGTCGATCAGCATCAGCACCACGGCCTCGACCACCCGGCGGAAATGGGCCGCGACGAAGCCGATCGTCGTGCCGAGCACCGCAGCGATCATCGTGCCGAAGAAGGCGATGAGCAGGCTCATGCGGATCGACATGATGAGCCGCGAGAGTACGTCGCGGCCGAGCTCGTCGGTGCCGAACGGATGGGCCCAGCTACCGCCGAGCAGCACCGCCGGCGCGAGTCGCGCCTTGAGATCGAGCGCCGTGAAGGGGTAGGGGGCGAGGACGTCGGCGGCCAGCGCCGTCGCCACCATGCCGGCGATCCAGGCCAGAGCCGCAATCGTCAAGGGCGGCCAGGCCTCGAAAAACCGGGCATGCGCCGTCTTCTGAACCGGGGCCAGGGACACCGCTGCGGTGGCCATCGCCGTCACTGCGCCCCGGCGGGATGACGCGTGCGCATGCGCGGATCGATCCAGCCATAGACCAGGTCGACGAGAATATTGGCCGCCACCATGGTGGCGGCGATGATGATGAGCAGCGCCTGCACCACGGCCAGATCGCGGTTGGCGACGGCAACGACCAGCAGGCGCCCGACGCCGGGCCAGGCGAAGACGCTTTCCACCACCACGGCGCCGGCGATCAGCGCGCCGATCATGAAGCCGATGATCGTCGTGGTCGGGATAGCCGCGTTGGGCAACGCATGATCGGTCACGACGCGGCGCCAAGTGAGCCCCTTGGCCGAGGCCGCGCGGATATAGGGCTGGCCCAGGACCTCCAGCATCGCCGATCGCGTGAATCGCGCGATCACGGCGGCGCCGGCCGTGCCGAGTGTCACGATAGGGAGAATGGCGTGGGCGAGCGTCTCGCTGCCGCTCGATGGCAGCCAGCCGAGCTTGACCGAAAAGACCAGCACCAGCACGAGCGCGAGCACGAAGCTCGGCACCGTGAAGCCGGCAACCGAAACCAGCATGGTCAACCGGTCGGCCAGCGAGTTGCGGTGCAGCGCCGCGTAGATGCCGGCCGGTACGCCGATGCCGATCTTGAGGAGGAAGGCGGGGATCGTGATCGCCAGCGTCGCCGGAACGCGATCGAGCACCAGCTCGATCGCCGGCCGACCGTCGCGCATCGAGTTGCCGAGATCGCCGATCGCGGCGCGGAGCACATAGGTGACGTATTGGTCCCAGAGCGGGCGATCGAGCCCCCACGACGTTCGGAAGGCGGCGATCGCCTCGGGCGGCGCATCGACCGTCATGATCAACAGCGCCGGATCGCCGGAGAGGCGCAGCACCACGAAGGCGAAGGTCATGACCAGCAGGATCGTGAACAGGCCACGCAGCACGCGTCCGGCAAGATAGCGCATCATCGTTCGTGGTCTCCGCTCAGGCCACCGCGCGTGGCGAATTGGTATCGGCCAGATGGCAGGCGACGCGGCGGCCGTCGGCCATGACGCGCAGCGCCGGCGTCTCCGTCCGGCACCGCGCGACGGCGAAGGCGCACCGCGTGTGGAAGGCGCAGCCGCTTGGCAGGTCGATCGGATTGGGCGGGTCGCCTTTGAGGATGATGCGCCCCCGCCGCGTCCGGGTGGACGCGGTCGGAATCGCCGAGATCAGCGCCTGGGTGTAGGGGTGCGCGGGCTGCGCCAACAGACTGTCCGGTTCGCCCTGCTCGACGATGCGGCCGAGATACATGACCGCGACTTCGTGGCTCACCTGCCGGATCATGCGCAGATCGTGGCTGATGAACAGATAGGCGATGCCAAGCTGCGCCTGCAGGTCGACGAGCAGATTCACCACCTGCGCCTGGATCGATACGTCGAGCGCCGAGATCGGCTCGTCGCAGACGATCAGCTTCGGCTCCAGGACCAGCGCGCGGGCGAGAACGATACGTTGGCGCTGACCGCCTGACAATTCGTGCGGGTAGCGATCGAAGTGATCGAGCTTGAGGCCGACGGCCGCCATGGTGGCGACGGCCTTGTCCCGCCGCTGCGCGGGCGTGCCGATACGATGGATGATCAGCGGTTCCGTGATTTGGTCGCCGACCGGGACGCGCCGGTCGAGCGCTCCCAACGGATCCTGGAAGACCATCTGGATGCTTCGGCGCAACGCGCGCCAGCGCGCGGTGCCGGCCGGCGGCAGCGTTTCGCCCATCACGCGCACCTCGCCGCGCGTCGGGGGCACGAGGCCGAGCACCAACTTGGCGGTCGTCGATTTGCCGCAACCGGACTCGCCGACCAGGCCCAGTGTGCGCCCGGCGGGCAAGGTGAAGGACACGCCGTCGACCGCGCGCAGCGTCGCGGTGCGGCCGAAGGGCCACGCTCCCGATCGTACCGAATAGTGGCGTGTCAGCTCGGCGGCTTGAAGCAGGGGCGTCGTCATGCGCGGCCTGCGGCGGGCGCCGGCTGCGGCACGGCCTTGATGCAGGCGGCGCGGTGATCGGCGGCGAGTGCGAGTGAGGGTGGCACCGCCGCGGCGCAAGCAGCATCGGCGCGATCGCAGCGCGGCGCAAAGCTGCATCCCGGCGGCAGGTTCCAGGCCTCGGGCACGACGCCCTGGATCGTCGTCAGGCGCCGGCGTGGCCCCTCGAGATCGGGCAAGGCGGCGAGCAGGCCTTGCGTATAGGGATGGGCCGGCGCGCCGAAGATGGTCGCGATCGGCGCATCCTCGATGACCCGTCCGGCATACATGACGCAGACCCGGTCTGTGTTCTCCGCGACGACGCCGAGATCGTGCGAGATCAGCACCAGTGCCATTTGGGTGTCGCGGCGAATCTCCTGCAGCAATTCGAGAATCTGTGCCTGGATGGTGGCGTCGAGCGCCGTGGTCGGCTCGTCGGCGACGAGCATTTCGGGTTGGCCGGCGAGGGCCATCGCAATCATCACGCGCTGGTTCATGCCGCCGGAGAGCTCGTGCGGGTAGGCGTCGAGCCGCCGCGGCGCATCGGCGATGCCGACGCGGTCGAGCAGGCGTCGCGCCTCGACCATGGCGGCGTCGGCGTCCATGTCGCGATGCAGGCGAAGGGCCTCGGCGAGTTGGCGGCCGACGCGATGTACGGGATTCAGGCTGCTCGACGGGTCCTGGAAGATCATTGCGATGTGCCGGCCGCGCACGGACTCGAGGGCCGATGTCGGCGCGCCGACCAGGTTGCGACCGCGCAGCGAAACCTGACCGCCGATCCGCGCGCGCGAGCCGAGCAGTCCGAGCGCGGCAAGCCAGGTCACGCTCTTGCCGCAGCCGGACTCGCCGACCAGCCCGACGGCCTCGCCCGCGCCGACGGCGAGGTCGACGCCGTGCAGCACGCGCACGATCCGCGCGCCCGTATCGAAATCGACCGTCAGGCCCGTGATATCGACCAGCGGAGGCTGCATTGCGCCGCGGTGCTAGCCTTTCCGCATCAGCTGGAAGTTGCGGCTGCCGAAATCGACCTGGAAGGCAGGCGCGGCCTTCCAGGCGATATCCTTGCGCTTCGCCGTGAAGGTCGCGGTCTGATGCAAGACCGTAAGCGCCGGGTCCTCGCGCTCGGCGATCTGCAGCATGCGCCTGAACATCGCCTTGCGCTTGGCCATGTCGATCTCGGATTCGTAGGCGACGCACAGGGCATTCATTTCCGCGTTGGTCCATTCTTGGACCTGCTGCTGCTGGCCCTCGGGGCCGTGCTGCCCGACCATGGAGCCGATCGGATCGGGGATCAGCGCGCTGTTCGACCAGTCGCGGACGGCGCGATTGCCGTCGCGCTCGAAGATTTGCTGCCAGTTCTCGCGCATCGCGATCTGGACGTTGAGGCCGATGCCGCGCCACATCTCGACCAGGATTTGCGCGGTGGCGACCTGGTTGGTGTAGTAGTTGTTGAGCACGCGGAAGGGGATCGGATCGCCCTTGTACCCGGCCGCCTTGACCAGTTGCTGGGCCTTCTTGGGGTCGTATTCGGGGACCGTCCAGCCCTCGATGAACATCGGGCCATAGAATTCCCATTGCAGGCCCGGCGGGATGCGGGTACGGCCGGCCCACAAGCTGTCGACGATCGCCTGGCGGTCGATCGCGTGGCTCATGGCCTGACGCACGCGCGGATCGGCGAGTTGCGGATGGGTCTTGTCGAACGCGGTGATGCGGTGATTGGGAATCAGACCGCCTTGCACTTCGAACCGGGCGTTCTTCTCGATCTCGGGAATCTGATCCGGCGGAATGTCGAAGGCGAAATCGAACTCGCCGCTGAGCAGGCCGTTGACGCGGCTCGCCACCTCGGGCACGACCATGAAGCGGATGGTCTTGATCGGCGGCCGTCCGCCCCAGTAGTCGTCATGCGCGTCGAGGATCAGCATGCGGTCGGCCTGGTATTCCCGAACCTTGTACGGTCCGGTTGAGACCGGCCGGCGGGCCCATTCGATCCAGGTCTTGGCCTGCGAATAGGCGCGCTGGCTGACGATCTCGCTGGTTGGACCGGCCATGCGCCCTTCGAGCACGATATCGGGCACGCGGGTGACGACGCGCACCGTGTATTTGCCGACAGCCTCGACGCGTTCGAGCGTCGGCCAAATCCGCTTGGCGACCGCGATCACCTCCGCGGGCAGCACCTTGCCGACGATGCTCTCGCTGCCGACGGCCGTGGTGTACAGCGTGCGCCCGGCGGTGCCGCTGGGGCCGAACATGCGCTCCGGGCCGAAGGTGAAGGCCACGTCGTCGGCCGTCATCTCGTCGCCGTTATGGAATTTGACGCCCTTGCGCAGCGAGAACTCGACGGTCCGCGCGTCGATCCGGGTCCAGCTTTCGGCCAGACCAGGCATCGGCTCGAGCTGAGACTGCATGTCGCGAGCAATCAGGCTTTCGAAGATGGGCGCCAGACTGCGCTCCGCGACATTGGACCGCTCGCGCAGCGGCTCCAGCGTGGCAGCCGTCGAGATCTGCTGGACCGCCAGCGTGATCGTCGGCCGGTTGTCGGCCTGGCCGATGGCGAAGCGCGGCAGCGCGGCGCTGCCGACGGCCGCTCCACTACCGATCAGGAATCCCCGTCGCTTCAAGCGAAGCATCGTTTCCTCCGATTCATTGTCGCCGCGGTTCCGATTGCCATGACAAATAGTCCGTGTCTTTGGCTCGGACATTCTATGTGGCGAGTGTTACAGCTGCGATCTCACTGCCATTGCGCTTCGCGAGTCAAGGCAGTAGTCGGCGGTCACGGTCAGACGAAGGCGTTCTCGTTGCGGCCGGACACCCAGAACACCGCATAGATGGCAAGCCCGGTGGTCACCAGCAGGATCGTCGACAGGGCGGCCGCCGTGCCGAATTCGCCGTCGAGCACCGACAGATAGATGCGCACCGGCATGGTCATGGTGCGGCCGACATAGAGGATCAGCGAGCTCGACAACTCGTTGATCGCGGTGATGAAGCTCATCAGAGCGCCGGCGACGATCCCGGGAAGCATCAGCGGCAGAGTCACTTTGAAAAACGCATGCCCGGGAGCCGCGCCGAGAGAAACCGCGGCCTCCTCGATGCTGCCTTTGATCTGCCTGAGGATCGAGGCGCTTGCCCGCACGGCATAGGGCAGTCGGCGGATGAACAGCATCAGAACGATGATCGTCGCCGTCCCGGTGATTTCCAGGGGGCGGACGTTGAAGGTGACGACGAAGGCGAGGCCCATCACCACGCCGGGCACGACATAGGGAACGAGCAGCACGCCGTCGAGGAATCCCGCCATTATCGTCTGCCGCCGCGCCAGGATGTAGCCGATGAGAGTGCCCAGGATCACGATCAGCGTCACCGCGATCAGCGAATAGATGGCGCTGTTGCTGATGACCTGCGGCACCTCGCGCAGGATGCGCGCATAGCTGTCCAGGCCGAAGCCGGGCTGGAAGACCGGCCCGCTGGTCTTGCGGAACGAGGTGTAGATGACGACCAGCGATGGCAGCGAGCTGGCGAGCACGATGGCGTAGCAGACCGCATGCGCGACGACGGAGGCGATCGGCCCGAGGCGCGTCGGCATCGGCCGGCGGATCATCGCGCCGGCGACGTTGCGTCGGCCCACCGACCAGCGTTGCAGGGCGACGACGACCAGCGAGACGACGATCAGCAGAACGCTGGTGGCCGAGGCAAGGCCGGGATTGCCGGTCATCTCGCTGGTGAACAGATTGTAGGCCGTCGTCGCCAGCACGCGCACGCGGCCGCCGACGATCGATGGCGTTCCGAAGTCGGCGATCGACAACACGAAGGTCAGAAGCGCGCCGGCGCTGACCGCCGGAAACACCAGCGGCAGGGTCACGCGGAAGAAGCGGTGCCAGGCGCCGGCACCAAGCCCCTCGGCCGCTTCCTCGACCGACGGGTTGATGGTTCGCAGGCTGCTTGCGGTGAGAAGAAAGACGAAGGGGTAGAACTTCAGGCTGAAGACGAGAAGAATGCCGAAGAAGCCGTAGATCGGCGGCAACGAGATGCCGATATCGGCCAGCGGCGCGCGCAGGAAACCATTCTGCCCGAGCATCATGATCCAGGCATAGGCGCCGATGAACGGCGGCGAGACCAGGGCCAGCACGGCCAGCGTCGCCAGCAGGTCGCGGCCGACGATGACATAGCGCGTCGTCAGCACGGCGAGGGGAATGCCGAGCAACGCGGCGCCGAGCATGCCGCCGGCACCGACAATCAGGCTGTTGATCAAGGCGCCCTGAAAGAATGGATGGCCGAGCACCCGCGCGTAGTTCGCCAGCGTCGGTTCGCCCGAGTTGTTGTCGGTGAGGCTGGCGGTGAAGATGCCCGCGAGCGGCCAGACCAGTAACACCGCGATCACCGTCAGCGTGAGCAATAGAACGACCGTCCAGATATCTGGCCGAATTCGTGCGATCATCGCGATCATGGCGCGAGATCGATCCGCCGGCCGTCCGCGGCGTCGAACGCGTGCAGGCGCGCAAGCGGAAATGCGAGGCCGAGGCGCGTGCCGACGCCTTCCAGTTGTCGCTGATCCGGCCGGTAGACATGCGCCAGGATCTGCAACGTTCCGCCGCAGGTCAGTCGATAGAACGCTTCCCGACCCGCGAAGGTGACTTTGTTCACGTCTCCTTCGAGCGCGATCGCCGGGCCGTCGGCCGCGTCGCGGCCGGACAGAATCACGTTCTCGGGCCGGATCGCCAGGGTGACGCTGGTGCGGCCGGCCAGCGCCGGCAGAAGCTGAAGGCCGGTGCCGAACTGGAGCGTGCCGCCGGTTCCGACCGGCACGTCCGGAATGACGTTCATCGCGCCGATGAACGAGGCGACGAACAGCGTCGCCGGCCGCGAATAGACCTCGTGCGGGCTGCCGATCTGGTGCACGCGGCCGCTCTGCATGACGCATATGCGGTCTGATATGACCAGAGCCTCCTCCTGGTCGTGCGTCACGTAGATCGTGGTGATGCCGAGCGAGCGCTGCAGGTCGCGAATGTCGTCGCGCAGCTCGACGCGCAGCTTGGCGTCCAGGTTCGACAGCGGCTCGTCCATCAGCAGGATCTGCGGGTTGATGACCATGGCGCGGGCGAGCGCGACGCGCTGTTGCTGCCCGCCCGAGAGCTCATGCGGCATGCGGTCAGCGTGGCCGCCGAGCTGGACCAGATCGAGCGCGCGGGTAACGCGCTCGGCGATCTCGCGGCGCGGACGATGCCGGGTCACCAGCCCGAAGGCGATATTGTCGGCGACCGTCATGTGGGGAAAGATGGCGTAATCCTGGTACACCATGCCGATGTTGCGCCGGTGCGCCGGCATGTTGTCGATGCGCCGGCCGTCGATCAGCACCTGCCCGCTGTCATGCCGGTTGAACCCGGCGATGGTTCGCAGCAGCGTGGTCTTGCCGCAGCCCGACGGCCCCAGCAGCGTGAAGAATTCGCCTGAATTGACGACGAGATCGATGTCGTCCAGGGCCTTGAGTCCCGGATAGCTCTTGCCGATGTGCTGGAGATCTACCCGGGCCACCGCAGCCTCGCCGGCGGCCGGACCGCTTGAAACGAAACCGGCAGCGCCTGGCCTGGCGCCGCCGGCGTGATGGGCGTGGCGATGACCGCGCTCAGCGCAACAGCATCAGCTCGTTCCACTTGTCCAAGTATTCCTTGCGCTTGTCGGCGGCCTTCTTGATGTCGTACTTGACCAGCTTGATCTGGTCGAGCGGCTTCAGCGCGCCCAGCGGCTTGGCGTCCTTGCGGATCGGCCGGCGTCCGAGCTCCTGAACGACCAACTCTTGCACGGCGGCGCTCAGCGACCAGTCGATGAACGCCTTGCCCGCGGCCGGATTCGCCGCCCGCTTGACCAGCGCCATGCCGTCGGCGATCGCCGAAGTGCCGTCCTCCGGATAGATGATGGCGACCGAGCCGCCCCCCTTCACGTAAAGATAGGCGTTGTCCTCGAGCGTGATGCCGACCGCGGCCTCGCCGTCGTTGACGAAGCGCGGCACCGCGCCGGAACTGTTGGAGATGTTCAAGTTCATGAAGACCGCCTTGAACTTGTCCCAGCCGGCGGCGTTGTCGCCGTAGATCGTCAGGAAGGTGTTGAGCTGCATGTAGGCGGAGCCGGACTTGTCGACGGCGGCCGCGGAAATCTGGTTCTTGAAGCGAGCCTGCGCCAGGTCGGCCCACGTCCT
>JACQDQ010000138.1 GCA_016201015.1 Pseudomonadota bacterium | reverse complement strand
GCCGTACAGGTGAAGCCCTGCGGGCACATCCAGCGGCGGAGCGCCTCGGCGCGCGAGAGCGCAGCGAATACCTTCTCGCGCGGCGCCGGCAGCCGCCGGCTGAGCCGCAGAGCCGGCTGTGCGCCGCCGGTATGATCATCGCGCGCCATCGGGAGTCCCCTTTCGTCGCCGTCGCTTCGCTCGCCGCGCCGTCGCCGCCCTGCCGCCTTCTTCGACGAGAAAACGGGTCAGAGCGTCGAGACGCCCCTCCCAGTAGGCCCGGTAGCGTGCGATCCATTCGGCCGCTTCCATCAAGGGCTCCGGCGTCAGTCGGCAACGGCGCCACTGCGCGTCCCTTTGACGCTCGATCAGCCTGGCCTGCTCGAGCACCGTCAAATGCCGCGATACGGTCGGCAGCGACAGGTCGAACGGCTTGGCGAGTTCGCCGACCGAGGCCTCTCCCCTGATGAGACGCGCGAGGATCGCACGACGGGTGGGATCGGCGAGAGCGGCGAAGGTCGAGCTTAGCGGATCGGCGCGCATGCGGCTCATATTTAGTTACCTACGTAATTACGTATATAGCTAAATAACAACCCCTGTCAAGCGGCGAGCATTGGCACGCATGGAATTTGGGATGAACGCCGCCTTGCGAGAAGGCCCGCTCTACCGCCTGCGCGCGATCACTCCGCCGCCGTCCGGCGCAGGTGGAGCCGCTTCAGGCAGCGGTCGATCCATTGCGCCGTCAGCTTCTCCTGCAGCGCGTTCTGCCCCAGGCGCTCATTGAGCGCGCGGAAATCGACGCGGTCGAGCGGCTGATCCTGGTTGAAGCAGGAGAAGACGATCGTCGTCTGACCGGTCACCGGATCGCGCTGCGGCTGCAGGCACTGGGCGCAAATCTCCTTCATCATGCACTGCATCGGCGAGTTGATCGAGGCGATGGCGACGTGGTGCGGCTTCAGGTAGGGCTGCAGCACGCCGTGCCGCGCGCGCGCCACCGCGGCCATCATGCGGTCGGAGCCGATGGCGACGATGCGGTCGGCGGCCTTGAGCTCGAGCGGCGCGCGGCCGAGCTTGCCCGAGCCATAGGCGATCATCGCCTCGACGATATTGCCGACGAAGCGCTTGTCCTGCGGCCGGCTCGGCGCGAAGCCCGGCTCCTCGTCGCAAGCCCAGACCACGATGTCGGCGGCGCGCTCGATCTCGGCGGTCTTGTAGCGGTCCTGCATCTTCTTGTAGCCGGCGAAATAGATCACCTTTGAGCCGGCGGCACGCAGCGCCGCCCCGATCGAGAACAGGACCGCATTGCCCAGGCCGCCGCCGACGAGCGCCACAACTTCATTCGCCGCGATGTCAGTCGGCGTGCCGGTGGGTCCCATGAGGATCACCGGCTCGCCCGGCTTGAGCAGCGCGCAGAGATCGCTGGACCCGCCCATCTCGAGCACGATGGTCGAGAGCAGCCCTTTCTCGCGATCGACCCAGGCGCCGGTCATGGCCAGGCCTTCCATCGCCAGCACGGTGCCGTCGACACGCGGGGCGAGCGTCTCGAAATTCTGCAGGCGATAGAACTGGCCGGGACGGAACGCGCGCGCCGCACGCGGCGCCTTGACCACGACCTCGATGATATTGGGCGTCAGGCGCACGATTTCGTGGACGCTCGCACGCAGCTCGTCGTCGAGCCGCTGGAACAACGCCGCGCGCGACACGTCGGTCGGCGGCCGCTTGGTCAAGATCCGGCTGACCACTGGATAGCCCTGCTTGGCCCCGCCCATGGCCTTGACGACGTTGCCGAAGAAGGACGGATGCAGATCGCCGAAATAGCTGATGGCGCGGCCGTCCGTGCCGAGCTGCATCAGCACGTCCGGCCGGCCGGGCTTCGCGATGTTGTATTGCGGCGTGACCGGGTTGCCGTCCTCGTCGACCGCGGCGAAATACTTGCCGTCGAGCTGGACACGGCCGTCCTCGCGCGCCAGCACGGTGTTAGGCTGCGTGCCGGCGGCGATCAGAATGGCACGGGCCGGCAGCACGACCTCCTCCTTGCCGCCGCCCGTTTCGCGGGTGAGGCGTAGCGCCTGGGCGTGACCGAGGTCGTCGACCTCGACCGCGAGCGGCGTCAGTCCCTCGGCAAAGCGCACCCCCTCTTCGAGCGCCTTGGCGACCTCTTCGTGGTTCAGCGTATAGCTCGGCGCGTCGATCAGCCGTCGGCGATAGGCGATGGTGGCGCCGCCCCACGAATCGAGGAGCCGCGCGATACGGGGCGCCCGGCCTTCGGCAGCGGCCTGCTCGCGCTCGGCGCGGATCGCCCGGGCATGCGTGATGAACTCTTCGGCGACGTCCGTGTCCTCGTCGGTCCACTTGTCGCGCACCGCCGCCTCGCCACGATCGGCGGCGAGCGTGTCGTGGCGCTGGAGGAACTTCTCGACCTGGCGCGCGTAATAGGCGAGCGACTCGGTCGCCGTGTCTATCGCCGTCAAGCCGCCGCCGACGACAACTACCGGCAGGCGCAACTGCAGATTGGCGATCGACGCGGTCTTGGCGGCGCCGGTGAGCTGCAGCGCCATCAGGAAGTCGGAGGCCATGCGCACGCCGCGCGCGAGGCCGTTGGGGATCGACAGCTGCGTCGGCTTGCCCGCGCCGGCGCACAGAGCCACATGGTCGAAGCCGAGCGCCCACGCATCGTCGATGGTCAGCGTGCCGCCGAAGCGCACGCCGCCATACATGGCGAAGTCGCGGCGGCGCTCGAGCAGCAGACGGATGAGCTTGAGGAAGTTCTTGTCCCACCGCACTGTGATGCCGTATTCGGCGACGCCGCCAAAGCCGGCCATCAGTCGATCGTCGAGATTCTCGTAAAGCTCGGTCACTTCGCGGATCGGTCGGTACGGCGCGCGCCTGCCGTCGGCGGCGACGCCCGAGATTTCCGCCGGCAGCGGCTCGATCTTGAGGCCGTCGATCGCCGCCACGGCGTGGCCGTCGTTCATCAAATGGTGGGCGACCGTGAATCCCGCCGGCCCGAGGCCGACGACCAGCACCTTGTAGCCGCTCGCCGGCTTCGGCAGCGGCCGGCGTAGATCGAGCGGATTCCAGCGCGTCAGCAGCGCGTAGATCTCGAAGCCCCAGGGCAGCGCCAGCACGTCCTTGAGGATGCGAGTCTCCGCCTGCGGAATGTCGACCGGCTCCTGCTTCTGATAGATGCAGGACTTCATGCAGTCGTTGCAGATGCGGTGCCCGGTCGCCGCCACCATCGGATTGTCGACGGCGATGACGGCGAGCGCCCCGACGGCGCAACCCTGCGCCTTCAGCGTATGCATCTCGGAGATCTTCTCCTCGAGCGGACAGCCGGCTAGCGCGACGCCGAACACGGTCTTCTGGAAGGCGCCGGTCTTTCTGTCCTTGAGTCCCTTCGAGCAGGAATCCTTGCCCTGGTTGTGGCACCAGATGCAGTAATTGATCTGATCGAGGGCATGATTCAGGTCCATGCCGGGATCGGTCAAGGCGAAGCCGGCGCGCGCGCGCCACTCATGCTCCGGCAGCCGCATCATGCGGACGCCGTCGATCTCGACCGTCTCGACCGCAACCAAGTGGAGCGGTTCGACCTTGCGCGGCGTCTTGAACAGGACGCCGGCGCGATGCTTGGCGCGACCGGCTTCGCTCAGCGTCGCCCAGGCGGCATAGCGCAAGGCGAGATCGAGCGCCGCAGCGTGGGCCGCCGCATCCTTCTCCCATTCCCCCACATGTGTCGCGAACGAGAGCTCGGTCAGCGCTTCGCCGAGATGGGTTTCGAGCGCGGCGGCGAGCGTGGGGCCGTCGAAGGCCGCGACCTCCTCCGGCTTGAACTGCTTGACGGCGCGGCGCTGCACGAATAGCCGCTTGCAGGCGTAAATCGGCGCCAGCGCATGTGTGCCGGCGGCGAGCGCGCGCGCCTCGCTTTCGATTCCGAACAGCTCGGCGACGAAGCTCTCGACCTGCGGCCCGAGGTCGATCAGCAGATTGCCCTCGTCCTTGGCCGACAGCGACGCGGGACCGGCGCGCGCCGCCAGCAGCCGGTTGGCAAGCGCCACATCCCCGCGCTGCAGGCGGTCGACGAAGGCTGCGTCGAGCCTGACCAGGCCCGCGCGGCTCTGCAGCTCGGCGAAACTCAGGCCGAAACCGAGCTTGAGGTCGGCGGCGCGGCGTGCGGTATCGTTCATCGCGGACTCGGGTCTGACCGGGGTCAGGTCAGCTTTCGCAACAATGCCAGAAACGCCGCACGCTCGGCCGGTGCGAGCGGCGCCAGCGTCGCCTCGGTTGCCGCCCGGCCGCGCTCGACCCCCTTCTCGGCCAGCGCGAGGCCCGACGGCATCAAACGCAGCAGCGTGCAGCGGCGATCGCCCGGGTCCGGATGGCGGCCGATCAGGCCGCGCAGCAGCAGACGCTGAATCACGCCTTGAATCGTCGCCGGGTCCATCGCCGTCAGGCGACCAAGCTGGTTCTGCGACACCTGTCCCAGGTCCTTGATCTTGACCAGGGCGGCAAACTGCGTCGGCGTGAGCTGCAACTCGGCGAATGATTCCTGGAAGATCGCCGTATGCCGCTGATGCGCCCGCCGCAGCAGATGGCCGACCTGCTCCTCCACCGCGTATCCCGGGGTCGGATTGGGCGGGGGTGCCGCATTCTGAGTCGCTTTGATGGCGGTGGACTTCATCACCGGACTTCTACAGGCAATGGCCGCGTTGTGTCGACCCGAGCAGAATTTGATTGTTCGTATACATATGATTAACCCCGGACAGCGCCGCCGTCAAGCCTGCGGCGATTTCGCCCTGCGATCCGGCCAAGGATGATTCATAATCGCGCCACTTCGTGTGTCACGAGCTCCAGGCCACGCTGAAATAATCTTATGCACACCACCCGCGCCGTCGCGTTGCATCGCGGACCGCTGCTGCAGCCAGTCGCCACCTGGCTGTTCGTCTGCTGCGCCATGATCTTCGCCATGGTGGTCATCGGCGGCATCACGCGCCTTACCGAATCCGGGTTGTCGATCACCGAGTGGCAGCCGCTGCTCGGCGCGCTGCCGCCGCTCTCGGCTGCGGAGTGGCAAGCGACCTTCGACAAGTACCAGCGGACCCCGCAATACCGGCTGCTCAACCTCGGCATGTCGCTCGCCGAGTTCAAGGCGATCTTCTGGTGGGAATACGTCCACCGCTTGTGGGGCCGGCTGATCGGCACGGTCTACCTCGTCCCGTTCCTCTGGTTCGTCGCCACCGGCCGCGCGCGTGGCACGCTCGTCTGGCGCCTCGCCGGCGTGTTCGCGCTGGGCGCGCTGCAGGGGCTGCTCGGCTGGTACATGGTGCAAAGCGGCCTGGTCGATCGCGTCGATGTCAGCCCCTACCGCCTCGCCGCGCATCTCGGTCTCGCCATCGTCATCTATGCCGCGAGCCTGCGCATCGCTCTCGATCTCGCGCGACCGGCCGGCTTCATTCCGACTGCGACCGCCGGCGCCCTAACGCATCGCCTGCATCTCCTCGCCGGACTCATTCTCCTGACGATGCTGTCCGGCGCCTTCGTCGCCGGACTCGACGCCGGCATGACCTACAACACGTTCCCGTTGATGGACGGGCGCCTCGTTCCGGCCGGTTATCTCGATCTGTCGCCGTGGTGGCTGAACGCCTTCGAGAACGTCGCCGCGGTCCAATTTCATCACCGCCTGCTGGGCATCTCCTCGCTGCTGGCGAGCCTCGCGGTTTGGCTGACCGCGCCGCGTGCGACGCTGCCGCCGGCAGTGGGCCGCTGGCTCGCCGCGATGGCGGGAATGGCGCTCGCGCAGGCCTCGCTCGGCATTGCCACGCTGCTGCTCGTCGTACCGATCCCGCTCGCCGCGGCGCATCAAGCCGGCGCAATGATTCTCTTTACCCTTGCGTTGTTGGCCGCTCACGAAGCGCGGCGCGGCAGGACGACGGAGACGGCGAAGGCGAAGGCCGCCGCGACGACGACCGTCGGGCCCGACGGCGTGTCGAGAACGAGCGAGGCATAGAGCCCGGCGGCGACCGCCACCGCGCCGAAGGCGGCGGCCAGCATTGCCATTGCTTCCGGGCTGCGCGCAAAGCGGCGCGCCGTCGCCGCCGGAATGATCAGCAGCGAGGTGATGAGCAACACGCCGACGATCTTCATCGCCGCGGCGATGACGATGGCGAGGAGCGCGATGAAGGCGAGTCTGAACCGCTCGACCGGCACGCCCTCGACCCGCGCCAATTCCTCGTGCACGGTCATCGCCAGCAGCGGCCGCCACATCACGGCGAGCGCGGCGAGCACGACCGCGCCGCCGCCATAGATCCACGCAAGATCGACCGGCGACACCGCGAGGATATCGCCGAACAGATACGAAATCAGGTCGACGCGCAGCCGCTCCATGAAGGCGATGGCGACGAGGCCGAGCGACAGCGCGGACGGCGCGAAGACGCCGAGCAGCGTGTCGCCGGCGAGCCCGCCGCGCGACTGCAGCCAGGCGAGCAACGCCGCCAGCGCTAGGCACACGACGACGACGCCGAGATTGAGATTGACGTCGAGCAGGAAGGCGAGCGCGACGCCAAGCAGCGCCGAATGCGCCAGCGCGTCGCCGAAAAACGCCATGCGGCGCCACACGATGAACGAGCCGAGCGGTCCGGCGACCACGGCGAGGCCGACGCCACCGAGCAAGGCCCGCCACAAGAACTCATCCATGCGGATGGTCCGGCGCGGACGGCGGCTCGCTTCCCCGCGGCAGCTCGACGATGTGGCCCGCGGGATCGTGCACGTGATCGTGATGATGCGTGTAGAGCGCGAAGCCCTCGCCCAATTGCGGACCGAACAGCGCGAGATAAGCCGGGTGGCGGCTGACTGCCTCGGGATGGCCGGTGCAGCAGACGTGGTGATTGAGGCAGACGACGCGGTCGGTCGCCGCCATGACGAGATGGAGGTCGTGGCTGACCATCAGCACGCCGCAGCGGCGCCGATTGCGGATCGCGACGATGAGCCCGAACAGCTCCTGCTGGCCGAGCAGATCCACACCCTGCACCGGCTCGTCGAGCACGAGGAGCTGCGGATCGCACAGCAGGGCGCGCGCGAGCAGCACGCGCTGCAGCTCGCCGCCCGAGATCGCCTGAACCGGCGCGGCGGCGACGCCGGCGGCACCGACCTCCGCCAGGGCGGCGGACAGGTCAGCCCGGCGGCCGCCGTTGCCAAGCGCGAGAAACCGACTGACCGTCAGCGGCAGCAGCTCGTCGAGCGCCAGACGCTGCGGCATGTAGCCGACGCGCAGCGCCGGCCGATGCCACAGCTCGCCGCGATCGGGCGCGACGAGGCGAAGCAAGATACGCAGCAGCGTGCTCTTGCCGGCGCCGTTGGGGCCGATCAGGGTGACGATCTCGCCGCTGGCAACGTCGATGTCGACATGGCTGAGGATCGGCCGCCCGGCCACCGACTTTTCGATGCCACGCGCGTGGATGAGCGCCGCCGCCGGCGCGCCATCAGGCGACATGGGGCCGATGCCCGGCGCGGGCCCTATCGCCGCCGCCGCGACAGGACCCACACACGCCGCTGAGCTCGACGATGCGCCCCTCGACGCTGAAGCCGTTCTCGGCGGCGCTGCGACCGAGCGCCTTGTTGACCCGCCCATCGTCGAGTTCGGCCGCCGCACCGCACTGGGTACAGATCAGGATCTGTACCGAATGGGCGTGGCCGGGATCGGCACAGCCGATGAAGGCGTTGAGCGAGGCGATGCGGTGAACCAGCCCCTGCTCGAGCAGAAATTCGAGGCCGCGATAGACGGTCGGCGGCGCGGCGGACCGCCCATCGGTCTTGAGGCGGTCGAGAATGGCGTAAGCGCCAATCGGCTGGTGGCTCGACCAGACCAGCTCGAGCACGCGGCGGCGCAGCGGCGTCAGGCGCTCGCCCTGTCTGGCGCAGAGCTCTGCCGCGGCGACGAGCGCATGGCGCACGCACTTTGCATGATTGTGGCCGCGGCGGGGAAACGGCGTCGGTCTGCGTCCTGGGTCCTTCATGGCGGTTGTCTCGGCCTGTGTTAATGTTATAATATAACACCAACCGCGGGGAATTGGTCGAGAAAACGCATGGCAGCAAGTTTGGAGGGTGGATCATTCGTTGGATATTGTGCCTGGCCGCGGCGGCGGTCGCCTCGATCGCCGGAAGCGGCCGCTTGTCCGCGGATCCGGGTCCGCGCGTGATGGCCAGCATCCAGCCGCTCCATTCGCTGGTCGCGGGAGTCATGGAGGGCGTCGGTGTCCCGGAGCTTGTCGTACGCGGCACCGGTTCGCCGCATACCTACGCACTGAAGCCGTCGGAGGCGCGCGCCCTGGCCCAGGCGCAGATCGTCTTCTGGATCGGGGAAGCATATGAAACGTTCCTCGAGAAGCCGCTGGCCACGCTGAGCCAAAAGGCCATTGTCGTCGAGCTCGCCGAGGCGCCGGGCGTGACACTGTTGAAGGCACGCACCGGCGGCGCCTGGGGCGAGCATGCCGACGCGTACGGCCATGCCCACGCCGGCCATGCCGACATTGATGGCCATCTCTTTCTCGACATCGACAATGCCAAGGCGATCGTCGCCGTAGCCGCCGCGACGCTCGAAAAGGTCTCTCCCGGCAACGCAGGGCGCTTTCGTGCCAATGCAGCGCGGGTCGCGGCGCGGCTCGATGCGCTGGACGTCGAGCTGCGCGCGGCGCTCAGCCCGATGCAAGGCCGGCAGTTCATCGTCTTCCACGACGCCTACCAGTACTTTGAGAAGCGCTACGGCCTGGCGACCGTCGGTGCGATCAGCCTCAGCCCGGAGCGGCGTCCAGGCGCCAAGCATCTGGCCGCTTTGCGGCAGAGGATTTCTCGCCTAGGCGCCGTCTGCGTGTTCAGCGAGCCGCAGTTCGAACCGAGCCTGGTGCAGACTGTGGTCGAAGACACCACCGCGCGGACCGGCGTGCTCGATATGCTCGGCGCCGGGCTCAAGCCGGGGCCGGAGGCCTATTTCGCGATGATGCGCGGCCTCGCCAAGTCCCTCACCGACTGCCTCGGCGGCTAGTCCGCTGCCGGCGTCGCGTGGGCGAGCAGCTTTTTCGTCAGCGTCGGCAGGGCCAGCGCGCCGATCTGCTCGCGTCGATACCAGGCCCCGTCCGCCGGCGGCAGACGGCTGGCGCGCGCCACCCACACCTTGAGCTCAAGCGCGAAATGGGTGAAGCCGTGGCGGACAGCGCCGGGCAGTTCGCGCCACGGCAGCGCCAGCGGCGCCGCGCGGCGCGCCGCCGCCACGTTGAATTCGCCGACGCGCCACGGCGTCGACGGCACTTCCATCATGCCGCCGAGCAGGCCGTTATCCGGCCGGCGGCGCAGCCAGATCGCGCCGTCGCGACGGGTGAGCAAGAAGGCGACACCGTGCCGTGTCGGCCGTGCCTTCTTCGGCGCGCGCCGCGGATAGCGTTCCGGCGCGCCGGCCGCGCGCGCGGCGCAGGGCCCCGCCCACGGGCACAGCATGCAGCGCGGCTGGCGCGGCACGCAGATCGTCGCGCCGAGATCCATCACCGCCTGGGCGTAGTCGCCGGCGCGGCGCAGCGGCGCCAGCGCGGCGGCAAGGCGTCGCAGCTCGGGTTTGGCTGCGGGCAGCGGCTCGGCGACCGCGTGCAGCCGCGCCATCACGCGCTCGACATTGCCGTCGACGACGACCGCCGGCCGATCGAAGGCGATCGCGGCGATCGCCGCCGCCGTATACGGCCCGATCCCGGGCAGCGCGCGCAGTCCCGCCTCCGTCGAGGGGAAGCTGCCGTCATGCGCTTCGACCACCAGCCGTGCGCATTTGTGCAAGTTGCGGGCGCGCGCGTAATAGCCGAGCCCGGCCCAGGCCGCGAGCACGTCGTCGAGCGGCGAACCTGCCAGCGCCTCGACCGTCGGCCAGTGGGCCAGAAAGTCGCGGAAATACGGACCGACGGCAGCGACCGTGGTCTGCTGCAGCATGATCTCCGCCAGCCACACGCGATAAGGATCGGGCGTCTGGCCGCGGCGGGCGCGCCAGGGCAGCACGCGGGCGTGGCGGTCGTACCAGGCAAGCAAAAGATCGCTGAGCGCGGCGGGCGGCGACATCACCAGTCTTCGATCGCGGACCATTCTTGTCATTGTGCGGTGCGCCGAGCAATTCTAGCATAGCCGCCGAAACGCCAATGTCAGGAGCAGACGGCGATGACCCTGCGCGCGGTTGCCCGCAGCCTACCGAAAGTGACGCGCCCGGCGCTGGCGCGGCGCGGCAAGGCCTTCGCCGCCTTAGCGACCGACTGGACAGCGATCGTCGGCGCCGAGCTTGCCGCGGCGACGCTGCCCGAGCGGTTGACCGCGCCGGCAGAGCGCGATGCCGATGCCGGCGGCGTCCTCACCGTTCGCGTCGCCGGCGGGGCCGCGATGGAGTTGCAGCACCTCGGCCCGCAGTTGATCGACCGGATCAACGCCTATCTCGGCTTTCGGGCGGTAACCAGGCTCAAATTGCGGCAGGCGCCGCTCCCGGGACGTCGGCGGCTTCCGCGGGAGACCGGGCCGCCGAGCCAGGCCGACGTTGCCGTCGTCTCGGCCGCCGTGGCTGAGATCGGCGATCCCGGCCTGCGCGCCGCCCTGACCCGGCTCGGGCTGGCCCTGAAAGGGGCCGGCCGGGAAAGAACTTAAATTGACGGAGGGGGAATCGAATCGTTAGGATACACAACATCTTGTAGGTCTTGGACCCATGAACCGTAATATCTCGTTGGCGGTAGCCGCGCTGGTCGTGCTTGCCGTCGCCGGCGGCGGCGCCTGGTGGTTTCTCAACCAAGCGCAGCCAGTGGCGCCCGTCGCCACCTCGGCCCCCGCCATTCCCGCGCCGACGGCCGCCCCGAGCGCGCCGCCGTCGACAGGGGGCTGGTCAAGTACGTCTACCGCGACTTCCCGCTCGACCGCTTCGCGCTGCAAGCATCGATGATCGCGCGCTGCGCCGGCCCCGATCGTTTTTTCGCCTTCATCGATGTGATGTTCACGCAGCAGGAGAGCTGGGCCCAATCCAATGACCCGACAGCAATTACCGAGGGGTTGCGGCGCATCGCCAAGCTCGGCGGCATGTCGGACACCACATTCGACAACTGTCTCAAGGACAGTGCGCTGCAGACCGCGGTGCTCAATCAGAGCCTCAAGGGCGAGAAGGAGTTCGAGGTCCGCGGGACGCCGACCTTGATCATCAACGGTCGCAAATACACCGGCGGCCTGACCTTCGCCGAGATCGACAAGGCGCTCAAGCCGCTCGCCGGACCATCCTGAAGGCGCCGTTCACAACCAGCGGACATGTCATCGATGCACTTCGCCAGGCTTCGCCTCACCGGCTTCAAATCCTTCGTCGAACCGACGGTCGTCGACATCGAGCCTGGCCTCACCGGCATTGTCGGCCCGAACGGCTGCGGCAAGTCGAACCTGGTGGAGGCGCTGCGCTGGGTGATGGGCGAGAACCGGGCGCGGTCGTTGCGCGGCGGCGAGATGGACGACGTCATTTTCGCCGGCACGGCGACGCGGCCGGCGCGCAACATCGCCGAAGTGTCGCTGCTTCTCGACAACGCCACGCGCAACGCGCCGGCGCCGTACAACGACCTCGCCGAGATCGAAGTGACGCGCCTGATCGAGCGCGGCGCCGGGTCGATCTACCGCGTCGCCGGGCGCGAGGTGCGCGCCCGCGATGTGCAGCTGCTGTTCGCCGACGCGGCGACCGGCGCGCATTCGTCGGCCCTTGTCAGTCAGGGGCGCATCAGCGCCATCATCGCGGCAAAGCCCGCCGAACGGCGCGCGCTGCTTGAGGAGGCGGCCGGCATCACCGGCTTGCATTCCCGGCGGCACGAGGCGGAACTCAAGCTCAAGGCGGCAGAGGTCAACCTCGCGCGCCTCGACGACGTACTGACCACGCTCGACACGCAGTTTCAGGGCCTCAAGAAGCAGGCGAGACAGGCGGCGCGCTACCGCAACATGAGCGACCTCATCCGCCGCGCCGAGGCGGTGGTCCTGCACCTGCGTTGGCGCGCAGCAACGGCCGCGCGCCAGGCCGCAGCGCAGCGCCTGGCCGAGGCCGAGCGGATCGTCGCCGAGATCACCGGCCGCGCCGCGCATGCGGCGACGGCGCTCGCCGACGCGCAGGCCTGCCTGCCCGATCTGCGCAAGACCGAAGCCGAAGCGGCGGCGCGGCTGGCCCGGCTGGGCCTGGCACGCGAGCAGCTCGAAGCCGAAGAGGCGCGGGTCAACGGGGCATTGGCCGAGATCGCGGCGCGGCTGCAGCAGCTCGCCGCCGACGAGGCGCGCGAACGCGACCAGTCGGCCGATGCCAGGACCGCGCTGGCGCGCCTGACCGCCGAGCGCGAGGGCCTGGCCGCCGTCGCGGCCGAAGCGACCGATGAAGGGTACACGGTGAGCCAGGATCTCGCGGCCTGCAGCGCCGAGGTCGAGCGGCTGGACAGTGACGTCGCCCGCCTCACCGCGGCGGTCGCCGCCGCCGAGGCGGAGCGTGCCGCACTTGCCCGCGAGATCGCCGACCTTGCCGGGCGCCGCGACCGTCTGGCCGCGCGGCTTGCCGATACAGTCGTCGAGCGCGAGAAGCTGGAGGCTGCGGCGACGAACTCCGGCCCGCAACAAGCGGAGACGCAGCTCCGCGTCATCGCGGCCGAACGCAGCCTGGTCGCCGCGCGCGATGGCGTCGCCGCAGCCGAGGCGGCGCGCCGCGCTGCGCAGGAGGAGGAAGCCGGAGCGCGCGAGGCGTTGCGCGCGGCCGAGGCAGACCACGCCCGCATCGAAGGCGAGGTGGCGGCGCTGACCGCCGTGCTTGCCGGCGGTAGCGCCGGCGAGTTTCCGCCGGTCATCGACCAGATCACGGTCCGGCCCGGCTATGAAGCCGCGCTCGGGGCGGCGCTGGGCGACGATCTCGCGGCGCCGACCGCCACCGAGGCGTCGGCACATTGGCGCGTCGTGGACGGCGCCGGAACAGCGCCGGCGCTTCCCGCCGGCGCCGAAGCCCTCGCCGGCTTCGTCGGCGCGCCGCCCGCCCTGGCCCGGCGCCTGACGCAAATCGGCGTCGTCGCCGACGAGGCGGAGGGTGAACGACTGGCACCGCTTCTGGCGCAGGGCCAACGCCTGGTGACGCGTGGCGGCGCGTTGTGGCGCTGGGACGGATTCACGGTCAAGGCCGGTGCGCCGATCGCCGCGGCAACCCGCCTGGCGCAGCGCCGGCGTCTCGAGGACTTGCGCGGGCCGCGGGCGGTTGCCGCGGAGTCGTGCGCCGGCGCGCGGGCGCGATTCGCCGCCGCGCAGGAGACGAGCCGCGCGGTCGAGGCCAATGACTCGGTAGCGCGCGAGGCGGAGCGTCATGCTCTCGCCGCGCTGCAGGCTGCGCGCGAGGAGCGGGAGACGCTGGCGCGGGCGGTTGCGGCCGATGCCGCGCGGCTCTCCGGCCTGGCCGAGCAGGCCGAGCGCTTGGCGGCCGATCTGACGGAGCACGATGCGCGCCACGATGCGGCCCAGGCCCGGCTCGAGGCGCTGCCCGATCCCATCATGCAACGCGAGGAGCTGGCGACGGATCGCGCGGCGCTCGGCCTCAAGCGCGCGCGCCTGATTGAGTTGCAGAGCGCGCATGACCGGCTCGAGCGCGAAACCGCGGCGCTGGCGCGACGGCTCGTCGACATCTCGGCCGAGGAAACGGCATGGACCGTGCGTGCGGACGGCGCGGAGCGCCAACTCGCAGTCCTTGGCCAGCGCGTCGCACGGACCACGGCCGATCATGAACGGCTGGCGCTGCGTCCGCCGGAGATTGCCGCCGAGCGCAGCGCCCTGCTCGACCGCCTGATCGAGGCCGAGGCGGCGCGACGCGCGGCGGCCGATCGTTTGGCCGAGGCGGAATCCGCCGTCGCCGCCGCCGAGCGCGATCTCAAGACGATCGAGGCGGAACTTGGCGCCGCACGCGAGACCCGCGTGCGCTTGGAAGCCGAAAACGAGCAGGGCGAACGCGCCTCGGACGAGCTCGTCGCCCATATCCGCGAGCGCCTCGATTGCGCGCCGGAAGAGACGCTTGCCGCGGGCGGCCTCGACCCCGACGACGAGCTGCCGCAGATGGCGCAGATCGAGGCGCGCCTCGAACGCCTGATCAAGGAGCGCGACACGATGGGCCCGGTCAACCTGCGGGCCGAGCAGGAAGCCGCCGAGGTCGAGCAGCAGATGGCGACGCTGACGACGGAGAAGGACGATCTCGTGCGCGCCATCGCCCGGTTGCGCCAGGGGATTTCCAATCTCAACCGCGAGGGACGCGAACGGCTGGTCGCCGCCTTCGACAAGGTGAACACGCATTTCCAGGAGCTGTTCGTGCGGCTGTTCGGCGGCGGGCGGGCGCATCTCACGCTGGCGCCGGTGGATCCTGCCGACCCGGCCGAGGGCGCACCGAAAGAGGTCGATCCCTTGGAGGCCGGCCTCGAAGTGATGGCGAGCCCGCCGGGCAAGAAGCTGCAATCCCTGTCGCTGCTCTCGGGCGGCGAACAGGCGCTGACGGCCCTCGCCCTGCTGTTCGCCGTGTTCCTCACCAACCCGGCGCCGGTCTGTGTGCTGGACGAGGTGGATGCGCCGCTCGACGATGCCAATGTCGACCGCTTCTGCACGCTGCTCGACGACATCGGGGCCTCGACCGGCACGCGCTTCGTCGTCGTCACGCATCATCGCCTGACCATGGCCCGCATGGACCGGCTGTTCGGCGTGACCATGAGCGAGCGCGGAATTTCGCAGCTTGTCGCCGTCGATTTGCGCAATGCGGAGCGCCTACGCGCGACGGCGTGACACGGCGCGACCTGCCGAAGGAAATTCGGCGGTGCCGTTTTGCACTTGCGAGATACGTGGTATTTCCTCGTTCAATCATATGCTTACATGCATGCGCGGCGCCTTGACAGCGGCCGACCTGCCCACTATGTTGCGCACCGCTCGGGTCACCGGCCGTACCGAGATTCATAGGTTCGCGCGGCGTCCGTAATGAGCAACGACGATCGATCGTCACTCGACGAACTCGACGCGAAGTTGCGAAAAGCACGGACAGCGCGGGGGCTTAAAGATTCGGAGCACGGCGGCCCGACGGGGATGTCGTCGTCGCGCCAGTTCGGCGTCGTCTACCGCGTCTTCGTGGAACTCTTGGCCGGCATTCTGGTCGGGGCCGGTTCGGGCTGGGTTCTCGACTACGTGTTCGCAACGCGCCCTTGGTTCCTGCTGGCCATGTTGTTTCTCGGAATTGTTGCCGGGTTCGCGAACGTGGTGAGGGCGACGCGGCGAATGACAGCGGAGTTGGATGCAGAAGACGCAGCTAAGACCCAGCAAGAACCGACACGTATAAGGAAAGAGTAGCAGCCGTGGCCGCGCAGCACAGCCCGATGGAGCAGTTTGAGATCAAGCCGATCATACCCTTGCATATCGGCGGGCTCGACATCTCCTTCACCAATTCCGCGCTCTATATGGTCATCGCCATCGCGCTTGTGACCTACGTCATGGTCTACAGCGTCAGAGGCCGCCCGCTGATTCCGGGCCGCCTGCAGTCGATAGCGGAGATCATCTATGAGTTCGTCGGCGAAATGCTGGAAAGCGTCTGCGGCAAGGAAGGCCGCCGGTACTTCCCTTTCATATTCACGCTGTTCATGTTCATTCTCGCCTGCAATCTGTTGGGCATGCTGCCGTATTCATTCACGGTGACCAGTCACATCATCATCACCGTGACCATGGCATTGGTCGTATTCGTCGGCGTCACGGCGATCGGTTTCGCCAGGCACGGCGTGAAATTCCTCTCGATCTTCGCTCCGGCCGGCGTACCCCTCTGGATCATGCCGTTATTGGTGCCAATCGAGATCTTCTCGTACTTCGTTCGGCCCGTCAGCCTTTCGCTGCGGCTCTTCGCCAACATGATGGCGGGGCACACCATGCTGAAAGTCATCGCCGGCTTCGTGATCGCGCTCGGCGCGTGGGTGGGCTGGGCGCCGCTGGCGTTCGTCGTGGTGCTGACCGGATTTGAGATCGTCGTCGCCGTCCTGCAGGCCTACATCTTTGCGATCCTATCCTGCGTCTATTTGAACGATGCCCTGCATGTGGGGCATTGACGAACGCCATCACGCCTCCCTTTGCCCTCCTCAACGAAAGGAACCACTGCTCATGGACGCTTCAGTCGCTAAACTGATCGCCGCCGGCATTTCGATGATCGGCGTGATCGGCGCCGGCGTCGGTATCGGCGTTCTCTTCGGCAACTACGTGTCGGCCGGCATCCGAAATCCGGCCGCGGCGCCGAAGATGCTCCCCACCGTCATGCTCGGAATGGCGCTCAGCGAGGCGACGGCGATCTTCGCGTTGGTGGTTGCGCTGATGCTGCTGTTCGTGTTTTGACGCTCGGTCCGGGTCGCCTGAACGGGCCGAAGGTGATGCACGTCATCTCGATCGGCATTTGGGGGCGATCCGCCATCGCCGGTGCGATAGGCGGCCTGACCGTCGCAGCGCTTCCGGCGCTGGCGGAGGGCGCCTCCGGCGGCATGCCGCAATTCAATCCGTCCGGGTTCGCGCCCCAGCTCTTCTGGCTCGTGATCACGTTCGTCACGCTCTACTTCGTGATGGCGCGGGTTGCCCTGCCGCGCATTGCCGAGGTGTTGGAGCTGCGTGCCGAGCGGATCAGCGACGATCTCGACAAGGCCGCTGCGCTCAAGGCCGAGGCCGATCAGGTGATCGCCGTCTACGAAAAGGCATTGGCCGAGGCCCGCGCCCAGGCGGCCAATGTCGGCCGCGAGACTGCGGCAAGCCACGCCGCCGCCGCCGCCACGCGCCAGGCGCAGCTCGGCACCGAGCTCGGGGCCAAGATCAAGGCGGCCGAAGCGCGCATCGCGGCGGCACGAGCGACGGCGATGGCCAGCTTGACCAGTGTCGCCGGAGTGGCGGCACAGGCGGCAACCAAACGCCTGATCGGCGTCGACATTGAAGCCGCCGAGGCCGAGCGCGCCGCGGCGACCGCCCTTAGGGAGCGCGGCTGATGCTGCGCTTCGCCGAAAGTCCGGAATTCTGGGTCGCGGTCGCCTTCGTCATCTTCGTCGCCGGCCTCTGGAATAAGGTAGCGCCGTTGATCGCCTCGTCCCTCGACGCGCGCGCGGCGCGCATCGAGAAGGACCTCGAGGAGGCGGCGAAGCTGCGCGAAGAGGCGCACGCGCTGCTCGCCCAGTACCAGCGCAAGCAGCATGACGCGCTGAAGGAAGCCGCCGACATCGTCGCCCAGGCCAAGGTCGAAGCCGAGCGCTACGCCGCCCGCGCCGTCATCGAGCTCGATGGCGCGCTCAAGCGCCGCGAGCAGCTCGCCATGCAGCGCATCGCCCAAGCGGAGCAGCAGGCCCTGCAGGAAGTTCGCGCCGCGGCGGTCGATATCGCCATTGCCGCGACGTCCAAGCTGCTCGTCGGCAAGCTCGATGCCGGCCGTCACGACGCGCTGATCGACGCGGCGATCAAGGAGCTGCCGCGCAAGCTCAACGCCTAGGCCGCCTTACGGCCGCGCTTCCAGCACCGGATTGAACGGCGTTTCCGTGGCGCGGCGGAAGCGGGTGAAGCCGCCGCCGGTGACCACCTGGTGCAACTTCGCCTCGCCGGCCTGCGCCCCCAGCCCGAGCCCGACTTCCTGGCTCAACGAGGCGGGCGTGCAGATCATCGTCGAGGCGACTTCGGACGGACACACGACTCTTACGACTAGCGCACGATATCGGCCTACCGCGCCCACGCCTCACGCTTTATCCTGCCGGCATGAACCGCCAGGAACGACGTGCAGCGGCAAAGCAGGAACGGCGGCAATTCGGTGTGGGGGTGGCGGCTGTAGAGGCCGCCCAGCGCCTGCATGCAGCAGGCCGATTGGCCGAGGCCGACCGTGCCTACGCCGCGGTGCTGCAAGCGCAACCCGATCATCTCGAAGCGCTTTACGGCCGTGGCGTCGTTGCCTACCAGAGCGGCCGCGCCGCGGCAGCGCTCGACTGGCTGCAGCGCGTGATCGCGCGGCGGCCGGATGCCGCCGTGGCGCACAACACGCTGGCCGCCGCGCTGCAGGATCTCGACCGCACCGAGGAGGCGGCTGTGGCCGCACGTCGCGCCATCGCGCTCCAACCGGACTTGGCCGAAGCCCATAACAATCTGGGCGTGGCGCTGCTCACCCTCGGCCGGATCGAGGCGGCAATCGCCGCCAGCCGCCGCGCCATCGAACTCAGACCCGATTACCCCGAGGCGCACAACAATCTCGCCATTGCCTACGAGGAGCAGGACCGTCTGGCCGAGGCGCTGGCTGCCGCTGGCCGCGCCGTCGCGCTCCGGCCCGATTACGCCGATGCGCACAATAGCCTTTCCGCCGTCCTGCGGCGCCAGGGCAAGTTGGATGAGGCGATCGCCGCCAGCCGCCGCGCGCTCACCCTCAAGCCCGATGATGCCGACGCCCATCACAACCTGGCGCTGGCGCTGATGGAGCAGGGGCACGTTGCCGCAGCGATGGCGGCCGCCCGCCAGGCGCTCGACCGCGATCCGCAGCTCGCCGAGGCGTGGAGCACGCTCGGCGTGCTCCACCAGGTTCACGGCGATCCGGCCGAGGCCGCCGCCAGCTTCCGCCACGCGCTCACCCTCAAGCCCGCCCACGCCAAGGCGCTGAGCAATCTGCTCTACGGCATGAACTTCGATCCGGACATATCGGACGACGCGCTATTCGCGGCGCATTGCGAGTTCGAACGGAGTTTCGGTGCGCCGGCGGCCATCCACCATCGGCCGCACGCGAACGACCCGACGCCTGACCGGCGTCTGCGCATCGGCTATGTCTCGCCGGATTTCGGCCACCATCCGGTCGGCTATTTCCTCGCCGCCGTGCTTGCCGCGCACGATGCCGGTGCAGGCGAGCTGGATCGGCTATTTCCACACCACCGGCCTCGCCGCGATGGACTACGCGCTGATGGACCGCTATGCCGTGCCGCCCGGCGCCGAGCGCTGGTTCGTCGAGCGCCTTGAGCTACTGCCCGACGGCCGCTATTGCTACGCGCCGCCGGCCTACGCTCCGCCGGTGGCACCATCGCCTATGCTGCGGCGCGGCCAAATCACCTTCGGTAGCTTCAACAACCTCGCCAAGGTTACGCGCGAGGTCGTCAAATTGTGGGCCGATGTGCTCCGTACTGTACCGGCCTCGCGCCTGCTGCTCAAATGGCGCACGCTCGGCGACGCCGGCGAGCAGGCGCGCCTGCAAGGTTGGTTCGGTGAGGCCGGCATCGATGCGTCGCGCCTCGAACTGCGCGGCAATTCGCCGCATCACGAGGTGCTGGCGCAATATGCCGACATCGACATCGCACTCGACCCGTTCCCCTTCTCCGGCGGCCTGACGAGCTGCGAGGCGCTGTGGATGGGCGTGCCGGTCGTGACCTGGCCGCGGACGCGCCCCGTCTCGCGCCAGACGCTGCAATTCCTCGACGCAATTGGACTCGACCAGCTCGTCGCCGAATCGCCGGAGCGCTACGTCGCAATTGCCGTCGGCCTAGCGGCCGACCCTGAACATCTTGCCATGCTGCGTGCAGAGCTGCGGCCGCGCTTGGCCGCTTCGCCGCTGTGCGACGGGCCACGCTTCGCACGCAACCTCGAAACCGCCTATCGCCGCATGTGGCGCGCTTGGTGTGCCGAGCGCGCGTCAGGCCCCGCTCGAGACGAAAGTACATGACCCGCCCCCGCATTACCGGACTCCTGCCCGCCGCCGGGTTGGCG
>JACQDQ010000133.1 GCA_016201015.1 Pseudomonadota bacterium | reverse complement strand
CTATCGGACGAAACGGAACAGGGGGGTGCGTGTGGGGGCACCCAGTCGGACCAAACGGAGCGGGAGCTGCGCGTGGACGAAGCTCTAGGCGTCGTCGTCCATGAGGCCGGTGCTGTCGCGCAGCTTGCGGCGCAGGCTGCCGCGCTTGAGCAGCTTGGCCTGGGACGCCGCCGGCAGGTCGGTCAGCATGACGGCGCCCTTCTGGATCAGCAGCTCGATCAGATCCTCGATGACGCGGATGAACTCGAGGTCGGCCAGCAGCAGATCGCGCGCCGTGCCCGATTTCGCCGACGCACCGTGCAGAAACATCGTCAGTTCGTGGTCGTCGGCCGCCAGCTCGATACTGCCGCCGGCGCTCGGCCGATCGAGGATGGCGACGATACGGCCCTGCTCATCGCGCAAGACATGCGGCATGAATTGGCCTCGTGGTCAGATGCGGTTGGCGTGGTCGCGGCGCGGTCAGGCCCGGCCGTTGCCGGCGGTGTTGCCGCGCATTTCGCGCCACAGGCCGAGCTTCTCCTGCACCGGGCGATCGGAGAAGCTGAACAGCACGGCGTCGGCGGCGGCTTCATGCTGGTGCGAATGCCAGGTCGGCACGACGAAGACGTCGCGCGGCCCCCATTCGAGAACGACCGATTCGCCGTCGATGCCGGTGACCGTGGTCCGCCCATGGCCTTCGATCGCCGAGAACACCGTGGCATCGGTCGAACGGTACGGCGCCGTCGTCATGCCCTTGGGCATGAGCTGCATGAATGTGCCGATCGTCGGCATCGCGTAGCCGCCGTCGACGGGATTGACGAAGCGCAGCTTGAGGCCGTGGCACGGATCCCATTCCTCGACCCGCCGCATCTTCTCCAGCGATTCGCGCGGGCGCGCATAGGGGTAGCGGAAGATCGGCGAGGTGAGGGCTTTGTGCTCGAAGCCGAGCGGCAGCATGCCGCTGCCGTAGCGCGCCAGCGAATCGCCGGGCGGCCGGCCGATCGGCTGCGCCTTGTGGGGGTACTGTTCGGCGAAGGTCGTGTTGAACAGGCCGACGATCGGAATATCGAGACCGTCCAGCCACACCATCGGCCGCTCGGTCTGGTTGCCGTGATCGTGCCAGGTCCAGGACGGCGTGATGATGAAATCGCCCGGCTCCATGATCGTCTTCTCGCCGTCGACGGCGGTGAAGGCGCCCGACCCCTCGATGACGAAGCGCAGCGCCGACTGGGTGTGGCGATGCGCCGGCGCGATCTCGCCCGGCAGGATGAGCTGCATGCCGGCGAACAGCGAATTGGTGACGCGCGACTGACCCTTATGTCCGGGATTTTCCAGGACGAGCACCCGGCGCTCCGCCTCCGCCGCGGTGATCAGGCTGCCGGCCTCCATCAGCATCGGGCGCACGTCGTCGTAGCGCCACAGCGCCGGCAGCGTCTGCGGCTGCGGTTCCTTGAGCACGATGCCGCGCAGCCGCTCCCACAGCGGCGCCAGGTTGCGCGAGTCGATCCGCTTGTAATAGGCCGCGCGTTCCGGCGTCTGGGCGGGCTGGGCTTCCATGGCCGATCCTCTGGTTGTCCCCGGCGCCTAGTCTATACCGCCGGCGGGTTTTTGAAAGTGGGCCTCGGGGAGGCTCGGCATGGCGAGGCCGAGCCCGGTCACCGCCGCGGCGACGCGGCTCAAGTAGTCGGCGCGCATCTCCTCGTTGGTGCGCTGCTTGATGCCCCAGCGGCGGAAGATCTCGTTGTTCCTGGATTTGGCCGAACCGAAGAACGGCAGGGTGATCGGGAAGAAGCGCTCGACGCCGTCCTGCAGGCGCCTCTTGCCGGCCGCCGTCGCCGCCAACTCGGAGCCGAAATCGACGCCGAACTGCGCATGGAAGCGCTCCTCGGGCAGCGTCATGCGCGCCAGATTGCGCAACGGCACGAACGAGCAATGCAGCAGGTCCTCGACCTGCAGGATTTCGGCGAGATCGCCGAGCAGCTTGATGGCGACGAATTCCTCCCAGGTCTTCAGCGGGAAATCGAAGATCGTCAGCGGCCGCTTATGCGTCTTCTCCGGCAGCATGCGCGCTTCGGCGATGCCCATCTCGCGGCCGAGCTCGAAGAAGCGCACGTGATGGCCGTATTCCTCCATCGCCACGCGGCAGGTCAGCCACTTGGCGTAGGGCGTCGGCGCCAAGGCGATCGCCGGTTCGTCGAAGGCGCGCGCGCCGTAGAGCTCGTTGATCGCGTGGCTGACGACGATCTTCTCGAGGGCCAACCGGAATTCCTCGGGCTGGTGCCGGAGCTCTTCGCAGGTTTTCACCTGGGGTGGCTTGCCTGTGGTCATGCGCCATTCCTGTCAGACGAGCGGCTCGCTGTTGAACGATTCGAGGTCGGTGACGAGCGGCGTCAGCTTGTCGGCGAAGTCGCGCTCGATCGCTTCGGCCAGCGCCTCGGGCGTCCAGTCGGCGTCGCGGCACTGGACGCGGGCGACCGGCCGCGGCTGGGAAAACAGGAAGACCTCGCGTCCGCGCACGCCGAAAAGCTGCCCCGTCACCTTCCGCGCCGCGGGCGCGCAGAGATAGGCGACGAAGGTCGCGACGTGGTCGGCGGAGACCTTGAGCGCGCGCGCCTTGTATTGCGCCTGCGCCTCGTTGGCGGGCTTGATCGACTGCGTGACGCGCGTCGCGGCGAACGGCGCGACGGCGTTGGCGGTGATGCCGGAGCGCGCCATGTCGAGCGCTGTCGCGCGCGTCAGGCCGACCAGGCCGGCCTTGGCGCTGGCATAGGCCGCCTGGCCGTAATTGCCGTAGAGGCCGGCGGTGGACACGATGTTGACGATGCGGCCCCAATCGTAGGCGCCGCCATTCGCGCCGCGCCCGGCCTTGGCGTTGTCGCGCAGGATCGGCGCGGCGGCTGCGGTGACGAACGCGGCGCCGGCGAGGTTGGTGCGGATCACCGCCTCGTAGTCGCCGGGATCGAGCTTGAAGACGAAGGCGTCGCGCAGGATCGCGGCGTTGTTGACGACGATGTCGAGCCCGCCGAAGCTTTTCACGGTCATCGCCACGGCGGTGGCGGCGGCCGATGGCGAGGCGATGCTGTCGGCGAAGGCGGCGGCGTCCTGGCCAAGCGCGGCGGCTGTCGCTTCGACCAGCTTCGGGTCGGCGCCGGTGCCGTCGATCGCCGTGCCGGGGTCGGCCAGCATCGCCTTGGCGCCGTGGCGGACGAGGGTCGCGGCGATGGCGCGGCCGATGCCCTGGGCGGCCCCGGTGACGAGGGCGACGCGGCCGGCCAGCAATCCGCTCATGCGGCCCCGCTCGCCGCCAGGGCGGCCTTGTCGGCTTCGGTGTAGAAGGCGTCGGCGTGGCAGTCGCGCGGCCGCAGGCCTTGGGTGACGAGCGCCTTCATCGCCGTCTCCACCATAATCGGCGGGCCGGCGAGATAGGCCTTCCAGCCATCGCAGTCATGCAGGTCCTGGCGAACGATGTCGGCGAGGAAGCCGGTGCGTCGCGCGGTGGGGCGGGTCGGCTCCGACAAGACCGGAGTGAAGGCGAGATTCGGATGCGTCGCGCAGAGGCGGCGGAAATGATCTTCGAGGTAGATGTCGGGCTCGTCGCGCACGCCGAGATAGAGCGCGATCGGCTGTCGCATGCCGCCGGCGAGGGCGGTTTCGATGATCGACTTGATGGGAGCAAGCCCGGTGCCGCCGGCCAGCGCGACGACAGGGCCGGCGTGGGTCTCGCGCAAATGGGCGGTGCCATAGGGCGCCACCACCTTGAGCGTGTCGCCGACCCTGAGGCGGCTGGCGACGAACGGCGTCACCGCGCCGCCGGGCAACAGGCGCAGATGAAATTCCAGAATGGGCTCATCCGGGCGATTGGCCATCGAGTAGTCGCGCGGCGGCAGCCCGGCGAATTCGAGGCTGGCATATTGCCCCGCGGAAAAGGTGAAGGGTCCGCCCGACAGGATCTCCAGGCGCAGGACGCGGATGTCGTGCGTCGCCGCGAACAGATCGCGTACGCGGCAGGTCATGTGGCGCAGCGGGTGGACGACGGTCTCCTCCTGCTCGAGGAAGCGCACCTCGCAGTCCGACCACGGCACGGCGCGGCACGCAAGGATGAGGCCGCCGGATTTCTCGCCCGCGGTCAGCGCGAATTCCGAGTAGGGCGACATCTCGACTTCGCCGCCGATGAGTTCGGATTTGCAGGCGCCGCAATTGCCCGATCGGCAGCCATGCGGATAGGGCAGATCGCGCGCCAGCGCGGCCTCGAGAATGGTCTGCCCGGTCTCGACCGCGAGGGGATCCGCAAACTGCCGGACGGTGACGGTAAAGCGCATCGGATTCCGGCGTGGCAGGTGGTTGGCGCGAAAGGATACAGAAAATTGTTTGTAGGTCAAACTGTTTGAGTATCAAACAATCGCGTTGCGGCGCCGGAGCGGCACGCTTGGCCATGCGCCTTTATGGAACCGATCATGCGACAGGGCCGAACAGGACGGCTGACCAGATGATGACGACGCTATTCCGCCGCAACCGACGTCTTGGCGGCGCCGTTGGCGGGCGCCGCCTCGTTCTCGGCGGCCTCGAGCATGGCGCGGGTCGGCACCATGACGACGGCCTCGCCCTCGAGCACGACCTTGGGCCCGACCGAAACCACGGTCTTGAGCGTCGCCCGGCGCTTCTCGGGCGTCAGCTCGGTGATGGTGGCGCGCGCCTCGATGGTGTCGCCGATCCTGACCGGCGCCTTGAAGCGCAAAGACTGGCTGACATAGATCACGCCGGGACCCGGCAGCCGCGTGCCGATGACGGTCGAAATGAAGCTCGCTGTCAGCATGCCGTGGACGATGCGGCCGGAAAACATGGTGCCGCTGGCGAAAATCTCGTTCATATGCACGGGGTTGGTGTCGCCGGAGATGCCGGAGAACAGTACGACGTCGGCCTCGGTGACTGTGCGGGCATAGAGCGCCGTCTGGCCGACGCTCAGATCCTCAAAAAACAGCCCATGCAGCTCCAGATAGGCGGCCATGCGTCACCCTTTGCCTGACGGCGGTCGATGTTGCGGCGCGGTAAGTTCCGTTGGGATCAATATACGCTCTCTACGGCAGTGCAACAATAACGCGCGCACGCCCCGGGCGACGCAGACGGCGCTGCAGCCGCCGGTCACAGCCTTCGGCTGGCCCAAAACAATCAAATTAAATCAAACAGTTAAGTCCGAACGGCCCGGCCCCGCCCGGCCTTGGCCGCGGTTGCCGCGGCTTCGCGCTCAAAGTCGTGGCCGGCCGGGGCAAGTCCCAGCAGACGGGGGTAGGACTGTCGCAGGGCGGCGATGATCGTCGCGAACGGCACGTCGGCGAAAGCGCCATGGTCGCGGACGTATTCCATATGGCGCTTGCCGTCAGGGTCATAGGGATGAAACAGCGAGTCGGTCTGGCCGTCGAATTCCAGCGGGAAGACACGGAACTTCTCGCATAGACTTAGATTGAAGACCGGCGTCGCCTTGACCCAGCGGCCGCCGAGCCGCAATTCGACGTAGCCGTGATAGATGAACAGGTCGGTGTCCATCATCGCGCGCAGCCGCGGCGTGCACAGGTGGTTGCGCACGTCGGCGTAGCCGGGCCGGGCCGGCACGCCGATGGCGCGGGCGGCGGCAATGCACAGCGTGGCCTTTGCCACGCAATGGCCGCGGCCGGCGGCGAGCACCGAGCTTGCGCGAAAGGCGGCGCGGTCGAGGCTCATCGAATAGGGATCGTAACGGATGCCGTCGCGCACGGCGTAGTACAGCCGGCGGATACCCTCGCTGTCGTCCCGGGCACCCGCGACCGCGGTCTGAGCAAAGGCAATCACCGACGGCTCGTCGCAGTCGATGAACTCGGTCGGCGCGAGATAAGGCCGCAAGTCCTCGGCCGCGTCGCCGGTAAAGGGTGGGGCAGAGTTTGCCATCAGGATTGTGTCCGAAGCGCCTGCGCTGTCGTGGAACGACGTGAAGCTCCAACCATGACGGCCTTGCCTGCGACCCGCAAGGCCGCTGTCTTGACGCCGACACGCGACCGCCATCGGGCCCGCGACATTGCGGCGATCGGCCGCCCGCAAATGTAATGACAAGCCTGGCTGTAATGTGCAAAAGCCCTGCGCGGCGCCGGTGCGACTCGGACTGGCGCCGCTGCCGAATATGGGATAACTAGTTTGGTAGACAAACTGTTTGTATATCAAACAAATGCGTAACGCCGCATCGCGGCGTCGGATGGATGGAGGCAAGGCATAGCAAACAAGAAGGGAAGAGGCCCAAAAAACGCCAAGACCGGCGATCGTGGCGTACGTCGCGGCATCGACCCGGGGCGCCTGCCGGACTTGCTCGGCTATGCTTTGCGGCGGGCGCAGATTCGGGTATTTCAGGATTTCTCCGCGGCCATGGCCGAACTCGGTCTCACGCCCGGCCAAGTCGGGGCGTTGCTGCTCATCGACGCCAATCGCGGCCTCAGCCAGACGGCTCTTGGCCTCGCCCTTGGCATCGACCGTTCGTCGGTCGTTCCGCTCATCGACCGCCTGCAGCGCCGCGGGCTCGTGCGACGAGCGCAGCGCGCCACGGACCGCCGCACGCACGCGCTCGAGCTTGATGGGGCCGGCGAGGCGATGATGACCCGCCTGCTGCCGCACCTGCAGACGCACGAGACCCGTATAGCGGCGCGGTTGTCGGCGCGCGAACGGCGGCAGCTCATCGGGTTGCTGAGCCGCGTCGCCACTGGATAGCCATGTCCGCCGCCACAGAGTGAGAAGGTCGCAATCCACGCATGCTTGTCGGTGACATCCTTCGTCGCGCCGCCGCGCGCTTCCCGGCCAAGACCGCGCTCATGGACGGCGAGCGGCGGCTGACCTACCAGGAGCTTGATCGTGCCGCCGACCGATGCGCCAACGCTCTCATCGGACTCGGCATCGCGAAGGGAAGGCGAATTGCCATCATCGCGCCGAACGTCCTCGAATACCCGGTCGTTTTCTATGGCGCCGCGCGCGCCGGCGTCGTGCTCGCCAGTATATCGACGCGGTCGACGGCACAAGACATCGCCTACATGCTGAATAAGGCGGGCGCCGAAGCAGTATTTTTCTCGGCCGAGCTCGGACGTCGCGTCGCGGCCGCGGCCAAAGACGCGCCTTCGCTTCGGCATTTCGTGCGCATCGGCGCTGACGCGATGCTGGAACCCGGGGCCATAATCTGGTGGTCGTCAGCCACCGCGCGCGCTACGCAACCACGGTTACCGGCGCTATTGAATTCGGTCTCGACGAGCGCGATATCGCGATCGTCGCCGCGCCGCTGTTTCATGCGGCCGGCCTGTTTGTCTGGTTGCAGCCGGCCATCATGCTGGGATGCACGTGCGTGATGCTGTCGCCGTGGGACGCCGGCCGCTTCATCGAACAGGTTGAGCGTCACCGGGCGACGGCGACTTTCCTCGTGCCCACGCAACTGGTCGATCTGATCTCGCACCATGAATTTTCGGCCGCGCGTCTCGCGACGTTGCGCAATATCGGCTACGCGGGCGCGCCGATGCCGGTGGCGCTGTTTGATCGGCTGCAGGCGGCCCTGCCGCAGGTCGGTTTCGTCGAGAACTACGGCATGTCGGAAACCGGGCCGCTCACCGTGCGCCGGCCGTTCCATCCGCATCACAAGCGCGCCAGCTCCGGCCGGCCGGCGCACAATGTCGAGCTGCGTATCGTCGATCCGAACGGCCGTGATGTGCCGAATGGCACGGTCGGCGAAGTCATCACGCGCGGCGACCACGTGCTCAAGGAGTACTTCGACGATCCGGAGCAGACCGCTGCGATTTTCAAGTTGGGCGACGGGTGGTTGTGGACCGGCGACATGGCCGTGCGCGACGCCGACGGGTTCATCACGCTGGTCGACCGCTCCAAGGACCTCATTATCTCCGGCGCCGAGAACATCTATCCGACGGAAATCGAGAACGCCCTGTTCAGACATCCGGCGGTGGCCGAGTGCGCCGTTTTCGGCATACCCGACGATCATTGGGGCGAGGTCCCGGCCGCCCATGTCGTCCTGCGGGCCGGAATGACGGCCACGCCGGAGGAACTGATCGAGTTGGCGGCCGGTATTGTCGCGCGCTACAAACGACCGCGTCTGGTCAAGCTCGTCGACCACCTGCCGAAGACGGCGATCGGCAAGATCCAGAAAAACCTGATCCGCGAACCCTACTGGCAAGGCCGCCCCCGGCGAATTTGACGTGCGCCGGGCAAAGCGGGCGCGGTCCCGAGCGTCTTGCACCCTCGCCGGAGCCTGTTATCATCACGGCGTCTGCCCGGGACGCGGACGACGATTGCGTCCTCGGTCTCGAGGGGAGCAAGCGATCACGCCACCACATTCGTCGCCGGTAGGCTCGCAGAGCATCCGCGGATGCTGACCGCAATTCTTGTTGCGACCGCTGCACTTGTCGTACTCGGGCCGATCGGCGTGGCGCGCGGACGTGCGGCGGCAAACCTGGTCCACTTCGGCAGCATTGCCGCAACATCGGTCGTGCTTGGGCACGCGGTGTGGTTTCTTTTTGACGGCACGCCGACCACGCTCACGCTGCCGTTCGGGTTGCCGTGGCTTGCCGCGCATTTCCGCATCGATGCGCTCAGCGCCTGGTTTCTATCGGTCATCAGCCTGGTCGGGTTGACGGCCGCGATCTATGGGTTCGGTTACATCCGCCACGTCGACGAGCCGGGCCGCGTGCTGCCGTTTTTCCCCCTGTTTCTCGCGGCGATGAATCTGGTGCTGATTGCCGACGATGCGTTCACGTTTCTGCTTTCCTGGGAATGCATGTCGCTCGCCTCGTGGTTCCTGGTGGTCGCCAACCACCGACAGCCGGACAATGCGCGCGCCGCGCTGGTCTATCTGGTGATGGCGGTAATCGGCACATCGTGCCTGCTGCTGGCCTTCGGCATCATGGCAGGGTTCGAAGGCGCCTACAGTTTTGCCGATATGCGCGCAGCGCCGGTAACGGGCCGGCTCGGCGGGCTCGCTGTTGCCTTGGTCGTCATCGGTGCCGGCTCGAAGGCCGGGCTCGTGCCGCTGCATGCCTGGTTGCCGCTCGCCCATCCGGCGGCGCCCAGCCACATCTCCGCGCTGATGAGCGGCGTCATGACCAAAGTGGCGATATATGGGCTCGTGCGCGTGATGTTCGATCTCGCCGGCGATCTCGGCTGGGGCTGGGGCGCGGTGCTGCTTGTCCTGGGCGGCGCTTCGGCCGTGCTCGGCATTCTCTACGCACTCATGCAGAATGACCTCAAGGTGCTGCTCGCCTATTCCACGGTGGAGAACGTCGGCATCATCGTGATCGGCCTTGGCCTGGCCCTGGTGTTTAAGGCGAATGGCCTTGTCGGTCTCGCCGCGCTGGCGCAGGTCGCGGCGCTCCTGCACGTCCTCAACCACGCGCTGTTCAAGAGCCTGCTGTTCTTCGGTTCGGGCTGCGTGCTGAGCGCTACCGGCGAGCGCGACATGGAGCGTCTCGGCGGGCTCATTCATCGTATGCCGCGTACGGCCTTCCTATTCCTCGTGGGCTCGGCGGCGATCTCGGCGCTGCCGCCATTCAATGGTTTCGCCTCGGAGTGGCTGACCTTCCAGGCGATTCTCAACGCGCCGGTGCTGCCGCAATGGGTGCTCAAGTTCGGCGTGCCGGTGGTCGGGGCCTTGCTCGCGCTTGCCGCGGCGCTAGCGGCCGCCTGCTTCGTCAGGGCGTTCGGCATCACCTTCCTTGGGCGTCCGCGCTCGGACGCAGCGGCGCAGGCGGCGGAAGTGGAGCCGGCCATGTGGGGCGCAATGGCCGTCCTTGCCGCTTGCTGCCTTGTCCTCGGCGTGCTGCCGACCGCCGCGATCGTGCCGCTGAACGCGGTCGTCCGCGATCTGCTGGGCAGCCCGTTTCCCGCCCTTTCAAGCGGTGTCGCGGTACACGACTTCCTTTTCCTCGCGCCGCTCGAGCCGGGACGTTCCTCCTATAGCGGCTTGCTGGTGCTGGCCGTCGTCGCGCTGGTCACCTGGGTGGTGGCGCGCTGCGCGCACCGGCTGGCTTCGCCCCAGGTGCGCCGCGGGCCGCCCTGGGACTGCGGTTTTCCCGACCCGCAACCGGCCACGCAGTACACCGCATCCAGCTTCGCCCAGCCGATTCGCCGCGTTTACGGCACGCTGATCTTCCGCGCGCGCGAGCGGGTCGACATGCCGGAGCCGGGCGATTCGCGGCCGGCGCGCTTTGCCGTGCATCTGATCGATCCGGCGTGGGAGGCGTTCTACGCTCCGATCGAGCGGGGCGTGGCGGCAGCGACGGCGCGGGCCAACGTGCTGCAGTTCCTGACCATCCGCCGCTATCTGAGCCCGGTGTTCGCGGCGCTCATCGCGCTGCTCTGCATCGTCGTGCTGGCAAAATGACCGGCGCCATCGTCGCCATTGTGCTGCAACTCGCCCAGCTCGGCCTGGTCCTGGTGCTGGCGCCCGCGGCAACCGGGCTCGTGCGGCTGGTCAAGGCGCGCTTGCTCGGCCGCCGCGGCCCGCCGCTGGTGCAGCCCTACCGCGATCTTGCCAAGCTTCTGCGCAAGGAGGCGGTGATGGCGGACAACGCATCGTGGGTCTACCGCGTCACGCCGTATATCGTCTTTGCTTTGCTGTGGCTCGCCGCGGCGCTGGTGCCCACCTTCACGACGCGGCTGCCGTTCTCGCCGGCCGCCGACCTCATCGCCCTCGTCGCGCTGCTCGGCAGCGCGCGGTTCCTGCAGGCGCTTGCCGGCATGGATGTTGGCACCAGCTTCGGCGGCATCGGCTCGTCGCGAGAAATGATGATCGCAACGCTCGCCGAGCCGGCCGTGCTCATGGTCATCTTCACCATCTCGCTGTTCATCCATTCGACTTCGATCCCGTCGATCGCCGAGTTCGTGTTGGGAAGCGAGGTCGGCATCCGCGTGTCGTTCCTGCTCGCCCTGATCTCGCTCACCATGGTGGCGATCGCCGAGACCGGCCGCATCCCGATCGACAATCCGGCGACGCATCTCGAGCTCACCATGGTGCACGAGGCGATGGTGCTGGAATATTCGGGCCGGCACCTCGCGCTGATCGAGGCTGCCGGCATGCTGCGGTTGCTGTTCTATCTGTCGCTGATCGCCGGCATCTTCGTGCCCTGGGGCCTGGCCGAATCCGGCGCGGGACCCGCCATCGCGATCGGTGTCGCGGCCTACGTGGCGAAGACCGTGGGCGGCTCGATCCTGCTTGGCGTCTTCGAAGTCTCGATCGCCAAGATGCGCGTGTTCCGGGTGGCCGAGTTCCTCGGCGGCGCGCTGTTGCTCGGGCTGCTCGGCGCCATCTTCCTCTACGTGTCGACCGGGACTTAGGCGATGATCGGCCGCATCGAGTTCGATATTGCGCACGCGCTCAGCGCCAGCGTGCTGCTGCTGAGCTTCGCGCTGCTCTATCAGCGCCGCGTATCCGGCGTCATCGAGGCGTTCGCGCTGCAGGCGGTCGCCGTCGCCGCGGCGGCGGCCTGGCAGGCCTTCACCCAGGATGCGCCGCATCTCTACATCACCGCGCTCATCGCCCTCTTGTTCAAGGCGATGGTCATCCCGATCGCGCTGAGCCGTATCGTCCGCAAGCTCGGCATGCATAAGACGATCGAGACGGTTCTCGGCGTCAACCTCGCGCTGCTCGCCGGCGTCGGTCTGGTGGCGCTGTCGATCCTGCTCGTCTTTCCGGCAACCTCGGTCGCCGCCGTGCTCACGCGCGAAAATCTCGCGTTGGCGCTCTCCATCGTTCTGCTCGGCCTCCTCATGATGATCACCCGCCGCAATGCCGTGACGCAGGTGATCGGCTTCATGTCGCTTGAGAACGGCCTCGTGTTGGCGGCGGTCGGCGTCAAGGGCATGCCGCTTGTGGTCGAGATGAGCATTGCCTTCTCCGTGCTCATCGCCTTCCTCGTGTTCGGCATGTTCATTTTCCGCATCCGCGAGCGCTTCGACACGCTCGACCTGCAATATCTCGAGGCCTTCCGCGGCGACCATCAGAGCGAGCGGTCGTGACGCAGATCGTCGCCATCCTGATAATCCCGCTCGTCGCGGCGCTTGTCCTCGCCGCCTTGCCTTGGCATCGCTTTGCCGCATGGCTCAATGCGCTGGCGAGCTTTTCCACCTTCCTCGCCGCCAGCTCGCTGCTCTACGCGCGGCCGGAGGCGACGATTCTTCTGTTTATCGACGATTTCAACGTCTACCTCGTCGTGCTCACGACGTTTGTGGCGTTTACGACGAGCTGGTTCAGCGCGAGCTACATCGAGCACGAGGTCGAGATCAAGCGGCTGACGCCGGCGTCGCTCCGGTTCTATCACGCCATGTACCAGGTCCTGACCTTCGCCATGCTGCTTGCTCTGGTCGCCAACAACATCGGCCTCATGTGGGTCGGCGTCGAAGCCGCAACCCTCACCACCGTCGTCATGGTCGGCCTTTACCGCACGCGCGAGTCGCTCGAGGCGGCGTGGAAGTACTTCATCCTGGGTTCGGTGGGCATCGCGCTCGCTCTGTTCGGCACCATGCTGGTCTACCTGGCGGCGCAGTCGGTGATGGGCGAGGGAGTGGAGGCACTGGCCTGGACCGGGCTGCAGGCGCGCGCGGCCTCCTTCGACCCGGCCCTGCTCAATCTCGCCTTCGTGTTCCTGCTGGTCGGCTACGGCACCAAGGTGGGTCTGGCGCCGCTGCACGCCTGGCTGCCCGACGCGCATGCCGAAGGCCCGACGCCGATCTCGGCCGTGCTCTCCGGACTCTTGCTCAATGTCGCGCTCTACGCGCTGCTGCGTTACAAGATGATCCTCGCCGGCAACGAGGGGGCGATCACGCCCGGCCCTCTCATGCTGGCGATGGGGACGTCGTCGCTGCTGCTCGCGGGGTTGATGCTCTACCGCCGGCGCGACATAAAGCGCATGTTCGCCTACTCGTCGATCGAACATATGGGCATCATCGCCTTCACGTTCGGCATCGGCGGTCCGTTGGCGAATTTCGCCGGCTTGCTGCACATGGCCCTGCATAGTCTGACGAAATCCGCAATCTTCTTCGCGGTCGGGCACATCTCTCAGGTCAAGGGCTCGCAGAAATTGGCCGACATGGGGGGCCTGACGACGAGCCACCCGGCCCTCGGATGGGGCTTCGTGCTCGGCGTGTTGTCGATCGCCGGGCTGCCGCCAATGGGCCTGTTCATGAGCGAATTTCTGGTCGTGACCTCGGCGATGGCGCGCCAGCCTTGGCTCGCTGTACCGCTGGTTGCCGGACTCGCCCTCGCCTTCGGGGCCCTCGTGCTGCGCCTGCAGCAGGTGGCCTTCGGCGCGCCGCGTGGACAATCGGCGCCGATTTCGGCCTCCCTCGTGCCGCTCTATCTCCATCTCGGCATGGTCTTCGTCGCCGGTCTGTGGTTGCCACGGCCGCTCGTGGTCTGGTTTCAGAACGTGGCAAGCTTGCTCGGGGGCTGAAAGATCATGACCGAGCTCATTGCCTATCTTCACGACTGCCCGATCGTCAGCCGTCACCGTCCGTGGCCGCGCGTCGAGCTGGCCGCCGAGCGCTGGCGCGCGCTCGTCGCTCGGCTGCCGCAGGAGGAATGGGAACTATTCGCGCTGTGGGGCGAGCCGGGAGTCGTCCATATGTGCCTGCGCGATCCCGCGCCCGGCACGCTCGCCGTGCTCAGCCTTGCCACGCGCGACGGGCGCTATCCGAGCGTCGGCGGCGCCCGACCGGGCGCGCTCCGCATGGAGCGCGCCGCGCGCGATTTGGTAGGCCTGGAACCGGAAGGGTTGGCCGATCGCCGCGACTGGCTCGATCACGGCGCCTGGCCGGCGCGGTGGCCGCTTTCTGCCGCGCCGATCGCCGCGGTGCCGCGGCGGCCCACCGACTATGCATTCCTGCAGGTCGACGGCGAAGGACTGCATCAGATCGCGGTCGGCCCGATCCACGCCGGCATCATCGAGCCAGGCCATTTCCGTTTCCACGCCAACGGCGAGACCGTGGTCAGGCTGGAGGAGCGGCTGGGCTATGTCCACAAGGGTACCGAAAAGCTGATGCAGGGCCGGACGGTGGATGAGGCGGCGAAGCTCGCCGGCCGCATCTCCTGCGATGCGACGGTGGCGCACGCGATTGCCTTTGCGCGCGCGGTCGAGGCGGCGCTCGACATGCGGGCGCCGGCGCGCGCCGATGCCTTGCGCGGCCTCATGGCCGAACTTGAACGCATCGCCAATCATCTCGGCGATTTCGGCGCGATCTGCAACGATGCCGCATTCACCTTCCTTCAGGCCGAGGCGACGACGCTGCGCGAGGACGTGCTGCGCGTGTGCGGGCCGGCGTTCGGCCACCGCCTGATGATGGATGCCGTGGTGCCGGGCGGCGTCGCGGCCGAACTTTCGGCCGACGGCGCGCGGGCGATCCACGAGCTCGTCCGCCACATCGGCCCGCGCTTCGATGCGCTGGTCACGATCTACGACGACAAGCCGTCGCTGCTCGACCGCACGCTCGGCACCGGCGTCTTGGTGCCCCACCTTGCGCAGCGCTTCGCGGCCGGCGGGCATGTCGGCCGTGCGTCCGGCCGCAGTTTCGATTCGCGCAAGAGCCCGG
>JACQDQ010000132.1 GCA_016201015.1 Pseudomonadota bacterium | reverse complement strand
GCGAGCCATCCGCCGAGCAGGCAGCCGAGCCCGCCCGCTGCGATGCTGAGAAAGGTCACGATTTTCGCGTAGGTACCCGACGCTTCGCCGCCCGGCTGCACGGCGAAGCTCGCGTCGAGGAACAGGCCGACCCAGGCCCACATCGCGAACAGCTCCCACATATGGCCCCAATAGCCGAAATTGGCCAGCCGCAGGACCGGCCGGCGCCATGCCTCCAGCACCAAGCGGGCGGTGAACGCCGTGGCGCGCAGGTCGCCCGGCCCGAGCGCGACGAAGCCGATGAGAAGCGCCGAGAGCGCGGCGACGATCGACGATGCGGTCACCGTCATCCGCCAATCGAACCCGCCGAAGGCGTCGATCAGGTGCGGCGAGGCGAGACCGAGTGTCTGGGCGCCGACGATTAGGCCGACCAGCAGCCCCATGTCGACCCTGGCCCAGGTCGACGCCATCTTCATGGCGACCGGATAGAGCCCGGCGGCGCAGGCGCCGACGATGAAGCGCAGCACCGGCGCCGCCGCCGAGGTCGGCGCGATCCACAGCAGGCCGGCATTGGCTGCCGCCGCGACGACCGCCGAGACCGCGAAGAAGCGCCGCGGGTCGAGGCGGTCGGCAAGGCCGAGCACCGCGCTGGCCAACGTGCCGACGACGAAGCCGACCGACACCGCGCTGGCGAAGAGCGAGGCCTGCAGGTCGCTCAGCGCATACTCCTGCTTGAGCGACGGCAGGATGGCGGTGGCGGTGAACCACAGGCACATCGCCATCACCTCGCACAGGCTGAGCAGCGCCAGCGACGGCCATTTCGTGAGTTTCATCCGGGTGGCGCTGGCTGCGGCCGAACTCAGCGCTGAATCTCCAGGCGATGGCGCAGGCCGGGATCGGGTGGCGGCCGCACCGCGTTGCGCAGCACGCCGCCGCCGCCGCCGGGGGTGGCCACGGTCTCGCCCGTCTCGACGATCGCCGCCGCCGCCCCGTCGTTCGGCCGCACTTCGACCCTGCCCTCGTTCACCCAGATGGTCGTCTCGCCGTTGGGTCCGACCCAAACCGAAAAATCGGTGCCGCGGATGCCCATCGTCGCCGTCGGCGTCCGCACCTGGAAGGCATCGCCCTTGATGCGGCCGGTGACGAAACGGCCGATACCGCGGCTGACGGTGGCCACCAGCCTGCCGGTTCCGGCGTTCGGATCGAAGACGAACTCATCGAGCACGATGTTCGAGCCGGCGCCGATCCGCAGCTCCGTCTGGTCCTGCAGCGTGATGTGGATCGCCGAACTCTTCCCCGTCTCCAATCGCTCGTGCGAGACAACGCCGTCGTGTGCGTAGACCGGACGGCGCGCCGAACCCGGCGGCGTGCCTTCGGCCCACACTTCGACCATGTCGACGCGGCCGATGGTTTGCGCCCCGCCCGGCGCGGCCGCGCCAGTCGCGCCAACCAGCAGCCCCAAGGCAAATGCCGCCCTCCGGCCGGCCACTCCGCAAATCGTCTTGGCTGATGCCATCTGTCCCCCCATCCAGGGCGACAGTATGCCGCAGCCACGATCCAACGACAAAACGCCATCTTCCAGGCCAGATTGCGTGGCGACGCCGCCGTGCGCCCTGCCCAATAGGCGGCGGTTCATAACTTTGCCTTAATCATCCCGAAGTCTTAATTGCGGCACGGACTCCGACCGAATCGGTAAACGGGCCGCCGACAAGAGCCATGCGATGCCGCGTCCCTTCTCGATCTATCTCGATCTGCTGCGGGTTATCGCCGCGCTCACTGTCTTCGGCGTCCACGCGGCGCAGATCGCGTTTCGGCTGGCCGACGTGCCGACCCGCCTGGCGCATGACGCCGTCATCGTCTTCTTCGTCTTGTCGGGCTACGTCATCGCCTTCAGCGCGAGGGAGCGCGACCGCGATCTCGCCACCTACGCCATAAATCGCGGCGGCCGCATCTATTCGGTGGCGCTGCCGGCCGTTTTGCTGACGCTCGCCCTCGATGTCCTCGCCGCGGCGATCGACAGCCGGCCGCTCGGCTACCCCTATGCCAAGCTGTGGCTTTACCTGCCCTTCTACCTCGCCTTCGCGACCGACTGGTGGTTCCTCGCCGAAGACATGTTGTCCAACGTGCCGTATTGGTCGCTGAGCTACGAAGTCGCCTACTACGCTCTGTTCGCCGCGTTCTTCTTCTATGCCGGCGTCAAGCGCATCGCCCTCCTCGTCCTGATTCTGGCGATCGTCGGCATCAAAGTCTGGGTGTTGCTGCCGATCTGGGCGGCGGGCTGCGCCGTCTACCACCTTCATCGACACCTGGCGATGCCGCGCGCCACCGCTAGGCTCCTCTTTTTCGGTTCGCTCATCGGCTTTGCCGCGATCAAGTATCTCGGCCTCGACGCCGGACTCGACGACGCCGTCAACGCGCTGCTTGGCGGCCTCCCGCGAGCCTATCTACGCTATTCAAGGACTTTCGCCGGCGATGTCCTCGTCGGCGGCCTGGTGGCGCTCAACATTCTGGCCGCCCGCGACTCCGATTTCCGCAGCCTCGCACGCCGCACCGCAAGCCGGCCGATCGCCGCCGCCGCCGCGGTCAGTTTTTCGTTCTACCTCTATCACTACCCGTTGCTGCTGTTCGCCGATACCGTCGGCCCGGCAGCCGACGGATCAATCGGTCGGGCGGCGCTTGGTACGGGGCTGGTCGCGGTGGCCATCGTTCTGCTGGCGCAGATCACCGAGCGCCGCAAGCCGGCGTTTCGCGCCGCGGTCGCGCGGGTCGCAAGCGCCTGGTCGGCCATGCTCGATCGCCTGCCGGCACTGCGCCGCTGCTTCGCGCCCTGAGGCGCGCGGCGGCGGCGGCTCTACGATTTCATCAGCCCGAATTTTCGTAGTGCGGCGCGGAAGCGTTTCTGAAATCCCGGATCCTGCTTGGTTTCGAGATAGCGCCGCACGGTCTCGGTCGCCTGCGCGTGGTCGATCTTCACTTCGCCTTTGTTCTCGACCCCCACAGCTGCCTCCATCCGCTTCAACTCCTCCGGATCCATACCGGCGCGGATGGCACGTATCCGGCGCAGGATGTTCTGCTCCTGCGCCGCACGTTCCTTCGATTTGGCCATGGCCGTACACTCGACTCCGGGGACAGGCGAACCAATGCTAGTCCCGCGGGCAGCGCCGCGCCACAAATACCGCGATCCGCATCGTCCGGTCCTTGACGACCGCGCCCGCGGCGGTCATGAGTTCGCCCGTCATTGCCGAAGGATCATCATCGCATGGTCGATCTTGCGCAGGTCCGCGAGGCTGCTGAACGCATTCGCGGATTCGTCCGCCGCACGCCGCTCGTCGCCGCCGCGCCGACCAAGGACGCGCCCGGCTATGGCGGCCCGCTCACGCTCAAGCTCGAATGTCTGCAGGTGACAGGCTCGTTCAAGCCGCGCGGCGCGGTCAACACGCTGCGCGCGATGCCGGCCGCCGCGGCGGCGCGCGGCGTCGTCACCGCCTCCGGCGGCAATCACGGCCTCGGCGTCGCCTATGCGGCGTGGCGCGCCAAGGTGCCGGCGACGATCTATCTGCCGGAGAGCGTGCCGGCGGCGAAGATCGCCAAGCTCAAGAGCTGGGGGGCGCGCGTCGTCGTCGACGGCGCCGTGTGGGACGACAGCAACCGCGCCGCGCTCGCGGCGCAGGCGCGCGAAGGCCTCGCCTACGTCCACCCGTTCGCCGATCCCGCAGTGATCGCCGGCCAGGGCACGATCGCCCTCGAAATCCTCGAAGAGGCGCCGGATACCGACACGCTGCTGATCGCCATCGGCGGCGGCGGCCTGATCAGCGGCATCGCGCTCGCCGCCAAGGCGCTCAAGCCGGCAATCCGCATCATCGGCATCGAGCCGATCGGCGCGCCGACGCTCCATGACAGCGTCAAGGCCGGCCGCGTCATCGAGCTCGCCGCCATTCGCACGGCCGCCGGCACGCTCGCCCCGCGCCAGAGCGCCGCGATCAACCTCGATCTCATCACGCGCCACGTCGCCGAGATCGTGCTGGTCAGCGACGAGGAGATGCGCCTGGCGGCGCGCTGGCTGTGGTTCGAGCTCGGCATCGCGGCGGAATTGAGCGGCGCCGCGGCGATCGCCGCGCTGCAGGCCGGCCGCTACCGCCCGCGCGACGGAGAGCGCGTCTGCGCCGTGGTCTGCGGCGCCGGCACCGATGGCATCGACGGCTTCGTATAGATGGCCGCCGATCCGCGCTCAATCGCCCATCATCGCCACGGCCGCGCACTGCTCGCAAGGCGCCGCTTCGCCGAGGCCGCGACCGAGCTCGCCGCTGCCATTGCCCTGAGTCCGAACGTCACGGATGTGCTGGCCGATCTTGCCGATGCCCTGCTCGAACTGCGGCAGGTGGAGCAGGCGCAAACCTGCGTGGCGCGCGCGCTGGCGCTGACGCCGGACCACGCGGCCTCTCTCGTTCAGCTCGCCCGGCTGCACCTGGCGACGCAGCGCGTCGGCGAGGCGCGGTCCGTGCTCGACGCCGTGCTCGCCCGGACGCCCGACGATCCGATCGCCCTCACCTATCTCGGCGACGCGCGGACGGAGCAGGGCGAAATCGATGCCGCCGCCGCCTGCTTCGAGCGGGCGACGACGATCGAGCCGGGCTTCGCCAAGGCGCATGTCTATCTCGGCCTTGCCCGGCGGGCGCAGGGGCGCGTGCGCGAGGCGGCCGCCTGCTTCGAGCGCGCCATCGCGCTCCACCCCGACTATGCATCGGCACGCGCCAACCGCGCGCACGCGCTGCTGCTGCTCGGCGACTACGCCGAGGGCTGGAAGGAACATGAATGGCGTTGGCAGGCGAACAAGGCGCCCGGCGCGCCGACGCCGGGCGGCATGAGGCTGTGGGACGGTTCCGATTTCGCCGGCAAGACGATCGTGCTTTATGGCGAGCAAGGTGCGGGCGACACCATCCAGTTCGTGCGCTACGTCGCCTCGATCGCCGCGCGCATGCCGCAGGCGAATGTCGTCCTCGTCTGCCAGATGGCGCTGCGCCGTCTGCTTGCCGGGATTCCCGGCGTGCGGCGGCTGATGACCGAGGCCGAGGCGGCGGCGCCCTTCGGCATCCAGGGCGATGTTCATTGGCCGCTGATGAGCCTGCCGTTCGTCTTCGGCACGACGCTGTCGACGATTCCGGCGCAAATGCCCTATCTTCGCGCCGAGCCCGCCTTGCAGGAGAAATGGCGCGCGCGCCTGCCGGCCGACGGCCGGCTCAAGGTCGGCCTCGCCTGGGCCGGCAATCCGCTGCACCAGGACGACCGCAACCGCTCGCTCCCGCTCGCCAACCTGGCGCCGCTGCTCGATTGTCCCGGCGTTCGCTTCATCGGCTTGCAGACCGGCCCGCGCGCGGCGGAGATCGCCGCCTGCGGGTTGGCCCCTGCGATCACCGATTTGTCGGCCGATCTCGTCGACTACGCCGAGACCGCCGCCGCCGTTTCACAGCTCGATCTCGTCATTTCGGTCGACACTTCGGTCGCGCATCTCGCCGGCGCGCTGGCGCGGCCGACCTGGACGCTGCTGCCCTTCGCACCGGACTGGCGCTGGCTGCTCGAGCGCGAGGACTGTCCCTGGTACCCGACCATGCGGCTGTTCCGCCAGTCGCCATCGCGTCAATGGGCGCCGGTCGTCGCGCGGGTGCGGGAAGCATTGGCGGCCGCTGCACAGAATGATCGAGCGTAGGGGTGGGTTTCAAACCCACCCCTGCGATGCGTCAGACACGCCCGCGCAGGAAATCGAAGTCGCAGCCTTCATCGGCCTGCAGCACGTGATCCATGTAGAGCTTGGAATAGCCGCGCTCGGGTTTGGGCTGTACCGCGGGCGCGGCGGCGCGCCGTCGCG
>JACQDQ010000131.1 GCA_016201015.1 Pseudomonadota bacterium | reverse complement strand
TCAATCTCGAGAAGCCGGGCGCCTTCGAGGTGTCGAACGCCGAGACGATCCTGAAGCAGGTCTAGCCGACACCGCGCATTCGTGGCGTCTATTCCAAACGTTTCCTGTAGCGGCGGGTTTCAAACCCGCCCCTACGCTTCTTCGGACGCGCGCAGCTCCTTGATCGCCGCGCGGGCCAGGCGGTCGGCGCGCAGTCGTAGGGGCGGGCCTGCAAGAAATAAGTGGACATAATACTTATCTCCGTCCGGCGCGACCTCGACCGCGACCGAATGCAGTTCCAGGGTCACAATACTTAATTGGACAATCTGCCGTCATGGCAGCCGACAGACGCAAGATAAGTATTGTGTCCTTTATGGACGGCCCCTGCGTTGCAAGGAGAAAATGACGCTAGTGGCGATCTGGTCGGGTGCGGTCATGTATCCGGCCTGTTGACGCGGTGCTGATGACCGCTGGCCATGATGAAGTCCGCGGATCGATTCCCCATCACCATAATCCAGCGGCTTGTCGGGCGGCGGCCGACGGCGCCCCCTGGAAAGCGGCTTTCGCCGATTTTACGCTCGGGGACGAAGATGCAGGCGCAGGGCACGAAATCCCTTGATTTAAGAACAAAATGGGCGTACAAGGCCCATATTGATCTTGAAGGAGGGCGGAAAAGGTGCTGGCGCGGTCGGTGACTGGGTGGGCGGGCGAAGGGCCGACAGGCGGGCGGCGTGCCGCCTCGCCCGGGAATAACCCTACAACCTATCGGAACGCGCCGATTGGTCGGCCGAATCAAAAGCTTCGGCGCAAGCCTTTGATTCAAAGAGACGAAATAACCCTATTTCCTATCGGACCAAACGGACCAAATGATTCGCCGCGTGCGTGGGAAGGGGGACCAGATGCAGCGGTCGCCCGCGCCGACGCCCGACGCCGGTCACCGCGCCGGCGCGTCGAAGTTCTGGACGAAATCGGCGGGTACGTCCGGTCCCCACAGATACAGCGAATCGTCAGCCGGCCAGTCGCGCGCCTGCCACTGCGCGTCGTCGGCGATGTAGTCGATATCGAAGAAGTACTCGGCCAGCGAATTCCACGGATCGCGCACGTAGTGGAAGTAGTTCGAGCCGATGACGTGGCGGCCGAAGCCCCAGCCGTTCTTCCAGCCCTTGTGCAGCAAGTTGGCCGCGCCGAAGCCGACCTGATCGACGCCGCCGACCTCGAAGCTCGCGTGGTGATATCCCGGCCGGTCGGACTTGGCGAAGGCGACGACATGATGATCGGACCCGCCCGCGGTGCGCAGGAAGGCGATGATCTCGCCCGATCGGTCGGACAGGCGCATGCCAAGCGCATGCGAATAGAACGCGATCTGCCGGTCGACATCGGGCGTGAACAGCAGGATATGCCCGAGGCGCCACGGCTGAACGATCATGTCGCGCGGCGGACAGCCGCGGCCGCCGGTGCGGTGAAGATGTGCCGCTTCGCGGTCGGCCATTTCGCGCCGGCGATCGAGAAATTTCGCCTTCTCGCATGGCGTGACGACGATGAGATTGTCGTCGGGATCGCGGACCGCGAACGCAGCATTGCTCTCGCTTTGGGGCGGATCGACGATCCGCGCACCGGCCGCTTCGATGCGCCGGCGCAGAGCCGCCTGCTCGGACGGAGCGACCCCGAACCTGACGTAGTGGAGTCGCCGGCCGCTGCCCGGCGTCAGCGATACGGGGTCGGCGTCGCCGGCGGCGCAGCCCATCACCAGCCGATCGCGATCCACGCGCGGAACGAGGCCGAAATCCCGGTAGAAACGCCGTCCGGCCTCCAAATCGGGCACGGTCAGCGCATAACCCAACAACGAGTGTACCGTCATCTAGCGCTCCTCTCCGCGGCTTCGCTGCTGGGAACCGCGTTGCTGATCAAATTCGGCCTATGTGACGCCGGACCGGGGACGGAATGCAAGCCCGACGATCGCGGTGTCCGCTGCGCCTGGCGATTCCCCCGGCCGGCAGACGCGGCGGCAATTCGGTCAGGCGCTCATTCGCCGCAGGAATTCGCGCACGCGCCAGGCATTCATGCCGCGGTCGCCGCGGCCGATGCGCGCCTTCGAGCGGATGTCGACGCGCGATCCGCCGCCGTCCGCCGCCACGCGGATCACCACATCGTCTTTGAGGCCGAACCAGCGTGTCTCGGCGACCGCCTCGATGCGCCCCGCGCCAGGCTCGACGGCAACGATGGCCCAGCCCATGGCCTCGGCGATCGTCTGCGCGCGGGTCAGGGCCTGGGCCGGCGGCACGCTCATCCTGACCGGTGCGATGTCGGGCAGGGACTGGTGCTGCCGCTGCCCATAGTCGGCGCCCGGATAGTCGGGGGGATTGTTCGAGCCGGCGCGCAAGGGAAGGATAGCGACAAAGGCGGGCGGATTTTCCGTGTCGGTGGTGACGTCGTTGATCGGCGGCGCGCCGTCGGCCGTCTGCTGCGCGAGCCAGGGCGGCATGACGATCCCGAGGCCGAGGACGACGATCGCCGCCGCGCCGGCGCGCGTCAGCCACTGCCCGCGCAGCGGCGGCAGCAATATGGCGATCAGGCCGGCAGCGGCGCCGGCGAGCGCCGCATAGGCGGCCCAGCGCACGATCCCGAAGCCCCAACCGAGCGTCCACCAGTCCCAGCGATAGCCATAGCCGCCGAGCAACGCGGCGATGCCTGCGGCCAGAACCAGCGCGAGACCGGTGAGCATCGTGCGAATGCGCATCATGGATCTATTTTAGCCGGTGCGGTTGTAACTGAAAACGCCGTCGGCGCCGCACCCGGCAGGGATGCTATATTCGGCCTGCCGTCGCGACAAATCACAATGCCCGGCGCCGCGGTCGTGGCGCCTTTGGCCCCGGAATGGCGGCGGCCTGGTTGCCGCGGCTTGCGGCGCGCGATCGCCGGAACCAGAGTGGTTGTTAATACGACTACTATCGGCTATATTGCCCGGCGCGGACTCAAAGGAATATTGGGGAGCACCATGAGGGGAGACGCCATGAAGAAAATTTTGCTTGCGGCCGTCGCGGCGTTCGCCGCGTTCGGCATTGCCGCCGGCTATGCGCAGGATCGCCCGGTCGATCTCAAGTTCGGCTACTGGATCCCGCCGGCACACCCCCTGTATCCGTCGTCGCAGCAATGGGCCGAGTCGATCGCCAAGGCGTCGAACGGGACGATCAAGGTGACGATTTATCCGTCGGAGCAGCTCGGCAAGGCATTCGATCATTACGACATGGCGCGCGACGGCATCGCCGATATCGCCTACGTCAATCCCGGCTACCAGCCGGGCCGGTTTCCGGTGATCGGTGCTGGCGAGCTGCCGTTTCTCATCAAGAATGCGACGGGCGGCTCGCGCGCAATCGACGAATGGTATCGCAAGTACGCGGCGCGCGAGATGCGCGACGTGCATCTCTGCATGGCATTCCTGCATGATCCCGGCGCCCTCCACGTCAAGAAGAAGATCACGAGTCCGGACCAGATCAAGGGCATGAAGATCCGGCCGGCCCACGCCACGATTGCCGCGTTCGTCTCGTCGCTCGGCGGCACAAACGTGCAGGCATCGGCGCCCGAGGCCCGCGAGGTGCTCGAGCGCGGCGTCGCCGACGGCATTACCTTCCCCTGGGGCTCGGTGTTCCTGTTCAAATTCGAGAGCGTGGTCAAATTCCACATGGACGTGCCGTTCTACGCGACGACGTTTGCGATCGTGATGAACCCTGCCAAATACAATTCTCTGTCGGCCAGTCAGAAGAAGGTGATGGACGACCACTGCACGACCGAATGGGCCGAGAAGCTGGCAACGCCTTGGGCGAAATTCGAGGCGGATGGCCGCGACAAGATGAAGGCGCTGGCCGACCACGATGTCTATTCCATCAGCGAGGCGGATCTCGCGGCGTGGCGCAAGGCGGCCGAGCCGCTCCGGGATAAATGGTCCGACAATGTCAAGAAGGCAGGCTTCGACCCGACGGCGCTGATGAGCGAACTGCAGGCCGCGCTCAAGAAGAACGCCGCCGCATACTGAGCAGGGCGCTGTCGGCGTGCGCGGCAACCGAGTCGACGGGGCAATCGACGCGATCGAGGTGACGGCGGCGGGCATTCTCGCCGTCGTCACCGCGAACACGTTCGTGTCGGTGATCTTGCGCTACCTGTTCAGCTGGTCGATCCCCGACAGCTACGACTTCGGCCGTTTGCTGCTGGGCATCCTGATTTTCTGGGGGATCGCCGTAACCAGCTATCGCGGCGAGCACATTACGGTCGATCTGGTCTGGGGCGTGGCCGGGCCGAAACTGCAGCGCGCCATGGACGTGTTCGCCAATCTGGTCACGCTGGGGGCGATGGCGGTTCTCGCCTGGATGATGGGCGACAAGGTCTTGAGCACGAGGGCCGACCACGTGCTCACGTTCGACCTGAATCTACCGACGTGGATTTTCTATCTTGTCGCGTGGATGCCGATCGCCGCATCCATCGCTCTGCTGGTGGCACGCACAATCCGCCAGATCCTGAGGCCGGAGACGGTCGTCCGCGACTATCGTATCGAGGCGATCGAATGAGACGGCGGCGATGAGTACGGATGCCGTCACCGTCGCCGGCTTCGTCGCGCTGTTCGTCCTGATGCTTCTGCGCGTACCGGTGGGCATCGCCATGGGCGTCGTCGGCGTCGGCGGCTTCGGCTATCTCGTCGGCTTTGGGCCCGCGCTGAAGCTCGTCGCGCAGTCGCCGATCCGCACGGCAACCGATGCCAATTTCGCGGTCATTCCCCTGTTCCTGCTGATGGGGGCGCTCGCCTCGACATCGGGCATGAGCCGCGAGCTGTTTCGCGCGGCAAACGCCTTCGTCGGCCACCTCAAGGGCGGGCTCGGCATCGCCACGATCGCGGCGTGCGGCGGTTTCGCCGCCATCTGCGGGTCGTCCGTCGCCACCGCGGCCACCTTTTCCACGGTCGCCTATCCGGAAATGCGGCGCTACGGCTATCCGCAGAGTTTCGCCACCGGAGTCATCGCCGCCGGCGGCACGCTCGGCATCATGATTCCACCGTCCACGGTGCTCGCCGTCTACGGCATCATCACCCAGCAGGATGTCGGCAAGCTGTTCATCGCCGGGGTCATTCCCGGCATTGTCGCCGTGACCATGTACATCGCGACGATCTCGATCATCGGCGCGGCGCGCCCCGGCTATTTGGCGGCCGGACCGCGCAGCAGCTGGACTGAACGGCTCGCGGCGATGCGCAGCATTTGGGCGACGGCGCTGCTTTTCATATTCGTCATCGGCGGACTTTATGGCGGCCTTTGTACCGCCACCGAGGCGGCGGGGGTGGGTGCGGGGGGCGCCTTCGTCATCGCCGTCTTGCGGGGTCGTCTCGATCCTGCCGGCTTGCGGCGCTCCCTTGTCGAGTCCGTGCGGACGACCGCTTCCGTCTTCACCATTCTGATCGGCGCGCTGCTGTTCGGTTACTTCCTCACGATCACGCAGACGCCGCAGAAGCTGACATCGTTCCTGACCGGTCTCGGCCTCGGTCGCTACGAGGTCCTGATCCTGATCATGCTGATGTACCTGGTGCTCGGCTGTCTCATGGATGCGATGGCCATGATCATCCTCACCATTCCGATCATCTTCCCGGTGAGAGCTCGGCCTGATCCATCCCCCGGTCGGCATGAACGTCTTCGTGATCAAGAGCGTGGTCAAAGACGTGAAGATTTCGACGATCTTCTACGGCGTCATTCCGTTCGTCATCACCGACATCTTGCGTCTGGCGCTGCTGATCAGCCTGCCCATCTTGGCGACCTACTTGCCGTCGCGGATGTGAGGCGAAGGGCCCATGAACGCGGCCGGCGCGGCGCGGATCGTCAGTCACAGTCTGGCGCGAGATCTCGGGTCCGCCGGCGACTCCTGCCTGACGCTGAGCCTGACAACGGAGCCCGGGACGGCGGGCGTCGCGGTCGCGCGGTTCGAGCCGAAGCTGTGGGATGCGGTCGAGCGTTGCGCGGCGGCGTTGCGCGGAGCGCCGCTATTCGCCAAGCCCGAACCAATTGCGCTTGGTGCCCTGTCGATTGCCGAGGGGAGCGAACGGGCGGCCTGGGCGCTCGTCGATGCCGCCCGCGTCGATGCATGCTGCCGCGCTCTCGGCATGCCGCTTCATCTCTGGTTGGGCGGCGCGCTGCGAACCTCGATCCCGATCGCCGTCGAGATCGACGATTCTGCGGCGGACTCGAGTCTCGACGATCTTGCTCTGCGCCGCGGCGTGCGGCGGCTGGTGGTGAGCCTGCGCTCCGCGCGCGTGGCGGATGTCGTGCGGGCGGTCGCACGTCTGCGCAGCCGGTTCGGGTCCGCCACGGGCATCGGCATCCGCCTCGACCGCCAGTTCGAGGTCGCGGCGGCGCAGGAATTGTTCGGCGCGGTGGCGCCGCTGCATCCCGATTTTGTCGCCGACCCCTGCGTCGATGGCCGCGCGGCGCACGCCGCGTTGGCGCGGCACATGCCGCCCGTGGCGCTGTCCGTTCATCGCTATCTGCCGGCGGCCGTCGCGCCGACATCGGGGATGGCGGGGGCGCCGGTACTGCTGGTCGATCCGGTGGCCGTCGGCGGCATCGACGCGGTGCGTGCGCTGGCGACCCTGGCCGCTCTCAACGGCGCGGAGCTGTGGCTTCAGGCCGGCAACGGCGAGCCTTGGGAGGTCTGCCTGGCGGCGCAGCTCGCCTCCACCTGTCCGGGCGCCGGCCAGCCGCTGGTTGTTCCGGCCCGTGCCTTTGCGGCTGGGGCGGTTAGCGAGTGTCTCGCGGCCGGAGCATGGCCGGTGCCGACGAGCCTCGGCATCGGCTGGCCCGCCGCGGCGCCCGGTCGCGGACTCGGCGCCGGCTTCGTCGCGGCGCCGACATGAGCGGGGCACCGACAATTCGCCGCGTGACGCTGCGGCGCCTGCGCATTCCGCTACGCCAGCTCTATGTCAGCTCGATGTACATCATGCCGGCGGCGATGCGGACGTTGATCGAGGTCGAGACTTCGGACGGCGGCCATGGCTTCGGCGAGACTCAGGGGACCGACGAGGTGGCGGAGACGGCCTTGCGGATGGCACGGGCAATGCTCGGGCGCTCACCGCTCGATCGGCTGCCCCTGCGCAGGGCGGTGGCCGGGCCGCTGATGAACAGCCGCAACGGCCGCCGCGACTGGACGGCCTATGGCGGGCTCGAATTGGCCCTGTGGGACTGGACCGGACGGCACTACGGCATGCCGCTGCACCGTCTGCTCGGCGGCAACGGCCGCACGCCGATCGAAGTCGTCTGCCCGGTGCCGGCGGTGATCCTCGACAAGCCGGTCGAGCGCGCCGCGCTGTCGGGCTTGTTTGCCGATTTCGGCCGGATCGCCGACGTGGTCGGCTATTGCGTCGATCAGCGCCGGCGCTGCGGCTTCGGCTGCTTCAAGTACAAGAGCACCGGCGTCTCCGCCGAATGGGATATCCGCCTGCTGCGGGCGATGCGCGAGGGGCTGGGCGGCGAAATCCGCATCCGTTGGGATCCCAACGCCGCCTATTCGCCGGCCCAGGCGGCGACCATCGCCGGCCAGCTCGACGATCTTGGCCTCGAGTTCTTCGAAGATCCCACGGGCGGCACGCCCGGCATGGCGGCCGTGCGCGCGCGCGTGCGCACGCCGCTTGCCACCAATAGGTGCGTGACCCAGTTCGATCATCTGCCGGACGCATTGCATCGGCACGGCGTTGACGTGCTCCTGGCCGACATCTACATGTGGGGCGGTGTGCAGAGCCTCGTCGAGCTGGCGGATGTCGCCGGGTTGCTCGGCTTCGACATGGCGATCCACAGCCTGTTCGAAACCGGCATCGGCACGGCCGCCAACCTGCACATGGCCTCGGCCTTCGCCAATGTTCGGCGGGCGACCGATTTCGGCCTCCACGTTCTGGAAGAGGAAATGACGCAGCCACCGCTGCTGCCGGTCGTCGATGGCCGGATCGCCGTACCGGACGGACCCGGCCTCGGCGTTGCGCCCGACCCGGACGCCGTCACGCGTCGGCTCGTCGGCGAGGCGATCGTCATCGAGTCCTGAAGGGAGAAATCCATGAGCACATCGCCGCAGCCGCCCGCTTATGACATCTACGACGATCGGACGGAGAGCGGCTGGCGCATCGATGGCTACCCGCGCACCTTCACCCGCACGCCGGACAGCCCGCGCGTTGCGCGCGCGCTGACCTTGACCGAGCTTACCGGTCCATTCGGACTGCATCGCCGTCTTCGCGTCGATACCGCCGACCTGTCGCGCGTGCGTCCCGATGGTCAGCGCGCGCAGGGTCAGCTCATCGTCGTGCGCGGGCGCGTCTGCGACGAGGACGGCGCCCCGATCGCCGGCGCCCTGGTCGAGATGTGGCAGGCCAACGCCTCGGGCCGATACGCGCACGAATACGACGAGAAAAGCCTGGCGCCGCTCGATCCGAATTTCATCGCCTCCGGGCGCTTCGTCGCCGACGCCGAAGGACGCTTCTCCTTCACCACGGTCAAGCCGGGCGCCTATCCGGTGCCCGATTCCGGCCATTGGTGGCGCCCGCCGCATATCCATTTCTCGGTCTTCGGGCCGTCCTGGATGGCGCGACTGGTGACGCAGATGTTCTTCCCCAGCGATCCGCTCAATCCGGCGGATCGAATACTCGCCTCGATCCCTGATCCCGCGGCGCGCGACCGCGCCGTCGCCCGTAGCGTGCCGACGACCGAGGGGCGGGATGACGCGTTGGTGTTCGAGCACGACTTCGTGCTGCGCGGCCATCGTCGCACGCCAGAGCTATAGGAGCGCAAGGCGAACGCCATGTCGACGCGCGTACCCACCGCAAACTTCACGATCGGCCCGTTCTTTCCGACGCATTTCGTCGATACCGGCTGCAATGATCTGACGCGGGTGGGGGAGCGTGCGGCGCGCGGCCCGCATGTTCTGCTCGCCGGTCGCGTACTCGAGCAGGCCGGCGCGGCGACGGCTAACACCATCGTCGAAATCTGGCAGCCCGACGCCAACGGCTTGTTCGCCCATCCGCTCGATCCCCGGGGCAAGGACGCCGACCCGAATTTCCTCGGTTGGGGGCGGGCGGCGACCGACCGCGACGGGTGGTATCGGTTTCGCACGATCATGCCGGGACGTCGCGTCTACAATGACGGCCGCGCGCGGCTGCCTCACATCAACCTGATGCTGATCGCTTCCGGGCTGATGCGCCGGCTGACGACGACGATCCTGTTCGCCGATGATCCGAACGCCGCCGACGATCCGGTGCTCGACGGCATTGCCGACGCGACGGCTCGGCGCCGCCTGTTCGCGCGGCGTGAGCCGGCGCTCGACGACGGCGACGCCAAGGCCTATCGCTTCGACGTCATTCTGCGCGGGGCGGACGAAACCCCCTTCTTCGCGGACTAGGGGGCACGCATGATCGTCGAAGAGCGCATCTACACGCTGAAGCCGGACTGCATCGACGAATTCCTCAAACTCTACGAGAACGAGGGCATGGCCGTGCAGCTCCGCCATCTGCCGCGCATGCTCGGCTATTTCGTCACCGAAATCGGCGTGTTGCACCAAGTCATCCATATGTGGGGCTATGCCGATTTCGCGGAGCGTACGCGCTGCCGGGCGGCGATGCGTGCCGATCCCGACTGGCCACCCTATGTCGCCAAGGTGCGCCCGCTTTTCGCCAAGCAGGAAAACCGCATCATGCTGCCGACGAAGTGGTCGCCGATCCGTTGAGCGCCGGGATGTCGAGCCGCCGGATTGCTTGGGCCGGAATCGAACCGATCGATGCTTTTGTCATCGGCAACCGCTTAATCCGCGAAGCGATATTCCGGCATCCCGGAGATGGGTACGCGGACGGCGAACACGCTGCCGGCCAAGGGCTGCTGCGCCAGCTGCTCCGGCGTCAGGCGCTGAGTTGCCGAGGTGACGAACAGCGTCCGCAGATCCGCGCCGCCGAAACAGCAACAGGTGGGATTGGCTGCCGGGACGGGGACGACCTGGTCGATCTCACCATCGGGCCGGTAGCGAACGACGCGGCCGCCGCCATACTCGCAGTTCCACAGGCAGCCGTCGGCGTCGACCGCCGATCCGTCCGGACGGCCGGGCTGCCCGCGCGTGTCGCGGAACGCGCGCCGCTCGGCGACGGCGCCGGAGGCCATGTCGTAATCGAAACGCCAGATGGTCTGCCGATAGGTGTCGGCGAAGTACATCGTGCGGCCGTCGGGCGACCAGGCCAGGCTGTTGGGGACGATCACCTCGTTGAACGCGCGCCGGCAGGTGCCGTCGGCGTCGAGGCAATAGAGGCTGCCCAGCGGCTCGCGCGCCACTTCGCTCATCGACCCGACCCAGAAGCGGCCGGCCGGATCGCAGCGACCGTCGTTGAGACGATTGGTCGGCCGGTCCGGCTCCGGGTCGACGACCAGGGACGGTTGATCGCCCGGGCGATCGACCTTATGAATCCCGCTTTGCAGCGCCAGCAGCAGGCCGCCGCCGCGGCGGAAGGCGATGCTGCCGACGATTGCCGGCTGCGGCCAGGTATCGACCGTGCCATTCGCGGGGTCGCAGCGATGCACAGCCGGCGCCCGGCTGTCGACCCAATAAAGAGCGCCGCTGGAATCGTCCCAGATCGGACATTCGCCCAGCTTGTCCGCCCGTCGCAGCAGCACGTCGACCGATGCCGTCGTCGCCATTCGGCGTCCTCCCGTCCTCGTCAGATCGCAGCTCCCCATATCAGGGCCTTGTTGCCAAGTCTTGTCCCGGGGTAGTAGTATATGCTACCAATGATCGAGCCGATAGACAAAGGTGGAATGGGTCATTGCCGTCGAGGAGAAGCGCCGATGGAACTGGCCAAGAGGATGCCCGAGGGCGCCGCGGGCGCGACCGAACTGACCGAAGCCCTGCAACAGCTTGGCTTCACCGACTACGAAGCGAAAGCCTATGTGGCGTTGACGCAAGCCTACCCGGCGACCGCCTATGAGGTCGCGAAACTGTCCGGGCTGCCGCGCGCCAACGTCTACAGCGTCCTACGCCAACTTGAGATGAAGGCCGCGATTCAGCCGGTGAGCGAGAATCCGATCCGCTATGCGCCGCGCGATCCGGAGGAGTTTTTCGGCCTCTATGCCAGGCACACGAGCGCATTGTGCCAGCAAGTTGCGCGGCAAGTGAAGTCGCAGTCCCGCGCCGACGAGAACACCTATGTCTGGTACCACAGGGGCGAGGACGAGGTCCGCGCCAAGGTCGGCACGCTCATCGCCGAAGCGCGGGAATCGGTCTGGATCAAGGCGTCGGATCATCTGATCCGGCCCTATCTGCCGGCGCTCAAGGAGGCGGCCAAGCGCGGGGTGCAGGTGATCCTCGTCATCTTCGGCAGCGATCCGGCGCCGTTGAAGGTGCATCCCAGGATGACCGTGTTCCTGCACGAAGGCGACGGGATGCTTCGTGGCGCCGCCGACGTGCTGTTCACGATCTCCACGGACTTCGCCGATGTCATGATCGCCACCCATCATCCGCGGCTCGGGGTTAGCGCCTCCTACGCACGCAATCGCTCGATTATCTACGTGGTGCAGACGCTGTTCCTTCATGAATTCTACTTTGCCGAGATGTACGCCAAGATCGGCCCGACGCTGGACGCCGCCTTCGGCAAGGGATTG
>JACQDQ010000130.1 GCA_016201015.1 Pseudomonadota bacterium | reverse complement strand
GTCCGGCGGCACCGCGCCGCTCGACCTCATGCTGCACCTCATCGAACGACAGATGGGTAAGGACCTTTCCGTCGCCATCTCCGAAGAATTCATCCTCGAGAGAATTCGTGACGCCAGGGATCGGCAGCGCATACCGTTGCGCGCGCGGGTCGGCGTCAAGCAGCGCAAGATCATCGAGGCGGCTTCGCTGATGGAAGCCAATGTGGAGGATCCGCTGAGCCTAGACGATCTCTCCGGCCATATCGGTCTGTCGCGGCGGCAGCTCGAGCGGCTGTTCAAAAAGCATCTGAATTGCCGCCCGGTCCGCTACTATCTCGAGGTTCGTCTCGCGCGGGCGCGCCAATTGCTGTTGCAAACGACGATGTCCGTCACCGAGGTGACGATTTCCTGCGGCTTCCAGTCCGCGCCGCATTTCAGCAAGTGTTACAAGAGCCTGTACGGCTACTCGCCGAGCGTCGAGCGACGCAAGGCGGTGACGCCGGAGAGGCCGCCCGAGGTTTCGGCGCGCCAACCGCAGCATCAAACGAAGTTCTAGACCAGGGAGGCTTAGAGTGCAGAGTCACGCGCGCGTGGTGGTGATCGGCGGCGGCGCCGTCGGTTGCTCGATCCTGTACCACCTGACGGCGGCCGGCTGGACCGACGTCGTCCTGCTCGAGCGCGACGAGCTGACGGCCGGTTCGACATGGCATGCGGCCGGGCTCTTGCCGCTGTTCAACATGTCCTACGCCACCGGCCAGATGCACAAATACTCGATCGACCTCTATACGCGACTGTCCAAGGAATGGGACCGCGACGTCGGCTTCAAGCGGGTCGGCAATCTGCGTATGGCGCGCACGCAGGAACGGATGGAGGAGTTCTATACCTACGCAACGACTGCGGACACGATCGGCATTGCCTACGAGTGGTGGGCGCCGAAGGATATCAAGGACCACTTCCCGCTGGTCAATGTCGACGGCCTGGCCGGCGCGCTGTTTCATCCGACCGATGGCTACATCAACCCCGCCGACATCACGCTGTTGCTGGCCGACGCGGCGCGCAAGAATGGCGCGACCATCTATCGCCAAACCGAGGTCGAGCACCTCCAGCGCCAGCCGTCGGGCGAATGGCTGGTCAAGACCAATAAAGGCGACATCGTCTGCGACAAGGTGGTGACCGCGACCGGCAACCACGCGCAGCGCACCGCGGCGATGGTCGGCCTGTACATTCCTGCCATCCCTGTCGAGCACCAATACATCGTTACCGATGCGATCCCCGAGATCGTCGAATGGCGAAAGGCCGGCAAGCCCGAGCATCCGATCCTGCGCGATGCCGACGCACGCTGGTACATGCGAGAGGAACGCGGCGGCCTCATCCTCGGACCTTACGAGAAGGGTGCGCCGGCCTGGGGCGTGTATGGCGTGCCGGACCATTTCAAGGCCGAGTTGCTGCCGCCCGACCTCGACCGTCTCGAATGGCATATCCAGGAGGCATTCGTCCGCATGCCGTGCTTCGAGAAGGGCGGCGTGAAGACGGTCTACAATGGTCCAATCTGCTACACGCCGGATGGCAATCCGATCTTGGGCCCGGCGCCTGGCCTGGCGAATCTCTATCTCGCCGAGGGCTTCTCGTTTGGCATCACGGCCGCCGGCGGCGCCGGCAAGTATCTTACGCAGATCATCGTCGACGGCGAAGCCGAGATCGACATGCTCGCCGTCGATCCGCGTCGCTTCGGGCCCTATGCGACCCGCCCCTATGCCAAGCGGAAAAACGAGGAGGCATACGAGCACGTCTTTGTCCCCCACTTCCCGGATGAGGAGCGTCCGGGCTGCCGGCCGCTGCGCACGATGCCGTCCTACGACAGGCAGAAAGCCCGCGGCGCCGTGTTCGGCCAGCGCTTCGGCTGGGAGCGGGCAAATTTTTTCGGCCCGGCCGACGATTCCGGCTTCAAGGAGAAGTGGTCGTTCCGTCGCGGCAATTGGTGGCCGTATGTCAAGGCCGAGGCCGAGGCGATCCGCCGCAATGTCGGGATGATCGAGGCCTCGACCTTCGCCAAGTACTACGCCACCGGGTCCGGCGTGGACGACTGGCTGGATCGGTTGATCGCCAACAAGCTGCCGCAGAAGAGCGGGCGGATTCAGCTCACCCATGCCTGCACGCCAAAGGGCGGCGTGCGTTCCGAGTTTACGATCATGCGCGACGGGCCGGAGGCGCTGTACATGGTCGGTTCCGGCGGCGCCGAATCTTATGATTGGGATTACCTCACGCGCGGTCTGCCGCGCGACGGCTCGGTGCAATTGCAGAAGATCACCACGCAAATCGGTGTCATCGTGATCGCCGGGCCTAGGTCGCGCGAGGTGCTCGCACAGGTCGTCGATCATGTCGACCTGTCGAACAAGGGGTTCCCTTGGCTGACCGGGCAGCATTGCGCGGTCGGCATGGCGCCGGTCCGGTTGATGCGCGTCAACTATGTCGGCGAGCTCGGCTGGGAGATCCATCACCCGATCGAGTACCAGAACCATCTGTTCGATCTGCTTGAGGACGCCGGCCGCCGGTACGACATGAAGCTGGTCGGCATGCGGGCCATGAACTGGCTGCGCCTGGAAAAGACCTACCGCGCCTGGGGCACGGAGCTGTCCAAGGAGGTGACGGCACTCGAGACCGGACTCGATCGTTTTATTCGCTTCGACAAGAACACAGACTTCATCGGCCGCGCCGCGCTGGAGAAACAGAAAGCCACCAGCCGTTTGAATTGGAAGCTGGTGACCCTCTTGATCGATGGCCCGCCGGACGCCGATCCGTGGGGCGTCGAGTCGATCTGGGCCGGCGACAAGGTGGCCGGCCGCGCCACCGGCGGCGGCTATTCGGTCCACTTCGGCAAGCAGATCGCGATGGCCTATATCAGGCCGGAATATGCCGAGCCCGGCCGCGCACTCGCCATCAAGATGCTGAACCAGCGCTACCCGGCTACGGTCGTGGAGGAGAGTCCCTACGACCCGAAGAATGAGCGCTTGAGGGCCGACGCCGTCTGACGGCACCGGAACGCCGGGCGCCGGCATCGAACGGGAACGAGTGCCTCAGTCCAACAGGTCTTCGAAAGACGCGATGCTGTCGATCACGTGATCGGCGAGCGGCGCCAGGACCTCGCGCGGCGTGACGCCGGTGAGGACGCCGACCACCAGTCCGGCCCGCGCGCTGCG
>JACQDQ010000129.1 GCA_016201015.1 Pseudomonadota bacterium | reverse complement strand
GCATTCCAGCGCACATACCTGACCCACAGCACGGCGCGCCAGCCGTTGGATGCCATCTGGGTGACGCCGTGCAGAACCATCGCCTCCGGCAACGGCAGCAGGGCGAGCAAGACGCCGATCAGGATCATTCCCCCCGCCATCCCGAAGATGCCGGAGAGGAAGGACGTGCCGATCATCACCAGGCACAGGGCAAGCGCGATCATGGGACTCATGGGGCGGCTCCGCCCCTAGCAATGCCCTGAACCGCGGGAAACCGCAAACCGAGTAAGTCTAGCCATAGGCTTAGTTTATCTGATGGTGACTAAGACCGGCCGGCGACGATGACGTTCCATCGCGTCGTCGGCGCGGGTCGCTCGACGCGCGGGCAGGCGACGGCTCGGGCTGTCGCGGCGCGAACGCGTTCATGCGGGCGTTGTGCCGATTCATCAGGCGGCCGATGAAACGGCCGAATGGGCCGGTCGGGTGCGCGAGTCGTCGCGCGGATTGACCGCAGGCCGCAACCCGAGTTATTGCAGTCTCAGAGTCAACTATCCTGATGGTCAAGATGCGCAAACTGCCCTTCCTCAACGGCATCAAGGCATTCGAAGCGGCGGCGCGAACCGGCGGCTTCGCCAAGGCGGCTGAAGAACTGCACGTCACGCCCGCTGCGATCAGCCGGATGGTGCAGCTTCTGGAGGATCGCCTCGGGCTCAGGCTGTTCGAGCGAAAGGCCAATCGACTCGCCGCCACGCCGGCCGGCCGCGTCTATCAAGCCGGCCTGACGCAGATCTTCGACTCGCTCGTCAACTTGACTGCTCAGGTCACGGCAATGGCCGGCTCGCGCGTCCTGACCATCGGCGTCGGACCGACCTTCGCCGCGCGCTGGCTTATTCCGCGGCTCGCCGATTTTCAGAGGATCGAGCCCGACCTCGAAGTCCGCTTCGCCACCGGGGGCGCAACTGTTCCGTACAACGACGATTGGACATGCGGCATCCGCCTCGGCGACGGCAACTGGCCCGATTTCGCCGCGCTGCGCTTGTTCGCCGCCGATCTCACGCCCGTTTGCGCCCCCGCGATCGCGAGGCGAATGAAGTCGCCGGAGGATCTCAGGGGCGCGACGCTCCTGCGCGTCGCGCACGCACCGGAGGATTGGCCGCGCTGGCTCAAGGCGGCGGGTCTCGCCAAAATTCGCGCCAAGGGACCGGAATTCGAATATTACGGGCAGGCCTTGCAGGCGGCGGCCGACGGCGTCGGCGTCGCCATGGGGATCAGACCCTATCTCGACGACGACCTGCGCGCCGGACGACTGGCCGCGCCATTTGCACGGTCGGTTTCGAAGGGCGAGCATTGGTATCTGATCTATCGCAATTTCCGCAAAGATGACGCCGCCTTCGTCGCATTTCGCGCCTGGATCACGCGCCTTGCCGCGGGCAACAAATGACGCCGGCGCCACCTGATCGAGGGCCGCAAGACCGGCAGGCGGCGGCGGATGGCTTCCCGCACGAATCCTGCTAGCCTATGAGTCCGGCGAGTCCAAGGGAGACCTTCGATGCCGGACCTCACGACGCTCCTGCTCTTCGCGACGGCCTGCGTCGCCCTCACCGCCACGCCGGGTCCCGACATGCTGCTGATCGCCTCGCGCAGCGTCAGCCAGGGGCACCGGTCGGGCTTCGTCACCTTGGCCGGCATCCAAACAGGCACCTACATCCATGCGGCGGCGGCGGCTCTGGGTCTCTCGCAACTGTTCGTGTTGATGCCCATCGCCTATGACGTCGTCCGCTGGGCCGGCGCCGCCTATCTGCTCTATCTGGCGTGGACGACGTTCGCATCGGCGGGGACGGGAATCCAAACGGCGCGCGCGGCGACAGGCGTCCCCTTGGCGCGCATCTTCCGCCAGGGCCTCGCCACCAACCTGCTCAATCCCAAGATGGCCTTGTTCGTGCTGGCCCTGTTCCCGCAATTCGTCAATCCTGCCGCCGGCTCCGTCGGCCTGCAGATCATGGTGCTGGCGACGATCCTCAACCTGATCGGCCTGGTCGTGAACGGCGCCGTCATCCTGGCCGCCAGCCGGCTCGGGACGTTCCTGGCAAGCGCCGGCAGGCTGGCGCGCCTGCCGCGCTACTTTCTGTCGGCGGTGTTCGCGGGCCTCGCATTTCGTTTGGCAGTGGCGAGCCGCGACTGAGGCAAAGAGATTGCCTGTTTCAAGGGGCCGTTTTAGGCTGTACGTGGTCGCTTATGCGGGCGGGACCTAAGAAATGAAAACCGCGCTCATCGTCATCGATATGCAGCAGGGCTCGTTCACCAGCGCGACCCCGCGATACGATGCGGACGGCCTGGTGAAGCGGCTGAACAGGCTGGCCGATGCCGTGCGATCGGCAGACGGCGCGGTCGTCTTCGTGCAACAGGATGGGCCGCAAGGCGATCCGCATCACCCGGACCTACCGGGCTGGAAGCTGCTGCCGGATCTCGATGTACGCGCGGGCGACGCGAACATCCGCAAGAAATCTTGCGATGCGTTTCTGAATACCGGTCTCGAAGAGCTTCTGAGATCGCGCGGCATCGAGCGGCTGATCATCACCGGCTGCGCCACCGACTATTGCGTCGACAGCACCGTGCGCAGCGCCCTCGCGCGAAGCTACGCGACGATCGTGCCCAAGGACGGTCATACCACGGCAAACCGGCCGCATCTGCCGGCGGAGAAGATCATCGAACATCACAATGCGATCTGGGCGCATTTCATGGCGCCCGCCGGGCCCGCCCTCGTCTGTCCGTGCTCGGCCGTGCCGCTTTCTTGAATTTCGGCTGCGGGTCATCGTCAGGCGCTCTCGCGCCTGTCTCGTCGGTCCCCTTACCCGCCGCTCAGCGCCTGCACGATCTGCACCGCATCGGTCGGGCGCAGCGCGCTCTTCATATCGAACACCTGCTCGCCGTTGACGAAGAACCTGATATGCGCCCGCATCTTGTCCTGCTCGTCGATCACGCGGAAGCGCAGGCCGGGGTATTGACGGTCGAGGTCGGCGAGCAGTTCGGTGAATGTCGCGCCGGCGGCGTCGACCTCGCGCTTTTTGGTGTAGGAGTACAACGGACTGGGAATCAGCACCTTCATCGTATCTCCGCCGCCTCCACCGCGTAGATTTCGGGAAGATGCCGCGCGATGCAGGCCCACCGGTTGCCCTCGTCGCGGCTCATCCACAGATCGCCGCTGGTCGTGCCGAAGTATAGCCCGACGGGATCTTGCGCGTCCGCCGCCATCGCCTGGCGCTTCACCGTCCACCAGGCCTCGCTCCGCGGCAGGCCGGAGCCGAGGCGCTGCCAGCTCTTGCCGCCGTTGCGCGTGACATAGACGCCGGGAATGCCGTCGGGGCTCGTGCGCGGCCACACGCTCGTGCCGTCCATCGGGAACACCCACGCGGTTTCCGCGTCGCGCGGGTGCACCGCCAGCGGCAGCCCGATGTCGCCGACCGGCTTCGGCATGTTCTTGCCGATGCGCACCCACTTGGTTGACGGCCGGTCGAGCCGGTAGATGCCGCAGTGATTCTGCTGATACAGCCGGTCCGGATTGCTCGGACAGATCCGAACGCAATGGGGGTC
>JACQDQ010000118.1 GCA_016201015.1 Pseudomonadota bacterium | reverse complement strand
GGATGGCCGGGACTCGCGCCCGCGGATCAAGCCCGCGGGCTGCGGCCCGGCCAAGACGATGTGAGTGATGATTCAACGCGATCGGATTTAACTGCGGCCGCCGGCACTCACCCCTTGTACTTGGCGATCTCGCGGTCGATCTTCTGCGCCGCCGCCGTCAGCACCTGCTGCACGTTGCCCCCGGCCTGGAGATCGCGCAGCGCGACGCGCAGCACGTCCTCGTACTCGCGGAAGCCGGGCGTCGCCGGCCGCGGCACGGCGGTGCCCTCGAGCTCCTTGCGCACGATCCGCCACATGTCGGAATCGAAGCTCGCCCCCCCTTTCTGCCACACGGCGGTGACCACCGGCACATAGGGGCGCAGCGTGAACCACTGCGCCTGGATGTCGTCCGACAACATGTCGCGCACGAACTTGGCCGTCGCCTCCTTCTGCGTGCTGCGCGGGTTGATGCCGAAATGCCAGGCGCCGGTCGGCGTCACCGGCTTGCCCTTGGCGAAATAGGGGTGCGGCGCCACGCCGAAATCGAGATTGGCGAACTTGCTCTTGAACGTGTCGTAGAGGAATGTGCCGCCGAGGATCATCGCGCATTTGCCGGCGCCGAACAGCTCCGGCGTCAGCGCCGTGTCGAACTGGCCGGGCGGTGACACCTTCCACTCGGTGTAAAGCTTCTGCATGAAGGTGAAGCCCTCGACGAAGGCCGGGCCGTCGATGTAGCCGGTCGCCTTGAGGCCGTCGGGCGACAGCGCGGTGCCGCCGAGCGACTGGCCAAGCGGCAGGAGCTGGTAGGGCCGCTCCTGCTGCTCGAAGATGAAGCCCCAGGTGTTCTCCGCCGGCTTCGCCATCTTGCGCGCGGCCTCGACCACCTGCTCCCAGGTCCAGCGCTTCGCCGTGTCGGCGCTCGGCGGCTCGACGCCGGCCGCCTTGAACATCGCCTTGTTGTAGTAGAGCACCTGCATCGACGAGCCGAACGGCGCCGAATAAATCTTGCCCTGGTACGTGGCCGCGACGATCGCCGACGGCGCGAAACGGCTCTTGTCGATCAGCGCGTCGAGCTCCATCAGATGCCCGCGCGAGGCATAGGACGCCGTCAGCGGGCTGTCGACGATGAAGATGTCGGGGTCGTTGTCGCGCGCGTTGAGCCTGACCTCGAGCGCCTGGAAGATCTGCGTGAACGGCATCCGCTCGACCGCCAGCTTGATGGCCGGATTACGTTTCTCGAACGCCTCCATCAGCGGCAGCACCTGGCCGTCGGGCCAGCCCATCCACACCACCTTCAGCGCCGTCTGCTGCGCGCGTGCGCCAGCCGGCGCTGCGAGCATTGCGCCAGCGGCAAGGCTGGCCTGAATGGCGCGACGGCGTGAGAGGCTGGTCATGGGCTTCCTCCTGTGATCTTCTGGATATGCGACTACCCCGGTGTTCTTACCGGCATCTTCGTGAATCCTGTGTAACGCGTCAACCGCCTGCCGACCGCAGCCCCATGCGAACGCCGATGCAATGACCAGGGTCCATATCGATTGCGACCCCGGTCACGACGACGCGATAGCGATCCTCTACGCCGCGCGCCACCTGGACGTCATCGGCATTTCGACGATCTTCGGCAACCAGACGGTCGAGCTGACGACCCGCAATGCGCTGAGCGTGTTGGCATTGGCCGGCCTCGACATTCCCGTCGCGCGCGGCTGCGACCGGCCGCTGATCGGCGAGGCGCCGCTGGCACCCGACACCCACGGGGCCACCGGACTCGACGGCGTCGAGCTGCCGGAGCCGAAGGCCGGGCCGGTCGCCGCACACGCGGCGCAGTTCATCATCGAGGCGGCCGGCCGCTATCGCGGCGAGCTGGTCGTCGCCATCACCGGGGCGCATACCAATGTCGCGCTGGCGCTGCGGCTCGAACCGCGGCTCAGGGATTGGCTCAAGGCGATCACCATCATGGGCGGCACCGCCGGAATCGGCAATCTGAGGCCGCAGGCCTGCGTCAACGTGCTGTCAGACCCCGAGGCCGCGCACATCGTCTTCACCAGCGGCATTCCGATCCGCTGGATCGGCTACGAGACCAGCCGCACGGTGCTGATGCGCGCGACCGACATCGAACGCCTGCGCCGCGACGGCGGCAAGGTTTCGCGCGCGGTTGCCGACATCGCCGCCTATTACCGCGCGCGCCAGCTCGCGGTCTACGGCATCGACGGCGCGCCGATGCACGATGTCTGCGCCATCGTGCCTTTGGTGCGGCCGGACCTCATCCGCTACGAGCCCGTGCCGCTCGCCGTCGAGCTGGCCTCGCCGCTGACGCGCGGCATGACCATCATCGACCGCCGGCCGCTCCAGCCCGGCGCGCCGCTCAAGAGCATCGAGCCGAAGCGGCCGGCCAATGTCGAGATGGCGGTCGCCGTCGACGTGCCTGAAATCATCGGCGATCTCGTCGCCACCATGCTCGCCTATGATCGGCGCGCCTAACACCCGAGGGAAAACAGCCTATGGCCAAGACCAAGATTCTCATCGATTGCGATCCGGGTCACGACGATGCGGTGGCGATCCTGTTCGCCGCGCGGCGGCTGGACCTGGTCGGCGTCACCACGGTCCACGGCAACAACACGCTGGAGAACACGACGCGCAACGGCCTCGCCGTGCTCGAGCTCGCCGGCATCGACGTGCCGCTGGCGGCCGGCTGCGACGAACCGCTGGCGCAGAGATCGGTCGGCATCGCCGCGATGCACGGCAAGAGCGGCCTCGACGGCGCCGACATCAAGCCGCCCAAGCGCCGGCCGATCGACACCCACGCCGTCGATTTCATCATCGCCATGGCGGAGAAGCACAAGGGCGAGCTGGTCGTCGCCACCATCGGCCCGGAGACCAACATCGCCATGGCGCTGCGCCGCGAGCCGCGCCTCAAGCAGTGGATCCGCGAGATCACCGTGATGGGCGGCTCGATCACCACCGGCAACGTCACGCCGGTCGCCGAGTTCAATATCTTCTGCGATCCCGAGGCGGCCTGGGCGGTGTTCGAGAGCGGCATCCCGCTGCGCATGGTCGGACTCAACGTCACGCGGCGCACCGGCTTCGACCAGGGCGATATCGACCGAATGAAGGCATCGGGCAAGAAAGTCGCAACGGTCATCGCCGACCTGATGGCGTTCTATCTCGAACGGCAGCGCACCGGATATGGCCTCAACGTCGCGCCGATGCATGACGTCTGCGCGGTCGTGCCCTATTTCGATGCCTCGCTCATCGAGTATCTGCACACCTCGGCGCACATCGAGCTCACCGGCACCTATTCGCGCGGCATGACCGTCTGCGACCAGCGCAACCTCAAAAGCGTCGCGGCGACAAACATGCGCAACGCGACGCCGGCCAACTGCCTGGTCGCCGTCGACGCCAAGAGCAGGGCGCTGATCGATCTCGTCATCGGTACGATCCTGGAATACGCGTAGCAGGTCCTAAGCGGCGGCGGCGCCTGACCAGGGACGCGACTATCCTCAATCCGCAATTCGGCAAATAAGGATTTCTTCATTGCCGAGTGTTCACTAGACTAGCGGCAATTGCATATGCAATTGCCGTGTGGTGTCCCGGGACGGAGGGACAATGCGGGTGCATGCTCTTAGTGTCTGAGTCTTCCAGATAGAGGAGTCGTGCGATGGGTTTAGCCCGGCCGATTCGGGGTTTG
>JACQDQ010000117.1 GCA_016201015.1 Pseudomonadota bacterium | reverse complement strand
GCCGTCGGCCGAGCCCGACGAATGCGCAGTCAATGCAGCCGCTTGGCCGGAACGCCGACGAAGGTATGCCCGGGCTCGGCAACTTCAGCCAGCAAAACCGCGCCCGCGCCAAGGGTCGTTCGGTCGGCGACGGCGATATTCTCCAGCACGCGTGCGCCGGCGCCAACCATGCAGCAATTGCCGATGCGCGCCCGGCCCGAAACGCTCGCGGCAAGATTGATCACGTTGCAGGAGCCGATCGTGACGTCGTGGCCGATCATGCAGCCCTTGTTGAAAAGGTTGAAGTCGCCGACCACGATGTCGCACGTCATGATGACGCCCTGCGCGATCAGATTTCCCTTGCCCAAGGCGACGAGGTCTTGGTCGACGTGGACGGACGGGTGGATCAAGTTCGGGAAAGACAGATTGGCCACATCAAGATAGAACGCCGACAGACGCGCCCTTATCATGGGATCCGCCACGGCGATCGCGACGTCCGCCGTCAAGCCGGATCGCGCCACATCCGCGTCGCAATAGTCCACCCGCCCGAACGGCAGCGCGATTCCCTTGTCCGCCGGACCGGACGCGACGTAGCTGATCACATGCCAAATCCGGCGGTCTGGATCGATGCGCCTGGCCAACTGCCCGATTTCCTTCGCCAGGCCGCCGGCGCCGACCAGGAGAAGGAGCTTCGGCATGCGCACCGCCTCGGTCGCGCTATTCCTTGACTGCGAAGATGGCCTCGATCTCGACGCTGATATTGCCCGGCAGCGAGCCCATGCCGACGGCCGAGCGCGCATGCTTGCCGGCCTCGCCGAACACTTCGACGAACAGGTCGGAGCAGCCGTTGATCACCTTGGGATGATCGCCGAACAGCGGATCGGCATTGACCATGCCGAGCAGCTTGACGACGCAGTCGACCTTGTCGAGCGAGCCCAGCGCCAGCTTGACCGCCGAAAGCAGGCCGAGCCCGACGCGGCGTGCGCGGATATAAGCCTCCTCCTGCGACACCTCCTTGCCGACCTTGCCGACCATCAGCTTGCCGGCCTCGTCGCGCGGGCCCTGGCCCGAGAGGAACAGCAGCGGTCCAACCCGGCGGAACGGCACGTAGTTGCCCATCGGCTTGCCCAGGGACGGCAACACGAGCTCGAGTTCGGCGAGGCGCTTTTCGGCTGACATCTGGTCTTTCCTCCGTTTGGAATGGAGCAGCGATGATGCGGGAGTCACGCCCGCCTGGCAATGTCGGCGCCTCGCTCCGCCGACAGGGCCTTGCTTGCATATGCAACTTTCTGGGGGTGACCGCGCCCACCGAATGGACTAAGCTAACCCTGCCGCGGTGCCGAGGGGGAGTTCCGACGCCGGCGACCGGGCCTGCAAAAGCAGACGAAAGCCGCAGCCAGCGGCCAATAATCGGGTGTCCGTCCATGCCCGGCGACAGCTTCGTCGAGCGCATTCGCAATCGCCCGCTGCGCGATCTCTACGGCTATTGGACGAGGCAGCGCGGCGACCGCGCCCTGCCGACGCGGGCCGAGATCGACCCCATCGACATCCCCAAACTGCTGCCGGACATCCTGCTGCTCGACATCGAGGCGGCGCCGCGGCGCTTCCGCTTCCGGCTGGTCGGCACGCGCTTCGCCACCACCTTCGGCGAGCCGCTGCAGGGCCGCTATCTCGACGAGCTGTTGACCGGGCGCTGGCTCGCCTACTGGACGGAGCGATTGTCGATCGGCGTCCGCGAGGCGCGCCCCGATTGCGGCGTCAACGTCATCGCCTGGCAGCGCCGCCACCATCTGCAATTCGAATGGCTGCTGCTGCCGCTCGGCAGCGAGCGCGCGGTCAACATGTTCCTGGCGATGGGCGTGTTCGAGGGCGCGCCCGGCCTGCTCGGCAGCCAGTCATCGGCGCTGAAGAAGCTGCTCGAGCAATGCCCGACGCCGCAGGACGCGACGTCCGACTGAGCCGCGCGCCTGCCGTTACCGCCCCGCCTGCTGCGCCAGCTCGAGCAGGCAGCGCGCGGCGAGCAGGTCGGCCGGGGCGCCGGCCGATTTGCAGGCGATCTCCGCCTCCAACAGGCGGCTCAACGCGCGCGTCAGGCGCGGCAGCGGCCAGCGCTTGAGCGCGGCGAGAAACGGCTGCTCCTCCTTCCAGAATACCGGCGGCCGCAGGCTCATCAGCGCCGATTTCGTATCCTTGCCCAGCGCGATGTGGCCGGCGGCGAGATGCAGGCGCATGAAATGCCGCTGTGCCGCGCGCAACAGCCCCACCGCGGTCAGACCCTCGGCCGCCAGCTTGTCGAGCGCGCGCTCAAGCGCCGCGATCTCGCCCAGCGCCGTGGCGCGCAGCAGATCGTCGAGATCGATGTCGGCGCTGTCGCCGACGCAGGCGCGCGCATCATCGAGGCTCGCTTCGTTCCCGGCGCCGACATAGAGCGCCAGCTTCTCCAGCTCGGCGCGGGTGATCAGGCGGTCGCCGCCGAGCCGGCTCGCCAGCCACGACGCGGCGTCGGCGCTCGCCGTCACCTGGTGCTGGGCCAGCGTATCGCGGATGACTACGGCAAGGTCGCGCCCCTCGTCGCGATAGCAGGCGATGGCGGCGGCATTGGCCGCGCTTTCGAAGAGCCGGCGCAACGCGCCGCGGCCGTCAAGCTCGCCCGCCTCGACGACGATCAGCGCGTCGCCGGCCGGGAATTTGAGGAACGAGGCGAAGACCGGCGCCACCTCGTTGCCGGCAGGCCGGATGCGCACGACGCGCCGGCCGCCGGTCATCGCCAGCGCCGCCGCCTCGTCGGCCAAGCGCGCCGGATCGTCGGCCAGTGCCGCCCCGCTGAGCTCGACCACGCGGAATGGATCGTTGAGGTCGGCGACAACGGCGCGGGCCAGCGCCGCTCCGCGCTCGCGCACCAGCCCGCCATCGGGGCCGTAAAGCAGAATGTCGCGCGCCTTGGCGTCGGGCTTGGCGAGGAATTTCTCGGCGGCGCGGGCGTCGATCTTCATGGGCACGACAGCGGTGAGATTGGTCAGGCCCCCATCCTAGCCTTCCCCCGCGAGCGGGAAAGGGCAATTGCATCTGAGCGAGGCAGGGCGCGCGACCTTCGACGAACGGCCACCGAATTCAACGCAGAGGACACGGAGGTGACGCCGAGGGCGCGGAGTATCGGATTGATTGTAGGGGCGTCCGCGGGCCTGGACCCGCGGATCAAACCCGCCCCTACGAAAGCATCACTCTGCGCGCTTCGCGATCACTTTGCGTCCTCTGCGTTAAATCTCCGACAG
>JACQDQ010000121.1 GCA_016201015.1 Pseudomonadota bacterium | reverse complement strand
TCGTGCAGGCGCGGATGCGCGTTCCGTCGCTGAGCCATACCCAGCAATCCTGGCACGCGCCCATGAGGCAGAATCCGCCGCGCGGACCGTCGCCGAACTCAGAATGCCGCACGTAGCCAACGTTGGTCAGAATCGCCGTAAGCATCGTGTCGCCGGACATGGCCGAAATCGGCCGCCCATCGAGAACGATATTCACTCTCGGGCGCCCGGTTTCCGATAGGCGCACAAACTGGGCCACGGCCCCCCACCTCACTGCCAAGAAATCCTGCTAACCGGACCATATTTTCCTATCCACTGCCAATCGGAAAGCACTTCGGCGATCGCGATGGGAGCCATGCGCCAACTGCATATGTCGCTACAATCGATCGCGCAGCAGGGCGCCCGCGATCACGCGGCTTGACTAGGGAATGGGAATGTCACGGGCCGACGCTTTGGCGCGCCTGATCGGATGAGGATCTTTCACCGATGACCGCGGCGGCGACGCCCGCTGATGCAACGATATCGACCGCCATATTGGCCAGCTTTGCGTAGACACGCCCCATCGCGCGCAACGGCCACCAGTCGTAGAGGAAGATCTCGATCGGCCGCCACATTGCGACCCAACCGGCAATGAGGAACCCTTCGCCGAAGACACGCCCGATAGGTCCGGCCCCGGCAAGGAGAAGCTCTCTCACCAGCAGGCACGCGGAGAGGAACGTCAGCCCGATCGCGAGCGAGATGCGGCCGCGGCGAAACAGGAACCTCAAGTCGCGAACCGCCGTTTGCCGGCGATATTCGAAATAGTTCTGAATAGCCTCGGTCAGGTTAGGACCGCCGATCTGGCTGGCCTGCTCCGGCGGCAGATGGAATACAAGCTTGAGGGGCTCATGCAATGGAAACTCACGGACGGCGGCGACAATATAATCCTCTGCGCCCGTGTCGAGATCCTTGTCCCGAAACGGCGACGGATCCAGCGTATTGAACAGCTGATGGATGGTGGCCAGCTTGATGTCGATCAAGCCGACGCCTGCTTCCTGTCGATATTGTGAGGTCGTCTCGTTCATTGGTCGTTACCAACGCGTGTCGAATGCGCTTCTCAGTCCCCAGAATTGATTGCATCATCATCGGTCGGCGGCATGGCGCCGGACCAATTCGCAAGTGGCAAAAGCGGCGAATTCATGGTCGGCCCGCATCTGACCAACCCGGAGCATACATCAAATCATGTTCCGGGCGCCGCCGCTAAGCGCTGTCCGCGAGGATGAGCTGAATTGTTGCGCACACGGCGGGGCATAAACAACGAGACACCGCCGGGGCAGGCTAGATCCGCTCCCACAGGCCGGTCTCCTCATCGAGACGCGCCTGCTCAAGGCCGCGGAAGTCGCCGCGCGATACCACGCCCACCAATTTGCCGTCCTGCACCACCGGCAAGTGGCGATAGCCGCCGTCTTGCATCGCTCGTAGCGCCTCGATGGCAGTGCAGCCCGGCGGCGTGGTATCGGGGTTCTTCGTCATCACGTCAACCAGGGACGTCGTCGCCGGGTCACGCCCCTCCGCCAACACACGGCCTATGGCGTCGCGGCCGGTAAAAATGCCGGCGAGTCGACCTTTGCCATTCGTGACGAGCACGGCGCCGACGCGGCGCTCGCGCATGCGTCGACACGCCTCCTTGACCGACGCGCTCGCGGGCAGCGTCAGAGGATTCTGGTCGCGAACCATGTCGCTCATCTGTCGTTGCGGCATGACACTTACCCGTCGAGGATTGTGCAGGGCGGCCCACTCAGCTCGCATACGCATAGTCCGGGTAAACCCGGAGTCCGTCCTTGACGGTACGGACTCCGGCGATCGTCTCCGCCATCACGCGGATTGCGTGGCGCTCGTCCTCGCTCTGCACAATGCCGGAGAGTTCCACGATGCCCTTCGCCACCGCCATATTCACCAGCGTGTTGGCTGACCAGCCGCTCGCCTTCATCTTGCGCCGCAGCGTTTCGCTGATCGCCGCGTCGCTGACCTTGCCGGTAGACTTGCGTGGCCTGACGAGTGCCGGCAAGAGATCGCGCCGGCTGACGATGCCAACGAGACGTTGGCCGCGCATTACCGGTACGCGCTTGATGTTCCATCGCTCCAGGACGTCGACGACATCGGCGACGTCGGTGTCGGGCGTGACCGAAACGATTGGCCTCGTCATGACGTCGCGCGCCCGCAACCCGCGCGTCTTGGCATATTCGCGGGCGCGTGCTTGAGGTGTCTCGATCAGGTCGAGCCACCACGAATGCCGTGGCGCGGTGCCAGACTCGGGCCGGCGCATCAGATCGCTCTCGCTGACGATGCCTACCACCTGCCGCTTGCGGTCCACCACCGGGACGGCGCTGATCCGTCGGCGCAGCATCAGCCGCGCGATGTCGCGGACCAGCGTGTCGGTCGACACGGTCTGTACCCTCTTCGTCATGATTTCGCGCGCACGCATGCCTGTTCCTCCTCTTCACTCCAATCGGCATTTTTTTCCAGCACACAGGCTTCGGCATTGACTTGAGTCAATCAAACACGTCGAACCGCGCCACGATCAACCGCGCAATGAATCACCAACAACGCGATTGATCTGCGTCAACCTCGCCAAGGCGAATTCAGACTAAGAAATAGATGATCTTCGCCGCGGTCGTTGGCTGTGGCAGGGAGGGCATCATGCGCATTCAGCTTGTCGTGGCATGTCTGCTGATGGCCGCCGCTCCCGCCCACGGCCAGGTCCTTACGGGCGATGCAGCCGCCGGACGCGCCCTGGCAGTGCAGACTTGCGCCACCTGCCACGCTGTCGCCGACCGTCAGGCGCAGCCGGCAATGGACGCCGTGCCCGCCTTCGCCACGCTGGCTCGCGATCCGGCCGTGACCGAGCTCAGGCTGCGGGCCTTCCTTCAGAATCCGCATGGGCAAATGCCGAATCTCGCGCTATCGCGCCGCGAGATAGACGACGTCGTCAGCTACATCCTGAGTTTGCGGCGACAATAGCCGGTCGGAATCGCCGCCGTGCTATCGACGATGGAGGTCAGTTTGATGGAACCGGGAATGATGTTCGGCGGGACGCTCATGCTCGTTCTGTCCCTGCTCGCGATCGCGATTGCCGTTCTCTGGATCCTGATGCCATTCGCGATCTTTGGCACCAAACCGCTGCTGCAGCAGGTGATCGATCAGCAACGACGGACCAACGAGCTTCTAACGCAACTTCAAGCATCTCGCGATCGCGCGAGATGACGGACGCAAAGGCCGGCCGCCGCGACTATCGAGCCGGTCAACGTAGGATCGAGCGGCGGGATGCCCTTGAACTCGAGGTTCTTAGGTCCCGGTCGTCGGCATTGAGATTTGACGGCCGGCATTTTCCGGCCGCGGCAACCGCCTATGTTTCTCGGCAATTCGCATGACTTGGTCGAGTACATTCGCACGCGCCGGGCAGGCACGGCTTTCCGCGGTATTCACATGCAGCTGCATTTGCTCGGCGGTGGCAAGCTTCATCTCGTCCCGCGTCCGATAGAGTTCGTGGAACAGGTGAATTCGCTTTTCGTCCGCCGCCAGAATCTGGGTCGTCGCATGAAGCGGCTCTCCTTCCCGAACCTCGCGGAGATGCATGATGTGGGTCTCGACCGTGTAATAGTTGAGCCCGGATGCCCGATAGGCGGCATCGATGCCGATGTATCGAAACAGCGCATCCGACGTATCGCCGAAGACCTGTAGATAAGCGCTTTCGGTCATGTGACCGTTATAGTCGACCCATCGCGGTTCGACCTTGGCCGTATGCAGGCGGAGCGGCCCGGACACCTTGTGATCCGCATTCACCATGGCGCTTGCGTCACGCTCGTAGAGCTTCTCCTCGAACGCCCTGAGCACTGATCCGGCGGCAAAGTCGCGGCCGCGCAGGCCTTGCAACACCGAGACCAAACAGTCGTCGCGTAGGCGCTCGAGGTCCCGTATGGAGGAATTGCCGGCCTGAAAATCGGATTGGGCCACGATCTTGTCGAGCAAGGCACCGTCGAGGTCAGGCACGTCCATCAGCTTCGTCCACGGCCACTTCAGCGCCGGACCGAACTGCGCCATGAAATGCCGCATGCCGGCTTCGCCGCCGGCGATTCGATAAATGAGGAAGGTACCCATGAAGGCCCAGCGGAGGCCGGGGCCGAAGCGGATGGCGTCATCAATTTCCGCCGCCGTGGCAACGTCGTCATGGACGAGCCACAACGCCTCGCGCCATAGCGCCTCCATCAGTCGGTCGGCAATGAAGCCGTCGATCTCCTTGCGGACGAGCAGCGGCCGCATGCCGACGGAGCGGTAGAAGGTTGCCGCCCGTTCTTTGGCGTCCGCACTCGTCTTCGCGCCGCCGCAGATCTCGACCAGCGGCATGAGATAGACCGGATTGAACGGATGACCGACGACGAAGCGCTCGGGGTGGGTCATGCCGGACTGAAGTTTTGTCGGCAGAAGCCCTGAGGTGGATGATCCGATGATCACATCGGGGCGAGCCGCCCGATCCGCCCGGCCTAACAGGGCGATCTTCAGCTCCTCCTGCTCCGGCAGGCTCTCCTGGAGGAAATCGGCCGCTGCGGCGGCCTCCTCGATGGTGCGCACGACGCGGATGCTCCCGAGTTCGCCGAGCGGAGCAAGCGTCATCCTGCTATAGGCCCGCCGCGCGTTCACCATGACCTCGCCAATCTTGCGCTCGGCCTCCGGATCGAGGTCGCAGATCACGACGTCGTGGCCGTTGATCGCGGCGCGGGCCGCCCAGCCCGCGCCGATCACGCCGCCTCCCAGGAGGCCGACGGTCTTCACGCCTGTCATGGCCATTCCCGCAATTCCCGTCAGCGCTTCTTCAGCTTTAGCTTGGCGCGCACGGCCTCTGGGCCGATAACGTGTACGTTCATTGCTTCCAGAATCGTCACCGCACGTTCGACCAGGTTGCCATTCGACGCCAGAACCCCCTTGGAGAGATAGATGTTGTCCTCCAGCCCGACCCGCACGTTGCCGCCGGCGATCGCCGCCATGGCGACGTAGGGGAGCTGCATGCGGCTGATCGAGAATGCCGAGAAGGTCGCACCCGGCGGGAGTGCGTTGACCATGGCCATGAAGGTCGTCGGGTCGTCCGGGGCACCATATGGGATGCCCATGCATAGCTGGATCGCAACGGGCTCGTCGATCAGGCCTTCGCGGATCAGATCTTTCACCATGACGAGGTGACCGGTGTCGAACACTTCGAGCTCGGGCCGCACGCCGAGTTCCCGGACGCGCTTTGCCATGGCGCGTAGGGCATCGGGCGTGTTGACCATCACGTAAGCGCCGCCGGCCGCGAAGTTCATCGAGCCGCAGTCAAGCGTGCAGATCTCGGGCAGAAGCTGCTCGACATGGGCGAGGCGCTCGAGCGCGCCCGCCATGTCGGTGCCCTGCGGATCGACCGGCAGAGGCTTCTCGATCCCGCCGAAGACCAGGTCACCACCCATGCCTGCGGTGAGATTGAGCACAACATCGGTGTTCGAGGAGCGAATCCGCTCGACCACCTCGGCATAGAGCTTCGGATCGCGCGCGCCCTTGCCGGTCTTGGGATCGCGGACATGAATGTGCGCCACGGCCGCTCCGGCCTTCGCCGCCTCGATTGCGGAATCTGCGACTTCCTTCGGCGTCACCGGGACCTTGGTCGATTTGCCGGTCGTGTCGCCAGAGCCCGTGACGGCGCAGGTTATGAATACCTCCCAGTTCATCCGCGTAATTCCTCTACATTGCCGTCATCAGGGTTACTGGTTATCGGCCCTTGAGGTTCGCCTTGCGCTTCTCCACGAAGGCGCTGACGAGGCCGTCGTGCTTGGCCTCGGCCGCGGCCAGGCGATGTGCGTCATGCAGGGCACTTTGTACCACCTCATTGTACCGCTGAGGCGGGCGAAAGGCCCCGAATTGCCTGAGAAACACGGAGTTCCGAGCTTTCCGAATGGAATGGCGTCCCCTAGGGGATTCGAACCCCTGTTCCCGCCGTGAGAGGGC
>JACQDQ010000120.1 GCA_016201015.1 Pseudomonadota bacterium | reverse complement strand
CGGGCAGCGCGGCGCGGATGCGCTCGATGCCCTCGAGCGTCCATAGGCCCAGCTTTCGGTCATCCTCGTTGCCGGTGGCGATGGTGAAGGTCAACGGATCGATCAAGAGGTCGCCCGACGGCAGGCCGAAGCGCCCGCAGGCGAAGTCGTGCAGGCGCTTGGCGACGGCGACCTTGCGCTCGACGTCCTTGGCCATGCCGGTCTCGTCGATGGTGAGCGCGACCACGGCGCAGCCGAAGCGGCGCGCCAGCTCCATACGCTTCGTTGCCGGCTCCTCGCCATCCTCGAAATTGATCGAGTTGAGGATTGCCTTGCCGCCATAGAGCTTGAGAGCGCCCTCGAGCACCGGCAGCTCGGTCGAATCGATGACGAGCGGCGCGTTCACCGAGCCGCGCATACGCGCGACCAGATGTCGAGCGCGTGCGAGCCCTCGCGCACCTGCTCGCGCCCCATCTCGATGCAGCCTTCCCAGTCGTTCGCCTCCTGCAGGCGTCGCCATTGCTTGCTGCCATTGGCGTTGCAGCGCTCGCCGATCGACAGATAGGCGTTCTCCTGGCGCAACGGCACCTGGCCATAGAGCGAGGCGACCGACGGCACCCAGACCGAATTGCGCGGCACCGGCTTGGGCCGGCGCGCGCCATTTGCACGCTCGCGCAAGACCTGGTCGAGGGCGGCGATATGCGCCGCCTCGGTGCCGCAACAGCCGCCGACCATGTTGATGCCGTCCTCGCGGATGAAGCGGTCGAGCCATTTCGCCAGCTCGTTCTCGCCGAGCGGATAGCGCGTCTTGCCCTCGACCAGCTCCGGCAGGCCGGCGTTGGGCTGCACCGTAATGAGATCCGGCCAATTCTCGGCGAGCCACTTGACATGCTCGGCCATTTCCTGCGGTCCCGTCGCGCAGTTGAGCCCCATCGCCGAAACGTCGAGCGCGCGGATCACCGTGGCGGCGGCCGCGATATCGGCACCGACCAGCAGCGTGCCGGTGGTCTCGACCGTGACCTGGACGACGATCGGCACGGCGCGGCCCGCCTCGCGACAGGCCCGCTTGGCAGCGTTGACCGCCGCCTTGATCTGCAGCGGATCCTGGCAGGTCTCGATGAGGTAGCCATCGATGTCGCCGGCCAGCAGCCCCTGGCATTGGACAGTCAACGCATCCTCGAGCGTCTGGTAGTCGATGTGGCCGAGGCTCGGCAGCTTGGTGCCGGGCCCGATCGAGCCGAGGACGAAGCGCGGCACGCCGTCCTTGGCGAACTCGGCGACCGACTCGCGAGCGATCTCCGCCGCCGCCTTGTTGAGAGCGAACGCCTCATCTTGCAGGCCGAACTCGCCGAGCGTCACCGGCGAGCCGCCGAAGGTGTTGGTCTGAATGACATCCGAGCCGGCCTCGAGATAGCCGCGATGGATGGTGCGGATGATGTCCGGACGCGACTGAGTCAGAATCTCGGTGCAATTCTCCTTACCCCAGACATCGCGATCGACATCGAGCGAAAGGGCCTGCACGCGGCTGCCCATGGCGCCGTCGCACAGCAGCACGTGCTCGCGCAGGGCGTCGAGAAATTTGCTCATGATCGGTTTTGCCGGTGTTCTGTGGACAGTTTCAGCCGCCGGCGGCGATGGCCTGGGCCGGCTCGGCCCGGACCGGACGAACGCCCAGGATGTGGCAGATGGCGTAGCACAGGTCCGCGCGATTGAGGGTGTAGAAGTGGAATTCGCCGGCGCCGTGATCCTGGAGCCGGCGGCACTGCTCGGCGACGACGCTTGCCGCGACCAGCTTGCGCGTCTCGGGATCCTCATCCAAGCCCTCGAACAGGCGCGCCAGCCAGGAGGGCACGCTGGCGCCGCACAACGCGCTGAACTTCACGACTTGCTGGAAATTGGTCACTGGCAGAATTCCGGGCGTGATCGGCGCACTGACACCGGCGCGCGCGGCGCGGTCGCGGAAGCGGAGGAAGACGTCGACGTCGAAGAAATAGTTCGTGATGGCGCGCGACGCTCCGTTATCGAGCTTGCGCTTCAGGTTGTCGAGGTCCGCCGCTGGGCTCAGCGCATCAGGATGGGTCTCGGCATAGGCGGCGACACTGATCTCGAAGTTGGCGACGCGCTTCAGCCCGGCAACGAGATCGGCGGCGTAGGGGTAGCCGCCCGGATGCGGCTCGTATTTCTTCTGGCCAGCGGGCGGATCGCCGCGCAGGGCCACGATGTGGCGAATCCCCGAATCCCAATAGCTGCGGGCGACGGCATCGATTTCGGCGCGCGTCGCGCCGACACAGGTGAGATGCGCGGCCGCCTTGAGCGTCGTTTCCGCTTCGATCCGGCGGACGGTCGCGTGGGTGCGCTCGCGCGTCGTTCCGCCCGCGCCATAAGTCACGGAAACGAAGCGCGGTCCAAGCGGTTCGAGACGTTTGACCGAGGCCCAGAGCTGTTGCTCCATCGCCTCGGTCTTCGGCGGAAAGAACTCGAACGAAAGTCGAAGGTCTCCGCCGGTGGCGGCGCCGCCGATCAGGCTGTAGGTCATCCGTCCGCCCCGTTCTTTTTTTCTGCCTTCGGCCGCTGCGCAAGCCAAAGGCCGAGCGTGATCTTATGTCCCGGCAAATGCACGACCGGCTCGACCCGGAGACCGGCCGCCTGCATCCAGCCGGCGATCTCGTCGTCGGCGAAGCCGAGTCGTCGATGCGCGTGATCGCGGCGCAGATAGTCGAGCTCGTGCGGCGCAAAATCGGCCACGAGAAGCCTGCCGCCCGGCCGCAGGACGCGGGCCGCTTCGGTGATGGCCTCCGCCGGTTCGTCGGCATAGTGCAGCACTTGGAAAACGGTGATCGCGTCGAACGACGACTCGGCCCACGGCAAATGGTACATGTCGGCATAGCGCACAAAGCAGTTGCGCAGGCCGGCCCGCGCGATGTTGGCACGCGCCGCGATCAGCATCTCGCGCGACAGGTCGATGCCGACGGCGCGCACGCCATGACGGCCATAGACCTCGAGGATGCGCCCGGTGCCGGTACCGATGTCGAGGAGATCTTCGATCTGTTGCGGTGGCAGCAGGTCGAGGAGGACACGCTCGACCTCCTTGTCGTCAACATAAAGCGAGCGGATCTCGTCCCAGCGTTTGGCGTTGTCGCGGAAATAGTTGGCCGCCGTCTCGGCGCGGGTGCGGCGCACCTGGTTCAGCCGCTCGAGGTCGCGCTGCACGAGCGAGTCCTCGTAGGGCACCAAGTCGACAAGCAGCTGCGCCAGCCTTGCCGCGCGGCCATCGCGCGCCTGCCGGTAAAACGCCCAGCTTCCCTCGGGTAGGCGATCCAACAAGCCGGCCTCGCAGAGCAGTTTGAGATGGCGTGAGATGCGCGGCTGACTCTGCCCGAGGATCTGCGTTAATTCCGTTACCGTAAGCTCGCCGTGCGAGCACAGCGACAGCAGCCGCAGCCGAGTCGGTTCAGCGGCACCGCGCAGTGCCTCGAGAAGCGTCTCCATCCCTGCCATCAGACGGACCCCCTGATCTAAATGCAACGTAGTTTGATGAAGTATATACATATCTTTATGCACTTCAATATGTGATTTGCAACTGATGCTTTGGCCAACACGTGATGCAAAATAGCAACACTGAGTCGCGATCGACACAAACTATGCTCCGATCCCTGGCGAGATGCGTAACTGCATGGTAATTAACGAATGCTGTGGAGGCCTCGTGAGTCGCGACAACTCAATACGTGCTTAACGCTTTTCGCATAGGCTTCCGACGCGGCGACAAGACGCTTTGTTGCACTGCACGGAGCCTGCCCGAGATCTGGCGGGCGGGGCGGCGTGCGGTAACGTGCAGCGGCGACTGAAACATGTTATAGCAAATGAACTGCAGTCTTCGATGACCCACCCAGTGCGCGCAACACGTCAACTCGTCCTCGCGGCTCTGCTTTCGCTGATGATGGCACTGCCCGGCTGTGTCGTCCTGGATAGCCCGGAGAAGATCGCCCAGGTCGAGGAGACGCAGGACCCGTTCGAGCCGACAAACCGCTACATCTTCGAACTCAATCGCTTCCTCGATGAGATCGTGATGAAGCCAGTGGCGACGTGGTACTACATCGCGCTGCCTAACCCGGTCCAAGACGGCATCCATAACGCTCTGGCGAATCTCCGGCAGCCATGGACCGCGATCAACGACGTATTTCAGGGCAACCCCGATCGCGCCTATGTTGCGGTCGTCCGGTTTGCAATAAACAGCTCGATCGGCATCGCCGGGCTTTTCGATATGGCGACATCCTTGGGCTTTCCGGAGCACGAGGAGGATGCGGGACAGACCTTCGCGATCATGGGCTTGCCTGGCGATCCCTATCTGATGCTGCCGATCCTTGGTCCATCCAATCCGCGCGACGCGGCAGGCCTCGCCGTCGACTACCTGCTCGATCCGTTCAACCTCATCGCCCGCAGTCGCGATAGCGACACCGCCTTCCCGTTCATACGCGGCATGGTTACCGGCGTCGACAATCGCGCCCGCAACCTCGATACGGTCGAGGCATTGCAAAAGAGTTCCGTCGATTTCTACGCAACGGTTCGCAGCGCCTATCGCCAGCGGCGTAACGCCGAGATCCGCAATGGCGCGCCGGGCGCGAATGCACCGGCACCGCGCGTATCGCAAGAAGGCGGTGCTTCCGGCAAGCAGGCGGCGCCTGCGCAGTAGACGATGATCGACCGTCGTCGTCTCCTCGCCCTTGTGGGTCTCGGGTTGTGCGTCGGCGACTGGCAGGGACCAGTCGCCGCGGTAGCCGCGCCTGAACTGGTCACGCCATCGAACCGGCAGCTTGCCTCATCCGATGCCGGTGAATTCATCGTGACTCTGGCGGAGCGGGCGGTCACCGGCCTGGCCGATCCGTCGATTACGCCCGATGAACGCAGCGCGCGCTTCCGCACCCTGTTGAATCAAGGCTTCGATGTCCCCGCCATTGCGCGTTTTGCGCTCGGCCGCTACTGGCGACTCGCCAGCGAGACCGAACGCCAGGAATACCTGCTTCTATTCGAAAAACTCACAGTCCAGACCTACGCAAAACGCTTCACAGAGTATGCCGGCGAGAAGCTGAAGATCGTCCAGACGCGCGCCGGCGGGGAAGGCGACGCCGTCGTCGCCAGCGAATTGCTGCGGCCGACCGGACCCGCGGTCAAGGTCGATTGGCGCGTGCGGCGCGACGAAACGGGGTTCAAGGTATTCGACGTTGTCGTCGAGGGCGTGAGCATGAGCGTCACGCAACGCGACGAATTTTCCGCCGTAATTCAGCGGGCAGGCGGCAAAGTCGACGGGCTGCTCGCCACCCTGCGCGAAAAGACTGGCAACGCCGCGCCGCGCTAGAGCGCGGCAGAGCGACCCTGTGCGGCGCGGCGTCAGCGGCTCAGTTACGCGTGAGCGGCCTGTACTTGATTCGATGCGGTTGATCGGCTTCAGCGCCCAGTCGGCGGTGCCGGTCCGCTTCGTAGTCCTGATAGTTGCCTTCGAACCATACGACCTGGCTGTCGCCCTCGAACGCGACCATATGCGTCGCGATGCGGTCGAGAAACCACCGATCATGGCTGATCACCATGACGCAGCCGGCAAAGCCCAGCAGCGCCTCCTCCAATGCACGGAGCGTATCTACGTCGAGATCGTTGGTCGGCTCGTCGAGCAGCAGCAAGTTGGCGCCGGACTTCAGCATCTTAGCGAGATGCACGCGGTTGCGCTCGCCGCCGGAAAGCTGCCCGACCTTCTTCTGCTGGTCGGCCCCTTTGAAGTTGAAGGCGGCGACAAAGGCGCGGCTCGGCATCTTGCGGGTGCCGAGCTCGACGTCCTCGACCCCACCGGTGATCTCCTCCCACACCGACTTGTCGGCGGCAAGCGTGTCGCGCGATTGGTCGACATAGGCAAACTTCACGGTATCGCCGATTCGAAGCGCACCGCCATCGGGATTCTCCTGGCCGACGATCATGCGGAACAGCGTCGTCTTGCCGGCGCCGTTGGGTCCAATCACGCCGACGATGCCGCCAGGCGGCAGCCGGAACGATAAGTCCTCGACAAGGAGATTGTTGCCGTAGCCCTT
>JACQDQ010000119.1 GCA_016201015.1 Pseudomonadota bacterium | reverse complement strand
GGCCGACGAAGTCCGAATCGCGTACCGATTGGGTAAGCACGCGCGCCACATGCGCCAGCACCGCGTCGCCGGCGGCATGCCCGTGCGCGTCGTTGATCGCCTTCAAGCCGTTGACATCGAAATAGATCACCGACGAGACCGTGTCATAGCGTTCGGCGAACGACATCATGCGCGACAATTCGCGCACGAAGGCGCGCCGGTTGGCGACCGGCGTCAGCGTGTCCTGGTCGGCCAGCCGCTCGAGGAAGGCAATGCGCGCCTGGCTCTGCTGCAGCTCCTTGCGCAGCTTCTCGACCTCTGCCATCAGCGTCATGATCGCGGCGCGGACTTTCGGCGTGAACTCCGCCTCGGGAATGTCCATGATCGACGTAACGTCGCCGACTTGGCGCGCAGCGCCTGGCGCGCCGGCGGCAAGCCCGGACACGCCGGCCGTCTTGGCCACCGGCTGGGCGCGCGTGGGGCCTTTCAGCGGTTTGCTGTCACCGATCTTCATTTTGCGCCGCGCTGCGAGCCCCTCTGTCAGGATCGATCCGCGACCAACCCGGCCGACGGCGACGATCCGCCCTCCGCTCGAGGAATAGTAACGGTTTCCTAAGCTAACGCAAATTCGGTTTACGAAACCTTGCCGCCGGGCGAGCCGCGATTGCGTCCCCGCCCGCGCCCCCTATAATGCCGTTTTTCCGCGAGTCTGCCGGGGGTTAGAGAGGGGACATGGCGCCACGCGCCGCGCAGGTGGGGATCATCATGGGCAGCCAGTCGGACTGGGAGACCATGCGCCACGCGGCGGAGACGCTGGCGGCGCTCGGTGTCGCCGCCGAGACGCGAATCGTCTCCGCCCATCGCACGCCCCGCCGCCTCTACGACTACGCCACCGCCGCGCGCGGGCGCGGTCTGAAGGCGATCATCGCCGGCGCCGGCGGCGCGGCGCACCTGCCGGGCATGACGGCGGCGTTGACGCCGCTGCCGGTATTCGGCGTGCCGGTCGAGAGTCGCGCCCTCAAGGGCCTCGACAGCCTGCTGTCGATCGCGCAAATGCCGGCTGGGATCCCGGTGGGAACGCTCGCCATCGGCAAGGCCGGCGCCATCAACGCGGCGTTGCTCGCCGCCGCCGTGCTGGCATTGAGCGACGCTGCCATCGCCCAGGCGCTCGACGCCTGGCGCGCGCGGCAGACAAAAGCGATCGGCGCGCGACCGACCGACCGCGGCGCCAAGCTGCGGGCGCGAAAGGCGCGCAAGCGGTGACCGTGGTTCCGCCCGGTTCGACCATCGGCATCCTTGGCGGCGGGCAGCTCGGTCGGATGACGGCGCTCGCCGCCGCGCGACTCGGCTATCGTTGCCACGTCTTCACCCCGGAGCCGGACGCGCCGACCGCCCAGGTCGCGGCGCAGACGACAATCGCCGACTATGGCGACCGCGCCGCCCTCGCCGCCTTCGCCCGCTCGGTCGCGGTCGCTACCTACGAATTCGAGAACATTCCCGAGGACGGCGTCACCGCGCTGGCCAAGCTGGTCCCGGTGCGGCCTTCGGCGCGCGTCCTCGGCATCTGCCAGGACCGGCTGAAGGAAAAGACCTTCCTCAACCGCATCGGCGTGGCGACCACGGGCTTCCGCGCGGTCGATAGCGCTGCCTCGCTGGCCCGGGCCCGCGACGCGCTCGGGGCGCCGGCGGTGCTCAAGACCGTGCGACTCGGCTATGACGGCAAGGGCCAGCGGCTGATCCGCGCGCGCAGCGATCTCGACGCGGCGTGGGACGCGCTCGGCGCCGAGCACGCCATTCTCGAGGCCTTCGTCGATTTTCGCTGCGAGATTTCGGTGATCGTCGCGCGCGGCCTCGACGGGCGGATCGCCGCCTACGAGCCGGTCGAGAACAGCCACAAGCACCACATCCTCGACCGCACCATCGTCCCCGCGCGCATTCCGGCCAAGGCCGCCGCCAAGGCCCGCGCAATCGCCCGCAGGATCGCCAAGAAGCTCAACCTCGTCGGCGTGCTCGCGGTCGAGATGTTCTATGCCGACAACGGCGCCGTGCTGGTCAACGAGCTGGCGCCGCGGCCGCACAATTCGGGCCACTGGACGATCGATGCCTGCGTCACCAGCCAGTTCGAGCAGCTCGTGCGTGCCATCTGCGGCCTGCCGCTCGGCGCCACCGAACGCCACGCCGACGCGGTCATGCAGAATCTCATCGGCGATGACGTGCGCGCCTGGCCCAAGATCCTGCGACAGCCGGGCGCCAAGCTCCATCTCTACGGCAAGCGCGAGATCCGCGCCGGCCGCAAGATGGGCCACGTAACCTATCTCGCGCCGCGGCGCGCCTAGGGTTCGCCCGCTTTCCCCGGCCCGGACATGGAAGAGCTCATCGGCACCTACGGCTATCCCGCCGTGCTCGTCCTCAGCTTCTTCGAGGGCGAGACGGTCGTCGTCATCGCCGGCTTCGCCGCGCATCGCGGCTATCTGTCCTTTCCCTGGGTCGTGGCGGCCGCCTTCTGCGGCACCCTGTTCGGCGACCAGCTCTATTTCCAGATCGGCCGGCGGTGGGGAGACCGCCTGCTGGACACGCATCCGGCGCTGCGGCCCACGGCGCAGCGGGCGCTGGCGCTGTTCCATCGCTACGACACCTGGTTCGTGCTCGGCTTCCGTTTTGTCTACGGCATCCGCACGGCGAGCCCTTTCGTCATCGGCATGAGCACGATGTCGGCGCCGCGCTTCTTCACTTTGAACGCCATCTCCGCTGCCATATGGGCGACCGCCATCGCCGGCGCCGGTTATCTGTTCGGCAACGCGATCGAGATGGTGCTCGGCGACATCAAGCGCATCGAAGAATACGTCTTGGCGGCGCTGGTGCTGGCCGGCATCGCGCTCGCGGTCGCCGGGCGCCTGCGCGGCCGCCGCCGCCGCTAGCGTCGCGCCCAGAAGGCGCGGAAGGGATTGGGCAGCTGCCCCAGCCGTTCCTGCAGCGCCCCGAGCGCCTTGGGCACGCGCAGGATCTCGGCGATGCGGCGGTCGAGAAAGACCCAGCTGTCGGCCGCGTCGGGCGATTTGTCGTCGAGCCAGTAGAGCAAGGTCGCGCTGTAGACGCCGACAAGCAGCGCGCGCTTGGTGTAGTAATTGAAGTCGGTTGCGGTGTCGCCCGCCGCGTACCAGATCGCGTCGATCGTCCGCCACAGCGTGACCGCCGCCAGCGGCGCGTTGTGCGGCAGCGCGAACAGGCCGAGCGAGCGGCGGATCGCCTCGCGGTGGCGCGCCTCGGGCTCGAGCCTGAGGCGCACGGCGAGCGCGACGCGCTCGCGCGTCTTGAGCGTGCTCACGTCGCGGCGCTCGATCTCCGCCATCATCCGCCGATCGCCGAGGCCGCACCAGACCTCCACCGCCTCGGTGGCGCCGCGGGGGAAGAGCCGTAGTGCCATGGCCGGCGGGAAGCCGACGTCCCGCGCCCCGGCCTGCAGCGCCGTCTGCGTCCAGCCGTCGAAGGGAACATGCGTCAGCGCCGCCTCGATCAGTTTGGCGCGCGCCGACGGGCGATCGAAGCCGGCCTCGCCGCTGCCGTCGTAATCATTCGGGCTCGACATCTTGCGCCTCCGCGAAGTTCTTCTTGATGTCCTCGACGAAGCCGAGCAGCGACAGATCGGTCATCCGCATCGGGTAGAGGATACCGTCGAGATGATCGCATTCATGCTGGGCGACGCGCGCGTGGAATCCGGCGGCGATGCGGTCGATCGGCGCACCGTCAGGCGCAATGCCGCGATAGCGGATGCGGGTGTAACGCGGCACGGCGCCCATCAGGCCCGGCACCGACAGGCAGCCCTCCCAGCCGACGTCCTGGGTCTGGTCGAGCACCTCGATTTCGGGGTTGATCAGCACGGTAAGGCCGGCCGGCAGATCGTCCTCGGCGCCTGTCGCACGCCCGGCCGGCACGTGGAACATGACGACGCGCAGCGGCACATGCACCTGCGGCGCGGCGAGGCCGGCGCCGTTGGCGTCCTCCATCGTTTCCAGCATGTCGGCGACCAGGCGGTGGATTTCCGGCGCCGCGGGATCGGGCACCGCGGCGGACGGGCGGCGCAGCACCGGGTGCCCCATGCGCGCGATCTTGAGAATGGACATCGCCTTAATATGAGGGCCGGCCGGGCGCCGGTAAAGCCCGGCGCGACCGCCGATATGTCTCTTCCCAAGCCCGTTTCGTTGTGATATCAATACATTCACTGTCGTCGGGGCGCCTGCGGCGTCTCGATGCTTTGTTATGGCCCCAACGCAAGCAAAGAGAGGAGATCGCGCCGCCCGTGCAAGTCATCGTCCGTGACAACAACGTCGATCAAGCCCTTCGCGCCCTGAAGAAGAAGATGCAGCGCGAAGGCATCTTCCGCGAAATGAAACTTCGTCGCCACTTCGAAAAGCCCTCCGAGCGCAAGGCGCGGGAGAAGGCCGAAGCCGTGCGGCGGCTGCGCAAGATGCAGCGCAAGCGGATGGAGCGCGAAGGCTACTAGGCCCGCTCCGCCTTTTTCCCAGTTTGATCTCGTTTTGAATTGCCAAGGCCGGCTCGCACCGCGCGCCGGAGACCATGGGGAGATGGCGCCGCGCTACTTGGGGCCGGCGCGCCGCTTTCGCGCGGCAAGCCCGCCGCGCTTGGCGGCGACGCCAAAGCGAATTGACAGAATTCAACCGATGTCTTATGTTATTACATTCGTAATAACATCGAGTCTGCAACGATGCTTGCCCTCAAGCTCACCAAAATCGGCAATTCGACCGGCCTCGTGCTGCCGAAGGAAGCGCTCGCGCAGTTGAAAGTTAGCGCGGGCGACACGGTATTTCTCACCCAGACGGCCGACGGCTATCGCCTGACGCCCTATGACGCGCAGTTCGAACGGCAAATGCAAGCTGCGCGCAAGATCATGAAGAAGCGCCGCGCCGCTTTGCGCGAACTGGCGAAGTGACCGACTGGATCTGGATCGCCCGCAGCGTCGTTCTCGCACTCCACGACGAGCAGATTGCCGAGCATGGCGGCGGCGCCGGCCTCCGCGACGAGGGGCTGCTCGACTCCGCGCTGGCGCGGCCCCTGAACGCCGCCGCCTATGGCAATCCCGATGTCGCTGCTCTTGCCGCTTCCTACGCATTCGGAATCGCCAAGAACCACGCCTTCGTCGACGGCAACAAGCGCGCCGCCGCGGTGGTCATGGAACTTTTTCTCGATCTCAACGGCCATGAGATGACTGCCGATGACGGCGCGCTGGTGCTGACGATCCTCGCCTTGGCCGACGGGTCCCTCGACGAAGCGGCTCTGGCCGAGTGGATTCGCCAGAACGCACGGCGGAAACGGCAATGACGCAGGCGCCAGCGCCTTGACGATCGGCTCCACCACGCGCCTGGCGTCGCCGAACGGCATCATGGCGTTGTCCTTGTAGAACAGCTCGTTTTCGCCGCCGGCATAGCCGGTCGCTGCGGCCAATCCGACTTCTAGAGTTTGATCCGCTCCAGTTGACTCATCCGGGGGCGTACGCTTCGGATTGTCATACCGGCGAAAGCCCATATCCAGCGCAACACTGGGCCGTGTGGCCTTGGGTCCCGACTTACGTCGGGACGACGACATGAGTAAATCCGATCGGATCACGCGCCAGGTTGCGAAAGTATCGCCGCGGCGATCTCGCATTCGTGATCGGTCGCATCGTTCCGCGACGCGGATACCCCGGCTATGCTCGCGCCAGGGACGCGGGGGTCTGGAGACGAAGCTCGCTTGGCAGCCGCTCGGCCCAACGCCCTGCCCGGCCCGCCTGCCATTCGAGACGGACTCTCCGAAGGAGTCGGATCATGACGATTCGGATTGCTCTGGCGATCTGCATCCTGTTGCTGGCGAGGCCGGTTTTCGCCGGCGAAGCGGCAAGGCCCACGCTCGACGCGGAGATCGGCTTCCATGCCGTGCGGGCGATTCCCGACGCTTCGCCGGAGCGCGCCCTGGCGATCGCCTGGCTCGCGGCGCATGGCGGACCGCGCGCCATCGCGCCGCTGGTTCATCTTATGCGCTGGTCGCCGGACGACCGCGAGGCGGTCGTTGCGGCGTTGGAGAGACTCGCCGGCGAGAATATCGGGCAGGAATGGTTCAATTGGATGCTGTGGCTGCAGAAGCATCCGGAAATCGAACCCTATGACGGCTTCGGCAATTTCCTCGCGGCGACCCTCGTCTACGTCGATCCGCGCTTTCTGCGCTTCGTCCATCACGGCATCGCGCACGAGATCCGTCTCGACGAAATCGTCTGGGGCGGCGTGCGCGTCGACGGCATTCCGGCGCTCGACAGTCCCAAAATGATCTCGGCCGCGGAGGCCAAATACCTCAACGCCGACGATCGCGTGTTCGGCGTCGAGATCAACGGCGATGCCCGCGCCTATCCGCTGCGGATCGCCAACTGGCATGAGATGGTCAACGACATTGTCGGCGGGGTTCCGGTAAGCCTCGCCTATTGCACCCTGTGCGGCGCCGGGATCTTGTTCGACGGGCGTGCCGACGGGCGCGAGCCGCCCTTCACGTTCGGTTCCTCGGGACTGCTCTATCGCTCGAACAAGCTCATGTATGACCGCTCGACCGATTCGCTGTGGAACCAGTTCACCGGCCGGCCGGTCGTCGGGCCGCTCGTCGGCTCCGGCATTCAGCTCAAGATCCTGCCGCTGGTCACCACCACGTGGAGCGCATGGCTCAAGCGGCACCCGAATTCCAGAGTGCTGTCGATCGATACCGGCTTCGCGCGCGACTACGGCCCGGGCGTTGCCTATGCGAACTACTTTGCCAGCAAGGATCTGATGTTTCCGGCGCTGGTGAAGGATCGCCGCGTCGCGCAGAAAGACCTCGTCTTCGGCCTGCGCGTGCCGGGCGGGACCAAGGCGTGGCCGCTGGCGGCCTTCGCCGGCGGCAAGGTGATCAACGACCGCGTCGGGTTCGTCGATGTCGTGCTGGTGGGCGACGCCGACACGCGCGCCGTGCGCGCCTACGAGTCGGACGGGCTGCATTTTTCCGCCGCGAGCGAGCCGGACATGCTGCAAGCGGATGGCGGCGCGTGGCGCGTCACCGAGGATGCGCTCGTCGGCCTCGGTGGCCGCAGCCTGCCCCGCCTTCCCGGCCACATCGCCTATTGGTTCGCCTGGGCCGGCTATTTCGAGGATGCGCAGTTGGGCGGCAGCGGCAATTGAGTCGCGCGAGTCACGGAAACGTCAATACGCCCGGACGTTCTCGCGAATCGACATTCGACGCCGCCAGCAAAGACTCACGCCAGCGCCTTGACGATCTGCTCGACCATGTGCTTGGCGTCGCCGAACAGCATCATGGTGTTGTCCCTGTAGAACAGCTCGTTGTCGACGCCGGCATAGCCCGTCGCCATCGAGCGCTTGATGAACAGCACCGTCTTCGAGCGCTCGACGTCCAGAATCGGCATGCCGTAAATCGGCGATTTGGGATCGGTCTTCGCCGCCGGGTTGGTCACGTCGTTGGCGCCGATGACGAACGACACGTCGGTCTGCGCGAAGTCGCGATTGACCTCCTCGAGCTCGAACACCTCGTCATAGGGCACGTTGGCCTCGGCCAGCAGCACGTTCATGTGGCCCGGCATGCGGCCGGCCACCGGATGGATGGCGTAGCGGACCGTGACGCCTTCCTTCTTTAGGATGTCGCCCATCTCGCGCAGCGCGTGCTGCGCCTGCGCCACCGCCATGCCGTAGCCCGGCACGATGATCACCGAGCTGGCGTTCTTGAGGATGAAGGCCGCGTCGTCGGCGCTGCCGGCCTTGACCGGGCGCTGCTCCTTGGCCCCGGCCGCCGCCGTGCCGCTCTCGGTGCCGAAGCCGCCGAGGATGACGTTGAAGATCGAGCGGTTCATCCCCTTGCACATGATGTAGCTGAGGATGGCGCCCGATGAGCCGACCAACGCGCCGGTGACGATCAGCAGATTGTTCTGCAGGGTGAAGCCGATGCCGCAGGCCGCCCAGCCCGAATAAGAATTGAGCATCGAGATGACAACCGGCATGTCGGCGCCGCCGATCGGCACGATCAGCAGCAGGCCGAGGGCGAGCGAGATGGCGACCAGCACCCAGAAGGCCAACGGATCGCCGCCGGCGGCGAACCATCCGATCGTCGCCACGATCAGCACGCCGAGCAGCGCGTTCAGGTAGTGCTGCAAGGGGAATTGCAGCGGCGCGCCGGACATGAGGGCCTGCAGCTTGGCGAAGGCGATGATCGAGCCGGTGAAGGTGACGGCGCCGATCGCCGTGCCCAGCGCCATCTCGATCAGGCTGCCCATCTTGATCGCGCCCGGCGTGCCGATGCCGAAGGATTGCGGCGAATAGAGCGCGCCGGCGGCGACCAGGACGGCGGCGAGGCCGACCAGCGAGTGGAACGCGGCGACGAGCTGCGGCAGCGCCGTCATCTGGATGCGCAGGGCGATGAAGGTGCCGACCGCGCCGCCGATGACGATGCCGGCGACGATCATACCGAAACCGCCCATCGCCGGCGCGGCGAGCGTGGTCAGCACCGCGATCACCATGCCGGCGACGCCGAAGATGTTGCCGCTGCGCGCCGACTCCGGCGAGGACAGGCCGCGCAACGCCATGATGAAGCAGATCGAGGCCGCCATGTAGAGCAGGGCTGAGAGGGTCTCGCTCATGATCGCGCCCTACTTCGCTTTCTTCCTGAACTTGCCCAGCATGCGCTGGGTGACGACGAAGCCGCCGAAGATGTTGACCGAGGCGAGCGCCACCGCGACGAAGCCCATGATGCGCGAGAAGCCGACCTGGCTGGCGCCGGCCGCCAACAGGGCGCCGACGATGATCACGCTCGAAATCGCGTTGGTCACCGACATCAACGGCGAGTGCAGTGCCGGCGTGACGCGCCATACCACGTAGTAGCCGACGAAGCAGGCGAGCATGAACACCGTCAGGCCCATGGCCAGCACATCGGCGCCGTGCCCGGCGGGCGCGGCAAGCAGGGCTGCCTGTTCGGCAAGCGCCCGCGCCTTCGCCGCGAGCGCGGCGGCCTCGGTCGCCACCTTGGCGGCGTTGTCAACCAGCGTGGCGGGATCCATCGCGCCGATCTCCTTCAGGCGGTCGCCGCGGCCAGCGACGGGTGCACGACGGCCCCGTCCTTGGTCAGCAGCGTTCCTTTGATGATCTCATCGTCCATGTCGATCTTGAGCGTGCCGTCCTTCTTGTCGACGATGAGGCCGATGAAGGCGAGCAGGTTGCGGGCGTAGAGCGCGCTGGCATCGACCGCGATGCGGCTCGGCATGTTGAGGTGCCCGACCAGCTTGACGCCGTGCTTGACCGCGACCTGGCCGGGCTCCGACAGCGCGCAATTGCCGCCCGCCTCGACCGCCAGATCGACGATCACCGAGCCGGGTTTCATCGACTTGACCATCTCCTCGCTGACCAGCACCGGCGCCTTGCGGCCGGGGATCAGCGCGGTGCAGATGACGATGTCCTGCTTCTTGATCGTCTCGGCGATCAGCGCCGCCTGCTTCTGGCGGTAGCCCTCCGACATCTCCTTGGCATAGCCGGCAGCCGTCTGCGCCTGCTTGAATTCCTCGTCCTCGACCGCGACGAAACTGGCGCCGAGGCTTTCCACCTGCTCCTTGGTCGCCGGGCGCACGTCGGTGGCGGAGACGACGGCGCCGAGACGCCGCGCCGTGGCGATCGCCTGCAGCCCGGCGACGCCGACGCCCATGATCATGACGCGCGCCGGCGCCACGGTGCCGGCGGCGGTCATCATCATCGGGAACGCACGGCCGAACTCCGAGGCGGAGTCGACCACCGCCTTGTAGCCGGCGAGGTTGGCCTGCGACGACAGCACGTCCATGCTCTGGGCGCGGGTGATGCGCGGCAGCAACTCCATGGCGAAGGCGCTCAAGCGGCGCGCGGCGTAGTCGCCCATCTGCGCACGATTCTGCAGCGGCGCCAGAATGCCGATCAGCACCGCGCCCTCGCGCATCAGCGCCACCTCGTCGGGGCCGCCCTCGGTCGCGCTCAGCGGCCGCTGCACCTTGAGCACGATATCGGCCTCAGCCAGCGCCGCGGCCTCGTCGGCGGCGATCGTCGCCCCGGCCTCGGCATAGGCCGCATCTGGATAAGCGCTATCGGCGCCCGCCCCCGCCTCCACCACCACCTCGAGGCCGAGGGCGCGCAGGCGCTTGACGCTGTCGGGCGTGGCGGCCACCCGCGCCTCGCCCGGGCGCCGCTCCTTTGGCACTGCGATCTTCATGAAGCTTTCTCGCGAACGTACTGGTCGCGACACCATGCCAATTCGCGCCGCGCTTGCCAAGCGCGGTTTCGCGCCCGCGAAAGGGGTAGAGGCGACGGGCAGTGCGTTAGCGCTGGCGGGGCGAGCGGGCGGCGCTAGACTGCAGTCATGAAAGGGACAATTGCCGGCCGCCTCGAAGCAAGCTTGATGCGCTTCAAGCGATTGGGCCTGGCGCATCTGCCGACGCCCTTGGAGCCGTTGAAGCGGCTGACCGAACATCTGCGCGGGCCGTCGCTGTGGGTGAAGCGCGAGGACTGCACTGGTCTCGGTCTCGGCGGCAACAAGCTCCGCAAGCTCGACTATGTCCTGCACGAGGCGCTGCGGGCGGGCGCCGACACCCTGGTCTCCGGCGGCGTAGTGCAGTCGAACAGCCAGCGTCAGGTCGCCGCCGCGGCCGCCAAGCTGGGGCTGGCCTGCCATCTCGCCGTCTATCACGGCCGGCTCGCGCCGCCGACGCCCGACTATGGCAGGACGGGGAACGTCGCGTTGAACAAGCTGTTCGGCGCCGTCTTGCACGACGTGCCGTGGACCGGCGACCGCAACCAGGCGATCCGCGACCTCGCGGATCGTCTCGCGGCGCAAGGGCGGCGGCCCTATGCGGTTCCGTATGGCGTGTCGAGCCCGCTCGGCGCCGTCGCCTATGCCACGACGGCCGTGGAGATTGCCCAGCAATCAGCCAAGGCCGGCTTCATGCCAAGCGCCATCGTGCACTGCTCCGGCAGCGGCGCGACGCAGGCCGGGCTCGTGCTCGGCGCCGCAGCCTGCCTGCCGCAGACCCGCGTGATCGGCATCGACATCGACGCCGAGCCGGAGCGCGTCGCCGCCGATGTCGTCAAATACGGCCGCGCAGCGGCGGAAATACTCAACGTGCCCTTCGCGAACGAAGGGGTCGAGGTCGTGGCGGGTCACGCCGGGCCTGCCTATGGCGTTCCGCATGCCGCAACCATCGAGGCGATCAAGCTGAGCGCCCGGCTCGAAGGCCTCGTGCTCGATCCCGTCTACTCGGGCAAGGGCATGGCCGGGCTCCTCGCCCTCATCCGCGATGGACGATGGTCGGCCGGCGACCGTGTCGTCTTCGTGCATACGGGCGGCGCGCCGGCGTTGTTCGCTTATCTCGATGCGCTTGGGCTTTGACGGACCACGGAATCGCGCCGCTGGAGAACTGCAGCGCCGCGCCCGCCGGAAAATCCGCTCGCAAACGCAAAACGCGCCTTGCCGCACTGCACCCCGCCCTAGTTTTGTCAAAAATACGGTTATTTGCTAAGAAGGAACGCCAAGCCCGACGGGACCGTCGCCTTGCTCGCCGACCGCGTCCGGCGTAGCGCACGTTGCCCCGGCAGGTTACGCCGCTGCGAAGCGCCGGCGTTCCGCGCTTCGCCTCATGCCGAGGAAACGCTCATGATCCCTTTCGATCGACTTGCCGCCGCGCTCGGCCTCGCCGCGCTGTGGCTCATGCCGCTGCCGGCCGCCGCCCAATCGGGCGCGACGGCGCTGATCACCGATCTCACGGGCACCAGCGAGCCGGCGATCGAGCCGTTCAGCGAGGTGCCGGCCGGCACGACGCTGAAGCTCGCCGCCAATGGCAAGATCGCCTTTCTGTTCTATGACACCTGCGAGACGGTGACGATTGCCGGCGGCACGATCAGCTTCGGCGACGTCAGCTTCGAGGTCACCGGCGGCAAGGTCTTGGAGAAGACTCCGTCGCCCTGCCCGCGCAAGGTGACGCTGCGCGCCGACGGGACGATCGCCGGCGTCATGCTGCGCTCCTCGGCCGCGGCGCGCAGCAATCTCAAGCTGTCGACCCAACCGGCCCTGGTGCTGGCCGGCAAGGCCGGCGGAACCTTCGGGACGCTGCAGATCACCAAGGCTAACGCCGTGGTCTACGAGGCGAAACTGCACGGCCCGCAATTCTCGTGGCCGAAGGACGTGCCGGCGCTGATCGAAGGGCAGCCCTACCAGCTCGTCCTGCTGCCGAAGGCGGCGGGCGGCCGCAGCATGTATCTCGATTTCACCGCAGCCGATCCGCACGCCAGCGGCGTGCCGCCGCTCACCCTGATCCGGGTCGAATGACCGCGCCGAGCGCCGGGCCGGCATCCGAGCCGAATTAGCGGGCGCGGCCTCGGCTCCGGGGGAGGGGAACAGGAGGTGGCGGCGCGGCATCGGCGGCTTTTTCTCGGCCTGGCAACCTGTGCCGGCTGCTATTTGACCGCGCTGGGGGCAGGCCTCGGCATCGGCGGCAGCGTCCCCGCGCTCGACGGATTTCTCTATGACGCCGGCCTCGCGGCGCGGGCGAAATTCGACCCGGCCCCACCCATCGAAGATTCGCCGGTGGCGGTGATTGCCGTCGATTTGCGCTCGCTCGACTCGCCGCGGCTTCGCCGCTTCCCCCGCACCTTCCTCGGGCCGACCTGGGGCGACCTGATCGACCGGCTGAGCGCCGCCGGGGCCAAGTCGGTAGCCTTCGATTTCTTGCTCGCCTACAGCCCCAACGAATTCGCGCAAGGCTTCGACCGGCCGTTTCTCACGACCCTGGCGCGCAACCGCGGCAAAGTGGTACTCGGGCGCTCGGCGACGACGCTGCCGGTCCGCGCCTATCACGCCGCATTGGGCTTCGACGGCGGCGCACT
>JACQDQ010000112.1 GCA_016201015.1 Pseudomonadota bacterium | reverse complement strand
TCTGCGAGGCGAGGCGAATGCGCTGGCTCTCGCCGCCCGACAGCGTGCCCGAGGAGCGCGCCAGCGTCAGATATTCGAGGCCGACATCGACCAGGAAGCGCAGCCGCGCATTGATCTCGCGCAGGATGCGGTTGGCGATGTCGCGATGCTTCTGCGTCAGCTTGCCGTCGAGCGCGCGGAACCACTGCGCCGCCACGTCGATCGACATGCGCGTGACTTCGGTGATGTGAAGGCGGTCGATCTTCACCGCCAGCGCCTCGGGCTTGAGGCGGTCGCCGTTGCACACCTCGCACGGCTTCTCCGAGTGGTAGCGGCCCAGCTCCTCGCGCACCCAGGCGCTGTCGGTCTCGCGCCAGCGCCGCTCGAGATTGGGAATCACGCCCTCGAACGGCTTGCTGGTCTTGAATTCGCGCAGGCCGTCGGAATAGGTCATCGTCACCGGCACGTCGCCGGAGCCGAACAGAATGGCGTCGCGAATCTCCTTCTTCAGCTCCTTCCACGGCGTGCCGGTCGAGATCTTGTAGTGCCTGGCCAGTCCGTCGAGCGTCTGGTCGTAATATTGCGACGGCGTCGCCGCCCACGGCGCGATGGCGCCCTCGCGCAGGGACAGGCGCGGATCGGGCACCACCAGCTCGGGGTCGAAATACATCTTGACGCCGAGGCCGTCGCAGGCGGGGCAGGCGCCGAACGGGTTGTTGAACGAGAACAGCCTGGGCTCGATCTCCTCGATGGTGAACCCGGAGACCGGGCAGGCGAATTTCGAGGAGAAGATCGTGCGCTCGCCGCTGTCCGCATGCTCGGCATAGACCAGCCCGTCGGCGAGCTTCAGCGCGGTCTCGATCGAATCGGCGAGGCGGTTGCCGAGATCGCCGCGCACGACCAGGCGGTCCACCACCACCTCGATGTCGTGCTTCACCTTCTTGTTGAGCGCCGGAACGGCGTCGATCTCGTGCAGCTTGCCGTCGATCTTGACGCGCTGGAAGCCGCGCTTCTGCAGGTCCTGGAGCTCCTTGCGATACTCGCCCTTGCGGCCGCGGATGATCGGCGCCAGCAGATAGAGGCGCGTGCCTTCCGCCATCGCCAGGATGCGGTCGACCATCTGCGACACAGTCTGGCTTTCGATCGGCAGGCCGGTGGCGGGCGAGTAGGGCACGCCGATGCGCGCGAACAACAGGCGCAGATAATCGTAGATCTCGGTGACGGTGCCGACGGTCGAGCGCGGGTTCTTCGACGTCGTCTTCTGCTCGATCGAGATCGCCGGCGACAGTCCATCGATGGCGTCGACGTCGGGCTTCTGCATTAGCTCGAGAAACTGCCGCGCATAGGATGACAGGCTCTCGACGTAGCGGCGCTGGCCCTCGGCGTAGATCGTGTCGAAGGCAAGCGAGGACTTGCCGGAACCCGACAGGCCGGTGATGACCACCAGGCTGTCGCGCGGCATCTCGACATCGACGTTCTTCAAATTATGCTCGCGGGCGCCGCGAACCGTGATCTTCGTCTGCATGCGTCGTCGCTATGAATGGCTGGAATCGCGGACTAGCCCGCCTTGCCAATATAGGGCGCCACGGCGTGGAAAGCGACCCCGCGTTGATCACTGCTGCCAGGCCATGTCAGGATGGTTATCCACATCAGGTGCCGTCGCGGTCGTTGCCCGTCGCGACCCGCCCGACCCGATGAACGGAATAGGGAGGATGCATTGCTCAAGGGTATCGATCCACTGCTCGGGCCGGAGCTGCTGCAGGCGCTGGCGGCGATGGGGCACGGCGACCAGATCGCCGTCGTCGACGCCAATTTCCCGGCGGCGGCGGGCGGCGGGCGGCTGGTGCGGCTGGACGGCGCCGATACGCCGACGGCGTTGCGCGCGGTGTTGACGCTGCTGCCGATCGACAACTTCGTGAAGCACCCGGCGGCGGTGATGCGCATCGACAAGGGCTACGAATCCCTGGCCGTGCCGATCGCCGAGTTTCAGCGCGTGCTCGATGCGGCCCATGGCGGCAAGGTGGCGATCGCGCGGCTCGACCGCCAGGCGTTTTACGACCGCGCCCGCGCCGCCTTCGTCGTCGTCATCACCGGCGAGCCGCGCTACTACGGCAACATCGTCGTGGCCAAAGGCGCGATCCCGCCGGCGTCGCGCGGTGCTGGGCGAAGGCGGGGCTGACGGCGCATGGCGAAATATCGCGCCGGCCCACTTCGCATTTGAGGGGCTCCGCCATCTGCTGTAGAGTGCGCCCACAACCAGAATTGAGCGGGGCACGACCATGGCGGGGAGCGTCAACAAGGTGATCCTCATCGGCAATCTCGGCCGCGATCCCGAGATGCGCACGTTCCAGAACGGCGGCAAGGTCTGCAACCTGTCGATCGCCACCTCGGAGAGCTGGCGCGACAAGGCGACCGGCGAGCGCAAGGAAAAGACCGAGTGGCACCGCGTCGCCATCTTCAACGAGCGCCTCGCCGAGGTCGCCGAGAAATATTTGAAGAAGGGCTCCAAGGTCTATCTCGAGGGCCAGCTCGAGACGCGCAAATGGACCGACCAGTCGGGCGTCGAGAAGTACACGACCGAGGTCGTGCTGCGGCAATTCCGCGGCGAGCTCACCATGCTCGACGGCCGCGGCGCGGGCGGCGGCGGCGGTGCGGCGAGCGGCGAAGCGGACATGGGCGAGGGAGCGGCGCCGGCGGCGCCGGCGCGCGGCAAGGGCGGCAGCGGCCTCGACGACGATATTCCGTTCTGATCCCGCGGCCCGCCGGCGCGGCGCGCGGGTCTCAATCCGCCTTGACCCCGGCGTCCTTGACCACCTTCGCCCAGGCCTGGATGGCGTTGCCCAGCCAGGCGCCGAGTTCGCTCGGCGAATTGCCGACCGCGTCGGCGCCCAGGCTCTGCAAGCGCGCCTGGATTTCGGGCAGCGCGATCACGGCGACGAAGCCGGCATGCAGCGCGACGATGGTCTCGGGCGGCGTGCCGCCGGTGGTCAGCACGGCCTGGTAGGTTCCCGTCTCGAAGCCGGCGAACCCGGATTCGTGCAGCGTCGGCACGTCGGGCAGCAGCGGCGAGCGGGTCCGGCTCGAGATGCCGACGGCGCGCAGCTGGCCGTTCTGGACGAACGGCATCGTCGCGAGAATGCTGTTGATGACAAAATCGGCCTGGCCGGTGACGGTGTCGGCCATCGACTGGGCGCCGCCGCGATAGGGGATCTCGGCCCACTCGACGCCGGCGCGCTGACGCAGCAGCACGCCGGCGAGGTGCGGCGCGGAGCCGTTGCCGCTATGCGCGAAGTTGAGCTTGCCCGGCCGCGCCTTGGCGAGCGCGATCAGCTCGGCCGCGGTCTTGACCGGCAGCGACGGATGCACCGACACGAGATGCGCCGCATAGGCGATCATGGTGACGGGCGCGAGGTCGCGCAGCGGATCGAAGCTCAGCGCGTAGAGGCTCGGACTGATGGCGAGACCGCCGACATCGGTGACGAGCAGCGTATAGCCGTCGGCCCTGGCCTTGGCCACGACGTCGGCGCCGATATTGCCGTTGGCGCCGGTACGATTTTCCACCACCACCGGCTGGCCCCAGCGCTCGTTCAGCTTCTGGCCAAGCGCGCGGGCGAGAATGTCCGATGCGCCGCCAGGCGCGAACGGCACGATGATGCGCACCGGCTTGCTGGGAAACGTGCCCTGCGCCGACGCCGATTGCGGCGTGCCGAACGCGATGAGCGCGGCCAGCGCCGCGGCGAGCAACTTCATCCGATGCCTCCCCGATTCGACTTATTTGCGCGGCGATCATGCAATATTGCAGGACAGCGCGGAAGCGGTGAAAATGAGCCCACACGTTGGCAAAATGTTCCACGTGAAACATTCCAGATGTGATAAATAATACAATGCATTATAATCACTCTTCGCGTGTTACATTAATTGTAACTTCATTGCGATGGAGGGCTTACGGCTCCATTGTTCGCACCTGCGGAAACTGGTAATTTGGACCTGCCTTTGTCGCCCAGGGCGGGCGCCTAGTTCCCGCCGTCGCGCCAGTCAGTCAGCGAACCGTGGCCCAGCAGACCTCACCCAAGCCGCAAGACATCACGCCGATCACGATCGAAGAGGAGATGAAACGCTCCTACCTCGATTACGCGATGAGCGTGATCGTGTCGCGGGCGCTGCCGGACGTGCGCGACGGGTTGAAGCCGGTGCATCGCCGCATTCTCTATTCGATGCATCGCGCCGGCCACGACTGGACGAAGCCGTCGAAGAAATCGGCGCATATCGTCGGCGACGTCATCGGCAAATATCATCCGCACGGCGACGCGCCGGTCTATGACGCGCTGGTGCGCATGGCGCAGGAATTCTCGATGCGCCTGCCGCTGGTCGAGGGCCAGGGCAATTTCGGCTCGGTCGACGGCGATCCGCCGGCGGCGATGCGCTACACCGAGGTGCGCCTCGACCGCGCCGCCGGCGCGCTGCTCGCCGACATCGATCAGGACACGGTCGATTTCCAGCCGAACTACGACGATTCCGAGGTCGAGCCGCTGGTGCTGCCGGCGCGCTTTCCCAACCTCTTGGTCAATGGCGCGAGCGGCATCGCCGTTGGCATGGCGACGACCGTGCCGCCGCATAATCTGGGCGAGGTGATCGACGCCTGCTGCGCCTATATCGACAATCCGGAGATTGCGCTCGACGATCTGATGACCATCCTGCCGGGCCCGGATTTTCCCACGGCCGGCATCATCCTCGGCAAGTCGGCGCTGCGCGAGGCCTATCGCACCGGCCGCGGCTCGATCATCCTGCGCGGCCGCGCGACGATCGAGGAGCTGCGCAAGGACCGCACGGCGATCATCATCACCGAGATTCCGTTCCAGGTGAACAAGGCGCGCATGGTCGAGCGCATCGCCGAGCTGGTGCAGTCGAAGGTGATCGACGGCATTTCCGACCTGCGCGACGAGAGCGACCGCGAGGGCATCCGCGTGGTGATCGAGCTGAAGCGCGACGCCAGCGCCGACGTGGTGCTCAATCAGCTGTTCCGCTTCACCCCGCTGCAGATCAGCTTCGGCCTCAACATGCTGTCGCTCATCCGCGGCCGGCCCGAAGTCATGGGCGTCAAGGAGATGCTCGCCGCCTTCACCGCCTTCCGCGAGGAGGTGATCACGCGGCGCACGCGCTTCCAGCTGCGCAAGGCGCGCGAGCGGGCCCATCTGCTGATCGGCCTGGCGCTCGCCGTGGCCAATATCGACCCGATGATCGCGCTGATCCGCGAGGCGTCGGATCCGGCCGTGGCCAAGGCGGCGATGGTGGCGCGGGCGTGGCCGGCCAAGGATGTGAGCGCGCTGATCGCTTTGGTCAACGAGCCGGGACCCGGCGTCGTCGACGGCAAGTACAAGCTTTCGGAGGAGCAGGCCAAGGCCATCCTCGAGCTGCGTCTGCAGCGCCTGACCGGGCTCGAGCGCGACAAGATCGCGCAGGAGCTCAAGGACATCACCGCGCAGATCACCGACCTCGTCGACATTCTCGGCTCGCGCCAGCGCGTGCTCGACATCCTGCGCAAGGAGCTGCTCGACTACAAGGAGGAGTTCGCCGACCCGCGGCGCACGACGCTGGAGGAAGGCGATGTCGACCAGGACATCGAGGACCTGATCCAGCCCGAGGACATGGTCGTCACGGTGACGCATGGCGGCTATATGAAGCGCGTGCCGCTGTCGACCTATCGCGCGCAGCGCCGCGGCGGCCGCGGGCGCGCCGGCATGGCGACGCGCGAGGAGGATTTCCTCTCGCAGGTCTTCGTCGTCAACACGCACACGCCGGTGCTGTTCTTCAGCTCGCGCGGCATGGTCTATCAGCTCAAGGTCTTCCGCCTGCCGCTCGGCACGCCGCAGGCGCGCGGCAAGCCGATGGTCAATCTCCTGCCGCTGTCCGAGGGTGAAACGATCTCGACCCTCATGCCGCTGCCGCAAGACGAGAGCCAATGGGCGGCGATGCACGTCATGTTCGCCACCTCGATCGGCAATGTGCGGCGCAACGCGCTCTCCGATTTCCTCAACATCAAGGCGAACGGCAAGATCGCCATGAAGCTGGAGGAGGGCGAGCGCCTGATCGCCGTGCAGACCTGCTCCGAGGAGCAGGACGTGCTGCTCTCGGCCCGCAGCGGCAAGTGCATCCGCTTCCATGTCGGCGAGGTGCGGGTGTTCGCCGGGCGCTCGTCGACCGGCGTGCGCGGCATCCGGCTCGAAGGCAACGACGAGGTCATCTCGATGTCGATGCTGCGCCATGCCGAGTTCGATGTCGCCGAGCGCGAAGCCTATCTGCGCATGTCCAAGATGCGGCGCGGCGGCGATCCGGAACCGGAAGGCGCTGCCGCGGAGGCGCCGGCGCCGGAGGAGGGCGAGGACGTCGCCGTGCCGGCGATCACCCTCACCGACGAGCGCTTCGCCGCCATGGCCGCGGCCGAGCAGTTCATCCTCTCCGTGACCTCGAACGGCTTCGGCAAGCGCACCTCGGCGCACGAGTACCGCATCGCCGGACGCGGCGGCAAGGGCATCGCCAATATCGAGACCTCGGAGCGCAACGGCAAAGTGGTCGCCTCGTTCCCGGTCGGCCAGGCGGACGAGATCGTGCTCGTCACCAATGGCGGCCAGCTCATCCGCATTCCGGTCAACGACATCCGCATCGCCGGGCGCAAGACGCAGGGCGTGACCCTGTTCAAGGTGAGCGACGGCGAGCGCGTGATGTCGGTGACGCGCCTCGGCGACGAGGGCGAGGCGGCCGGCAACGGCGCGCCCGGCGAGCCGCAACCTCCGCGCGATGGAGCCTGAGATGCCGAAGCAGCGGATCGCGATCTATCCCGGCACCTTCGATCCGGTGACCAATGGCCACATGGACATCATCGTGCGGGCCTCCAACATCGTCGACCGGCTGATCGTCGGCGTGGCGATCAATGCCGGGAAGGGGCCGCTGTTTCAGCTCGAGGAGCGCGTGACGCTGCTGCACGCGGAGCTCAAGGCGCTCGGGTCGAAATTCCGTGACCGCATCGAGGTGCGCCCATTCGAGACGCTGTTGATCAAATTCGCCGAGGAGATGGGGGCGAGCATCATCGTGCGCGGCCTGCGCGCCGTCTCCGATTTCGAGTACGAGTTCCAGATGGGCGGCATGAACCGGCGGATGGACCCGGAGGTGGAGACCGTGTTCCTCATGGCCTCGGAGACCAACCAGTTCATCTCCTCGCGCTTCGTCAAGGAGATCGCGCGGCTGGGCGGCGACATCTCGCCGTTCGTCAGCCAGCGCGTGGCGCGCAGCGTCCATGACCTGTTCGCCGGCAAGACGCCGCCGCACAATCAGGCGGACGAAGAGGCGCACACTATCCCGCGGCCGGCGGTCAGAACGCCGATTTAGCCTGCTGTCTCCCTGGGAAGAGACCTGCGGACGGACGGGACGCGCAGGCACTCAATATCGGATCGCCACTGCTAGCGATATGACAGGCCTGTCGCGGGTCTCCGAGACTCTGGCCCCTTCCTGGAAGCTACTGTCGGGCTGGTGCAAAACCTGTGGCGCCGACAACGACCCTTCCCGAGTCGTACAATGTCTGCCTTACCGCCACTTTAGATGT
>JACQDQ010000137.1 GCA_016201015.1 Pseudomonadota bacterium | reverse complement strand
GAAGGCGATCACCGACGTGTTGATGCGCCATCCGCAGGTCTGGGTGCTCACCGACGACATGTACGAGCACCTGGTCTACGACGACTTCAAGTTCTGCACCCCGGTGCAGGTCGAGCCGCAGCTTTACCCGCGCACGCTCACGATGAACGGCGTGTCGAAGGCCTATTGCATGACCGGCTGGCGCATCGGCTATGCCGGCGGGCCGGTCGAGTTGATCAAGGCAATCGCCGCTGTGCAGTCGCACAGCACCTCCAACCCGTGCTCGATCAGCCAGGCGGCGGCGGTGGAGGCGCTCAACGGCCCGCAGGACTTCATCCCGGAGAACAATGCCGTGTTCAAGCAGCGCCGCGACCTGGTGGTCGACATGCTGAACAAGGCGAAGGGGCTGTCCTGTCACAAGCCGGAGGGGGCGTTTTACGTCTATCCGTCCTGCGCCGGCGCCATTGGCCGGAAGACGCCGCAGGGCAAGGTGATCAACGGCGACGGCGACTTCGCAACATATCTGCTGGAGGCGGAGGGGGTGGCCGTGGTGCAGGGCGAGGCGTTTGGTTTGTCGCCTTATTTCCGCATCTCCTATGCCACTTCGACCGAGGCGTTGCGCGAGGCGTGCACGCGCATCCAGCGGGCCTGCGCGGCGCTCGTTTAGGCCGGCCTTGGCGGCACCCGACGGATTCGCACTGGTACCGGTTGGGGCGGACGGTCTTCCGACATTGAAGCCGCTGGTGCGAGCCTATTACGCCGAAGCGGCGACGCCCTACGACGAGGGCATCCAGGGGCGCGCGCTCGGCTTGATCGCCGGCGGCGACCCGTTGGTGCAGGCGTGGCTGATATTGGCGGCGGGCCACGCCGTGGGCTACGTCGTGGCGAATCTCGGCTTCAGTATCGAATACGGAGGTCGCGACGCCTTCATCGACGAACTCTACGTGCGGCCCGAGCATCGCAATCGCGGCTTTGCCCGCGAGGCTTTGGTGCGCGCCGAGACATTTCTGCGGGCGCGACAGGTGCACACCATCCATCTCGAGGTCAAGGCCGGCAACGACGCCGCTTTGGCGCTTTACCGCCGCATGGGCTTCGTCGATCATGACCGGCGGCTGATGTCGAAGAGCCTGGCATGAAGATCGCCGTCATCGGTGCCGGTGGAATCGGCGGCTATTTCGGTGCGCGGCTGGCCGCCTCGGGCGAGGACGTGGCCTTCGTCGCGCGCGGCGCGCATCTCGCGGCTATGAAGCGCGATGGGCTGCGGCTCGAAAGCGCGCGCGGCAACCTGCATGTGACGCCCGTGCGTGCGACCGACGATCCGTCGGCGATCGGACCGGTCGATGTCGTGATGATCGCGGTCAAGCTGTGGGATACCGAGGCGGCGGCCATGGCGGCGCGGCCACTGGTCGGGCGGGAAACGACGGTGGTGTCGTTTCAGAACGGCGTCGATGCCGCGGAGCGGATGGCCGTGATCGTTGGACCGGAACATGTCGTCGGCGGCACGGCGCAAATTGCCGCGGTGATCGCCGCGCCGGGGGTCATACGCCATACCGGCACGATGGCAGTTCTCACCGTCGGCGAGCTTGGCGGCGGAACAAGCGTTCGGGTCGGTGCCTTCGCCGCCGCAGGAAAACGCGCCGGGCTCGATGTCATCGAGTCTACGGACATGCGGCGCGCGATTTGGGAGAAGTTTATCCTGCTCGCGCCCTTTGCCGGCGTGACGACGCTGACGCGGCGACCGTAGGGCGCCATCTTTGCCGACGCCGACACCCGTCGCCTCTTCGTCGATGCGGTTGGCGAGGCGGCCGCCGTCGCGCGCGCCGCGGGAGTGGCCCTGCCGCCGGACGCCGAGGCAAAGACGATCGCGCGTGCCGATGCATTGCCCGCGGAGATGAAGGCGTCGATGCTGCATGATCTCGAGCGCGGCGCCCGGCTCGAACTGCCTTGGCTGTCCGGCGCGATCGTGCGGCTGGGCGAGGCGCACGGCGTGCTGACGCCGACCAACCGCTTCATCGTCGCGGCGCTCAAGCTGTACGCGAACGGCTCACCGTCGGCGGGCAACTGACGAAGGCCGCGCCGGCGGCGCCTGCAAGCAGCGTCCGGCCTCGGTCGAGCCGATGGCCGACGGCGTGGCACTTGTCCCTCGCACGTGGCGGTTGTAGGTTGTGGCGGCTTCCTGACTGCCGGCGGGAACGTGCCGGCCGGAGCGTCCGCATGCCGGAGTTTCTCAAAGCTCTCAATCTGCTGCTCAACGCGGCCAAAGCCCTGCTGTTCGGGCCGGATCCGGATATTCCCACCTACAGCTCGGAAGACCCGATCCGCACGATCGAGGAGCATATCGCGTTCCGCCGCGCCCGCCTTGGCGAGCAGGCGCGGCGCATGGGGTTCGTCAAACAGGCGGCGTCGGTCGCGATTCTGGTTGCCGTCTACCTTGCAATCATTGTCGCCAGCACCGCCACCATGGAACCAGCGAATCTGTCGTGGCTCCCGTCATGGCTTCAGGCGACGCCGGCGCCGTGGCTGCGCTGGATGCCGCTTTGGTTGTGGTGGGTGCTGATCGTCCTGCTCGTCATCGCCGCTTTCGCCATCTGGTGGGTGGTGAGCCGGGGTATGCGCCGGGTCAGCGACGGGATCGCGCGGGAATTCTTCGAGTTGGCGGCGACCGAGGCATCGATCAAGGAGCTGCGCCAATACGCCGATCAAGCCGAGCGCCACGCGCGGATGGTGACGGCACTCAAGGAGATTTCGCTCGGCGAGCGCCTGGCGGGACTACGGCGGCGGATCGAGCTGGCGCGCAAGCTCTATCTTGGCTCGTTTGCCGCCGCGTTGCTGATTGGCTTGTTTATCATTGTCGCGATTGTCCCGTATCTACTGGTTTATGATCTTCCCGCGAAGTACGCAGCCGTCACTGGTCACGGCGACATTCTGGTTGCGATACAAGCCGGCGCGACATTTCTGGTATCGCTCGTGGTACCTCCAGCCGTGGTGGTGCTGGTCCTGATTTGGGCATTCTGGTGCCGCGCCCTGGTCAACACCCTGCGGCTCGACGCGCAACAGGCGGAGCTCGAAATCGACCTGAACCGCTTTACGGCAAATGAGGCCGCGAAGGGGGCCGAGCGCTTGCTGCGCGTCAACCAGGTTGAGCTGCGCCGCTACTACGACATCAACGTCGATCAAAATCGTCAGGTCTACCGCGTCGGAGTTCTGCTCATAATCTTCGGCGTCGCGCTGTCCGTGTTGACCATTTTCAGAATCGGCGGCGAGGCGACCGACGCCGCCGGACTGGTCGCCGCCGGGGTAGCGATCCTGTCGAACTTCGTCGCCGCCATGTTCATCCGCATGCATTCGAATGCCGCCATCGCCTTGACGCGCTTCCATGGCCGGTTGGTGGATACGGATCGGTTGTATCTGGCGCACGTCATCGCCTCGCGGCTGACCGATCCCTTGCGCAGTCAAACGCTGGCCGCGTTGTCGCTGGCGATCGCCAACCAGAAACCAGACGTCAAATCCGGCGACGATGCGGCGGGCGAAGACAAGAAAGGTGAGAAGAAGAAGAGCGATGTGCCCGGCGGTGCGGCGGAAGGCTAGCCGCCAAGCGAGTCTTGCCCTGAATTGCGCCTGCCGACAGGCCTCTTGACGACGCGCCCGGGCATCGCGTCTTCTCGCGCGATGTCCTTCCTCGATCGCATCGCCGAGTGCAACGCGCACGACCTGGCGGAATTCCGGCCGTTCGTGGTGGCCGACGCGCGGGTCGGCTGGGTGCGGCATGGCTTCGCCGAGCGGCTGCGCATCTATAAGGACGTATTCGACGTCGGCGGAGCCGCGGTCACGCTGAAACCGCGGTTCGCGACCTTCGCCGAGCGCAGCGCGGCGATGGATACGGTGCTGCGCGACCTCGCGCGCCAGGGGATCGTCACCGGTTGGCGCGATGAGCCCTATCCAGTGGCGACAGCGTTTGCGGCGCCGCCGCTGCTGCAGATGGAGCGTGCCGGTGTGCCGCAATTCGGCGTGCGTTCCTATGGCGTGCATATGAACGGCTTCGTGCGCCGCGGCGACGACATCGATATGTGGGTGGCGCGCCGCGCCAAGGATAAGCCGACCTATCCCGGCATGCTCGACAACATGGTGGCCGGCGGCCAGCCGATCGGCATCGGCCCGATGGAGAATTTGCTCAAGGAGTGCGAGGAGGAGGCCAATATTCCGCCGGCCTTGGCGCGCCGGGCGCGCCCCGTCGGCGCCATCACCTATTGCATGGCGGCGGAGGATGGCCTCAAGCCCGAAGTTCAATTCTGCTACGACCTCGAGTTGCCGGCCGACTTCACGCCGGTCAACACCGATGGCGAGATCGACGAATTCTTCCTGTGGCCGATCGCGCGCGTCGCGGAGGTGGTGCGCGACACCGGCGAGTTCAAGTTCAACTGCAATCTCGCAATCATCGATTTCCTGGTGCGTCACGGCCTGATCGGCCCCGATCACCCGGACTACGTCGAGATCGTGCGGGGCTTGCGGCGGTAATCCGCGTACCGCGACACCTGATGTGATGCAAGGCGGGACCCGGGACCTGGCGGGATCAGACGGGATATATCGGGATGGATCAGGCGCTTAGAGACACTCGGCGCGCCGCACGCCGCGTCGGGTGATTTGATACATCCCGGCGATTTTTGCCCGGGTGCGCCGCCTGAATTGATATGCCCCGCCAAACACGCCCGCCG
>JACQDQ010000136.1 GCA_016201015.1 Pseudomonadota bacterium | reverse complement strand
CCGCGAAGGCGGCCGCACCGCGCGCTTTCAGCCGCGCCCAATGGCGGTGGCCGCCAAGACCCCGCGACGTTTCGGTAACCTGAAACTGCGCCCTCGCCTCCGCGATGATCAGATCGCACTCCAGAACTAGGCCCAGTGCCAGGCCAAGCGCATAGCCGTGCACGGCGGCAATGACGGGTTTCCAGTTGGCGGCGTGGGTCAACAGGTTCGCGAAGGGCGTCCCCAGGCCCATGGGGTCAACTGAGCGCTCCAGCTCTTCGCGCGTGCGCATCTGGCCTTCCCGGACGTCCGCCCCCGCCGAGAAGGCGCGGCCATTTCCGCAGAGCACTGCCACGTCCGCCTCGACATCCTCATCGAAGCGACGAAATGCCTCGGCCAGTTGAAGCATCAACGCATTGTTGACGGCGTTCAGCTTTTCCGGCCGGTTCAACGCGATCCTGGCAATGCGATCGCCGCAGCTGTAGCAAACGAGATCGTCGTGAGTCATGGCCAGCACTCCAATGCTGCAGAGCAGGCCCGCTTGCGCGCCTCGCGGTCCGTCCGCTCTTTAGTCTGGGCCACGCCGATCTTGAAGGTCGGATTTTGGTAAAGCCATAGCCGACTTGAACGGGGGGCGCTGCCGGCACCGCGGCGATCAGGAAGGGCGCCGAATCAGCTTCAATTCGTGGCACACCGTGGTGATGCTCCGCAGGAGCTCCTGCCCGGCCGGCGTCAGGTCGGTGCTGGCGGAATGAACGAGGCCGATCGGGCGCACCAGCCGCGGCAAAACGCTGTGCTCGCCGATCCGCTCAAGCGGGACGCAGACCAGGTCGCCCGCCTCGGTGCCCAGCTCCGCCGCGTGACTGGGCAGGACGCCGATATAGTCGGTTTGTCGGACGGTGGTTCGCACGAAGACCACGGAGTTGCTTTCTATGGGGGCCTTTGGCGTGATCCGCTTGGCCTCGGCCATTTCCTCGATCACCCGCCATAGCGGACAACCGTGAACAAGATGTCCAGATCGCCCTGGTTGAGCGCCACAAGAAGCTCTGTCGAGGTTCCGCTGTGAATCTTGAACCGCAGCGACGGACGGTCATTCGCTACCCGTGCGATGGCTTCCGGCAGTATCCGGTCGAGAACGCCGGGGCCGGGCGTGACGCCGAGCGCCACCTGACCGGCGGTCGACCCTTTCAGGTCCTCCAGATCCTCACGTGCACGGCGGAACTCCGCCGTAATGCTGCGGGCACGGCGATAGAACGCGTTGCCAAAGCGCGTCACTCGCACGCCGCGCGGGCTGCGTTCCAGCAGCTTGATGCCGAGCTGCCCCTCGAGAAGGCGAAGGCTCTTGCTGAGCGCGGGCTGCGAAATATTCATGCGGCGAGACGTGCGGCTCAGGCTGCCGCTTTCGACGACGTCGACGAATCTCTGCAGATACCTCTCATCCATGCCGCATTTCCCGAAAGCTATATCTCGAACAAGATTTGGCATATACGGTTATAGTCCACAACACTAAATTGCCAGATGCTTGCCCAGCAGACATCGGGCTTGGATGCATCGGGGGACGACACATGATCCATTTTCCGATAGCTCCGAACGTGGCAGCCGATCTCGTGGGCTTGTTCCGCGAGGGACTGCGCGCCTCGCGCGTGAAGGCCGGCGAATCCGTAGTGGTCTACGCCGACACGCTGAGCAACCCGCAATACCCGGCCGCCTTCCTGGCCGCCGCGAAGGATCTGGGCGCGGACGCATTTCAGATCATTCAGCCGGCTATTCCGCACGATCTCAGCAAAGGGATCGGCCGTGCCGCGCCGACGCCGGTGATCGTCGAAACTATGAAGAGGGCCGATTTCGTGGTCGATGTCACGACCGGCGGGATGCTTTATTCGGCAGAGCAGTCGACGATCTTGGCCGCGGGCACGAGAATTCTCCGCGTTCGCGAGCCGGACGACTGCCTGATACGGTTGCTGCCGAGCGAGGAGGTGCGTACCCGCACCAAGCGCGCCGCCGAACGCTTCAGCCGCGCGAAACGGCTGCGGGTCGTGTCGGAGGAAGGTACCGACCTGATCATGGACAAGACCGGCCGCCAGGTATGCACCCAGTACGGCATGGCCGATGAGCCGGGGCGCTGGGACCATTGGCCGACGGGCATGGTGACGACGACGGCGGTGGAGGAATCGGTCGAGGGGACGCTCGTCATCGGGCCTGGCAGCATCGTGTTTCCCTTCGAGCGCTATGTCGCCGGCCCGATCACTTTGCGTTTCACCGGCGGGGTGGCGGCCTTCAGCGAAGATAGCCGCGAAGCTGTGATGCTGCGTGACTTCATAGAGTTCCGTAACGACAGCAACTGCCGCCGCCTGGCCCATGTCGGCTGGGGCACCGACCACCGCGCGCGTTGGGACATTCTGTCTACGCGCGGCGCCGATGGCGGCGGCGGCGCCGAGGCACGCTCGATCTATGGCAGCGTCCTGCTGGCGCTGGGCGAGAATCGTGAACTAGGCGGACGGAATGCCGCCCCGCTGCACATCGACCTTGCGGTGCGCCGCGCGCGCCTGGAACTCGATGGCGTGCCGGTGGTCGAGAATGGCCGCGTGCTGGATCCGGCGCTCGCCTAGGTAACAATGATTGGCGCCAGGCTGGTTCGAGTCGAGGACGAACGCTTCCTTCGCGGCGAAGGGCGCTTCGTCGCCGACATAAGTCTGCCGTTCATGACCGAGGCGTTCGTGCTGCGCAGCCCGCATGCGCACGCGCGGATCTCCAGGATCGACATTGGCCCGGCACTCGCGCTCGACGGCGTCCAAGCCGTCGTCACTGCTGCCGATCTGCCGGCCCGGCTGCCGCCGATTCCGTGCCGCATTCCCACACACGGCAACATGGAGCCGTTCTTGCAGCCGGTCCTGTGCCGCGATGTGGCGCGCTATGTGGGTGAGCCAGTCGCGGTAGTGGTGGCATCGAACCGCGCGATGGCGGAGGACGGGGCCGAACGGATCGCGATCGATTGGCAGCCTCTGCCCGCAGTCGCCGACGCGATCGCAGGTCTGAAACCGGACGCGCCCGCGGTCCATGACGCCGGCAACGTGGCGTCGCGCTGGGGCTTCGACTTGGGAAACGTGGAAACAGCATTGTCCGAGGCTGCCGTTACGGTTCGTCAGACCTTCGGCATCCAACGGCATACGGCAATGCCGCTGGAAACGCGCGGACTCCTGGCCGTCTACGACGGCGCACGCCGCATGCTCGAGGTGCATGGTCCGACCAAGGTCCCGCACACGAACCATGCGCTGCTCGCGCGCATGCTGCAGGTGAGCACGGCAGAGATCCGCTTCATCGAGCCGGATGTCGGCGGCAGCTTCGGCGCGCGCGGCGAATTCTATCCCGAGGATTTCCTCATACCCTGGCTTGCTCTGCGCCTGCGAAAACCGGTGCGGTGGATCGAGGACCGTCTTGAGCATTTCGCCGCCATCAATCATTCACGCGAGTCGCGGTTCGAGGTCACCGCCGCAGCGGATGCCGAGGGGCGTCTGACGGCGTTTGACGTGAAGCTGGTCGCCGATCTTGGCGCCTATATTCGCACCCACGGCGACGTGGTTCCTTCGCACGCGGCGGCCTCGTTCCCCGGCCCCTATCGCGTCCGCAACTATCGCGTGGCGGCGGTGGCGGCGCTGAGCAACAAGACGCCCAGCGGCACGGTCCGCGCGCCCGGAATGTTCGAGGCGAATTTCGCACGCGAACGGGCTGTCGACATGCTAGCCGACAAGCTTGGGATCGACCCTGCCGAGATCCGCCGCCGCAATTTGATTCGCCGGGAGGAGATGCCCTGGCGCGTGGGTACCGAAAGCGTGCGACGGCCGATCATTTTCGACAGTGGCGACTTTTCCTTCGTGTTCGAGCGCGCGGTGTCCGAATTCGATCGGACGGCGCTCCCGAGGAGTGCGTCGGGCACCATCCGGCGCGGGCGCGGCATCTGCGCGCTGGTCGAGCCGTCCGCGTTCGGCGCTTTCGAGAGCGCCAGGGTGGAAGTTGACGGCGAGGGCTTCGTGCATGTGGTCACGGGCGCCACGTCGCAAGGTCAAGGGCACGAAACCAGTCTTGCCCAGGTTGCCGCTGCGGTGCTGGAAGTGCCGATCGACCGCATCCGCGTCCGCCACGGCGACACGGGTCTAATCCGGTTCGGCGGCGGCACCTACGCCAGCCGCGCCGCCGTGATGGCCGGCAACGCCGTACATGCCGCGGCCGTCGCGGTGAAGGCGAAGGCTCTCCGCACCGCGGCGCAGAAGCTTGAGGTTGCCGAGGAGGACGTGCGCTTGGCGGACGGACGCTTCGAGCTTGCGGGCACGCCCGAAGTCAATATTACGTTCGCAGCTATTGCGCGTCTGTTGGCCCCGGGCAACGCCGAGCTGCTTCAGTCGCCGACAGTGGCGAATATCGCAGATAACGACGGGCTCACGGCATCGTGTCACATTCGCGGCGTGCCCAGCGGCACGAGCGTGTTCGCGGTGCACTTGGCCGAAGTGGCGGTCGACGTGGAGACGGGACAGGTTGCGGTCGAACGATACCTGGTGGCCGCGGATGTGGGCCGCGCGATCAATCCGCGCATCGTCGAAGGCCAGCTTATCGGTGGCGTGGTGCAGGGTCTCGGCGGCACCTTGCTGGAAGAAATCGTCTACGATGCCGAGGGCCAACTGCAGACAGGCACTTTTGCGGACTATCTGCTGCCGTCGGTGCACGACGCGCCGGCGATCACCGCGATGGTGATCGAGCACGCCCTCTCTCCCTCTAATCCGCTGGGGGTCAAGGGCGTCGGAGAAGTCGGTACGTCGGGTGCTGCCGCCGCAATTGGCAACGCCGTGGCGCGGGCGCTTGGCGTGCCTGCCGCTATCAACGCTCTGCCACTGACGCCGGAACGCGTGATCGCGGCCACCTGTGCCGGACCAGTGCCATGAAGCCCGCGCCGTTCGATTACGCCGCACCGCGCACCCTGGACGAGGCGATCGATCTCCTCGGCCGCCATGGCGAAGACGCGCGCCCGCTCGCCGGCGGCCAAAGCCTGATGCCGATGCTCGCCTTGCGCTTGTCGCGGCCTTCGCTGCTCGTCGATCTCAATAGGGTCGAAAGTTTATCGGGGATTCGGATCGACGACGACGAGTTGCGGATCGGCGCTATGACGCGCCAGGCGGAGGCGCTCGAATCCGCCGAGATTCGTCGCCATGTTCCATTGCTTGCCCAGGCCTTGGCTGAGGTTGGCCATCCGCCCACGCGCGCGCGGGGAACGATCGGCGGCAGCCTGGCGCATGCCGATCCGGCAGCCGAGCTGCCGGCGGTGATCGTTGCGCTGGGCGCAAAACTAGTGATCCGCGGTGCGACCGGTGAAAGGGTTTTGCGCGCCGAAGAATTCTTTCGCGGCATGTTCGAAACCGACGTAAAGGCGGGCGAGTTGCTGGTGGAGATCCGTATTCCCATCCAGGCGCAGGGCAGCGCTTTCCTCGAGATCGCACTGCGCAAAGGCGATTTCGCAATCGTTTCGGTGGCAGCGTCGATCGCCCTTGGACCTGACCAACGCTGCGTTGCCGCCACCTTGGTTCTGGGTGGCGTGGGGCCGATGCCAGTGCGCTGCGCTGACAGCGAACGGCGGCTGATCGGCCACACGCCCGATGCGGCGGCAATTTCGGCGGCTGCCGAGGCAATTCCCATCGACCGCGTCGAATTGGGCAGCCGAAGCGCCAGCCGCGGCTACCGACGGCGCGTCGCGCCGGTGCTGGTGAAGCGTGCGCTTGCTGCCGCAGCCGGTGCCGCAGGAGCGGCGCCATGAAGCTCTTTTCGGTGACTCTCGTCGTGAACGGTAGAGCGGTCACCTTGCGCGTCGAGGCGCGCCAAAGCCTGGCGGATGCCTTGCGCGGCGAGCTGGGGCTGACCGGGACCCATCTCGGCTGCGAGCATGGAGTGTGCGGAGCGTGCACAGTCCTACTCGATGGTGAGCCCGTTCGCGGATGTCTTCTATTGGCGGTCCAAACGGAAGGCACGGAGGTGACGACCATTGAGGGCATCTCGCCACCAGCCGGGCTCAACGAGCTCCAGGAAAGCTTCCGTCGCCATCACGCTCTGCAATGTGGCTACTGCACGCCTGGCATGGTGTTATCGTTGCATGCGTTGCTGGCGCGCGATCCGACCGCCGACGAAGAGGCGATCCGCGAAGCTATCTCGGGCAATTTGTGCCGCTGTACCGGTTACCTGCCCATCCTCCAGGCGGCATTGCATGTCGCCCAGTCGAACCGGTTGAAGCGCGCGGACACCAGTTCCACACAATCGAGTGCATGACCAGAGGAGACACAGCATGCCTTTGCTAGCGAAAGCGGATGAGGTACGCGACGGGGCTAACGTCTTGCAGGTCCGCGGCGGCGCCATGTCGACGAAGATGGTCTATGGCAACGACTGCAACCTGATGGTGGCCGTTCGTGCCGCTGGTTACCATTCCAATCCCCACCGCCACGATGCCGAACAGCTCAACTATGTGCTCGACGGCGAGGTTTGGGTCTTTGTTGCCGGCGAGGCGTTCCTGATGAAGAAGGGCGACTTCTCGCGCATCCCGCGCAACGCGCTGCACTGGGCCTGGAACCGCTCGGAAAAGAGCTGCACCATTGTCGAGGCTCACGCGCCTGCCTGCGACCCTCTGATTCGCGCGAACGCCGTTGGCCTTTTCCGCGAGGGAGAATCTCCCGACCTGTCGACTGCCGTCGAAACAATCCGCGGCGGCGAGAGCCCGGACGAACTTGAGGCGCGCGTATTCGGAGCAAGCGTCTGACGCAAGAGGCGGCGGGCCGCGCCGCGCAGCGACGCGGCGGAGATGGCACAGGCGGGAGCGAACAGGTGGCAACGCAGTCTTCGGTACGCCTCCACAAGATGATGTACGGCGGCGATCGGCGGGCTGCGCTCGACGGCGCGTCTTTCGACTCTCTCAATCCAGCAACCTCCTCCGTCCTCGGGCAAGTGCCGTTGGGACTCGAGCGCGATGCGGAAGCTGCGATTGAGGCGGCACATCGCGCGTTGCCTTCGTGGTCGCGACTGACCGCGGCGCAGCGCGCACTTCATCTGCGGCGCGTGGGCGACCGGCTCGAAGCGAAGCGGGATGCGATAGCCCGCCTCATCACCGAAGAGGAAGGCAAGCCGTTGGCTGAGGCGCAGATCGAAATGCGCCTGACCATCGACAGCTTCTACTGGTATGCCGAGGAAGCGCGCCGCGCCTACGGCAATTGGATCCCTGATCCGATTCCGGGCAGGCGTCTGTTGACCTTGCGCGAGCCCGTTGGCGTTTCGTGCGGGATCATCCCGTGGAACGTCCCTGCAGCGATGATCGCGCGCAAGGCTGCGCCCGCCCTGGCGGTGGGCTGCACCATGGTGCTGAAGCCGGCGGAACAGACTCCCATCACCGCAACGGCGGTGGCTGAGGCGTTCCTGGAAGCCGATCTGCCACCGGGCGTGTTCAACGTTGTCACGGGCGACGCCGCTGCAATCGGCGCGACGATGCTCGGCGACCGGCGCGTGCGCAAGATTTCGTTCACCGGTTCAACCGAAGTGGGTCGACTGCTGTTGCGCGGTGCGGCCGACCAGATCAAGCGTTGTTCCATGGAGTTGGGCGGGAATGCGCCGTTGATCTTGTTCCAGGACTGCGATCTGGACCGGGCTGTGGCCGCCGTCGCCACGCTCAAATTCCTTAACGCCGGCCAGGCCTGTATCTCGGCGAACCGCATCTACGTGCACGCTTCAATTCACGATGAGGTGTCGCAAAAACTCGCTTCACGTGCAGCCGCGCTGAAGGTGGGCAGCGGTCTCGATCCTTCGGTGGCCATGGGGCCGCTGATCGAGGCGCAGGCGGTAGACGAGGTCCACGCGCTGGTCAACGACGCGCTCGCCAAGGGTGCTGCAGCGCTTGCCGGTGGAAGCAAGCTGGTCGAGGGGGACTACGCGCGCGGATTCTTCTATTCACCGACCGTGCTGTCCGGCCTGTCGGTGAACATGCGGATGGCCCACGAAGAGATCTTCGGCCCGGTGGCATCGCTGTTCAGATTCGATACCGAGGAAGAAGTGATCGCGGCCGCAAACGATGTGCCCTATGGCCTCGCCGCCTATCTGTTCACGGAAAATCTGAGCCGCGCGATCCGCGTGGCCGAGCGCCTGGAAACCGGAATGGTCGGCGTCAACGAGATCCGCATCGGCGCCGCCGAGGCGCCGTTCGGCGGCGTGAAGCAGAGCGGGATCGGCCGAGAGGGCGGCCGCGAAGGCATGGAGGAGTATCTTGAGACCAAGCTCGTTGCCATCGGCGTCAAGTAGTCCTCCCCCGCCGACGCGTCCGCGCGCAGCGTTGCGGCTTGTATCCTTTTGGAGTTCGACGCCATGAAGAATCGACTGCCCGACGCCTGGCTGGAGACAATGGACCTGCCGCTTATCGTCGCGCCGATGTTCCTGGTCAGCAGCATCGAGCTGGTGGCGGCCGCTTGCGAGAACGGCGCAATCGGCTCGATTCCCACGATCAATGCCCGCACGCCGGCGATACTCGACCAATGGCTCGGCACGCTGACGCGCCGTCTCGAGTGCCCGCGCGCCGACGGGCGGCGCCCGGCGCCGTGGTCGCTCAATCTGCTCGTCCACAGCACCAACAGCCGCCTGCCCGAGGATCTGGCGCTATGCGTGAAATATCGCGCGCCGCTGGTGATCACGGCGCTGGGTAGCCCCAGGGCGGCGGTGCCGGCGGTCCATGACTATGGCGGCCTGGTGTTTGCCGATGTCAGCACGCCCGAATATGCCAGGAAGGCGGTGCAGAGCGGCGCAGACGGGCTGGTGCTCGTCTGCTCCGGTGCCGGCGGCCACACCGGCCAGCTTGCCGCGCCGGCCTTCGTCGCCGCGGTCCGCGAATTCTGGGACGGTCCCGTCGTTGTGGCCGGCGCCATCGCCGACGGACGGAGCCTGCGTGCGACCCAGGTCATGGACGCCGATCTGGCCTATATGGGCACGCGCTTCATCGCCTCAGAGGAAAGCAGCGCCGACGTCCGCTACAAGCAGATGGTCGTCGACTGCGTGTTCAAGGATATCGTCTGCACCAACGCGATTACCGGCGCGTGGGCCAACAAGCTGAGGCCGAGCCTGGTCGCGGTGGGCCTCGATCCGGACAATCTTCAGCCCGCGAGCAAGAAGTTCGACCTCGATTACGCCAAGCACCAACCCAAGGCCTGGAAAGATATCTGGTCGGCCGGACATGGCCTTGGCGAAGTGAAGGCGGTCGAGAGCGCAGCCCGGATCATCGAACGCCTGAAGGCTGAGTATGCGGCAGCCATCGAACGGGAATTGTCGGATCCGTGGGTGCGTAAGCATGCCGCGGCACGAAACCGCTCCGTGCCGCCGCGGGAACTCCTGGCGCAGCGCTAGATGGCGGCAGATGCAGGCGCTGCCATTGGTCTCAGGTTGTTTTGCTATTCCTACAGGGAATGTCGCAGCCCATTTGCATTCTAGCCGGTAAAGGAGGAGTTTGTATTGTGAATGCGGCTGCTGCTCGTGCAGGAACGGAAGTTGCGCGGTGCCTGGACGCGCAGCGAGACGCGAGGGCGGACTGGCGTGCACCGCGCCCTTTCCAGGTACCGTCGCCCTAGCGCAGCCCGTTTTGCCTCGGATCGACAGAAAAGGGGATCGTCGATGACCAGTCTCTCGAAGAAAGGCTCTTGCAGTCGTGTGCTTTGCGCGCTTGCCTTCGGGTGCGCGCTCATGTTGGCGGGAACGACGTCGGCTTGGTCGCAAGGTAGCACCAAGCTGGTCTTCATGGAGCCGTTCGACCTTGCCTTCGAATTCAGCCACGAGCTGAACGCGGATGTCGGTGGCCACTTCAAGGCGCAGGGACTGGACGTCCAAATTACCAATGTGCGCGGAACCTCGATCGCCATTCAGCAGGTCGTCGCCAAGCAAGCCCAGGTGACGCGCGTGGGCGCCCTCGATCTGATGAAGGCGGTGGCCGCGCAGGGCGTGCCCCTGGTTTCGATCGCCACCAGCCTGCATGAGGGGATCTTCAGCTTGGTGAGCCTGAAGTCGGCGCCCCTCAAGACGCCAGCCGACATGAAGGGGAAAACGATCGGCGTCGCCTCGATCGGTGGCGGGCAGGAGAATACGCTCGACCTTCTACTTGTGAGCTCCGGGGTCCCGGTGGCTGAGGTTCCGCGGCAGGCGATCGGATCGAGCGCAGGCAATATCGAGTTGCTGAAGCAGGGCCGGGTGAACGGTTTCTTCGCGACCGTAGAAACGTCCCTCATCTTCCGGCGCGCGAACGAGCCGGTGGAAATCGTGAGCGCAGCGAAGTTCGCGCCGATGCCTGGCGGCGCCATCGTCGTCCGCCGCGATTTCGCGGCGGAGAATCCCGACGTCGCGGTGCGGTTCCTGCGGGCGATGCGCGCCTCGGCCGAAGAGCTGCTGACGGCCGATCCGAACATGATCATCGAGCGGATCGAGAAGAAATACGAGATCAGCGCCGACAAGGATCGGAATTTCCGCATCGAGGCGTTGAAGGCGTATAACAATATGGCGCTGTCGCAGGGCCGCGAGAACCTGCTGAAGAACGTGCCGGGGGTGTGGCGCAAGGCCGCCGAGCTGACCTCGAAGGCCGGCATCGTCAAGGTGGCCGATGGCGATGCGCTCTATGCGAACCAGTACATAGACCAGGCGTACAAATGAGGTTCCGCAAGGGATGATGGTCGATGCCGATGCCGGCTGTGCCATACGCATCGCGGGCGTCGAAAAGCAGTTCGAGACGCCGCAGGGCCCGATAAGGGCCCTGACGCGCACCAATTTCCCGGTGCGCAAGGGAGAGTTTGCGGTCCTTCTCGGACCTTCGGGATGCGGCAAGACCACGATGCTGCGGCTGATGGCCGGTCTCGAGCGTCCGACATCGGGCGTGGTCGAGGTGGGTGGGCGGCCATTGTGGCACGACGAACGGCGCGACGACGGGGCCGTCGCCAACATGGGGGTCGTGTTCCAGGAAGCAAATCTGTTTCCGTGGCTCACGATCGAGGACAACATCGCATTGCCGCTGAAGTTGCGCGGCATGACTCGCAAACTCCGGCGCGAGCGCGCACGCGAGCTTTGCCGGCTGGTCGGCATCGCTGGCTTCGAGGCGCGCTGGCCGCGCGAGCTGTCGGGCGGCATGCGGCAGCGTGCGTCAATCGCCCGCGCGCTGAGCTACGATCCTGAGATCCTGTTGATGGATGAACCGTTCGGCGCGCTCGACGCGATCACGCGTGACGCGATGAATCTCGAGCTGCAGCGCATCTGGATCGCAACGTCGAAGACGATCGTGCTGGTGACTCACTCGATTCCCGAGGCGGTATTCCTGGCCGACCGCGTCGTGCTGCTGTCGTCACGGCCCGGTCGCATCGTCGAGATCATCGACGTGCCGTTTGCACGCCCGCGCGAGACCGACGTGCGAGGCCAGCCTGAGTTCCAGGAGATCGCCGATCATCTGCGGCATCGTCTGGAACATTGACCATGGCCGACGACGTCGCCACCCATCCGCCGGTCGGCCGCCAGCGCCGCCCCTTCAGGCTGACAAGGATTCCCGCCTGGATCGGCAGCTTGGCCCTGCTTGTCCTGTTTCTGGCTGGTTGGGAGACCTATGTCCGGGGTTTCGACGTCAGCAAGTTCTTGCTACCGTCGCCTTCCGAGATTCTGCAGGCCTGGATGGAAATCCTGGGTACAGCGTCGCTGTGGCAGCACACCTGGATCACCGCCTGGGAGACGATTTTGGGTTTTGTCATCGCGGTAATCATTGGCGTTGGACTCGGCGCCGTTCTCGGCAAGGTGCCGTGGCTTGAGCAGGTCCTGAATCCGTTCATCGTCGCCACTCAAGTCGTGCCGAAAGTGGCGCTGGTGCCGTTGTTCATCGTGTGGTTCGGCTTCGGGATGACATCCAAAGTGGTCATCGCCGCGGTGCTCGCCTTCTTCCCCATCCTGGTGAACACGATCCTCGGGGTGAAGTCGGTGGACCGCGGGCATCGCGAGGTGCTGCAGAGCCTCAACGCCTCGCGCTGGCAGTCGATTACGCAGCTCGAATTTCCGAGCGCGCTGCCTTACATCCTGACCGGCATGGAGATGGGCGTCGTCTTGTCGATCATCGGCGCCGTGGTCGGGGAATATCTTGGCGGCAGCCAGGGGTTGGGCAACCTGGCCGTCAGGCAGATGAACTCGTACAACACGACGGCGCTGTTCGCCGTCATCATTCATCTCTCTGTGCTGGGCTTCCTGTTCTACGCAACTCTCGTTGGGTGCCGGCGCTTCGCCATTCCCTGGCACGAATCGGTGCAGGTGAATCGGAAATAGTGGCCGCCGGAGTCGGCTGACGGCCCATCATCCCGCCATGATTCCGCCGTCGATCGGGATGACCGTCCCGGTGATGAAGCTGCAGGCCGGCGAGGCGAGCAGCAGCGCCAGGCCGCGAACCTCGTTCGGTTGCGCCACACGGCCGATCGGCACGATGCGTCCGAGCATCTCGGCAATTTCCGGCTGCTTCAACCTTCCGCCGGAAATGTTGGTCATGAACGGCCCCGGCGCGATCGCGTTTACCATCACGTTGAACGGGGCGAGTTCGAGGGCGGCGAGACGCGTGATCGCGGCCACGCCTGCCTTGCTCGCCGCGTAGGCATAGCCCAGCTGCGCCTGTGCCTGCAGCCCGGCGATGGACGAGGTCAGAATGATACGGCCCCGCCGCCGCGCTTTCATGTGGCGCGCGGCGGCCTGCAACGTCAGCATGGCGCCGGTCAGATTGATTGCCATCACCTTGTGCCATTGATCGAAGTCCACCGCATCGAGCTGTCCTTCCGGCCGCACGATGCCTGGGCCGGCATTGATCCCGGCATTAGCAAAGACGATGTCGAGACGCCCGTGCATCGCAGCGGCCCGGTCAATGGCCGAACGCACAGCGTCCGCCTCGGTCACGTCGACCCGATGCCCCTCAACCGCGGCACCCGCGCGGGCAAGACTGGCAACGACGACTTCGAGGCCCGGGCCATCCGCATCCAGCAACACCACGCTGGCACCGTGCTCCGCCATTGTCTCAGCCATCTGGAAGCCGAGGCCACTCGCACCACCGGTTATCAGGGCAACCTGGCCGCTGAGATCGAAAAGAGGATCCCGTTTCGCGTTCATCTCGCTCGCCTCCATCGGATACATTCCTGCATGTCAATTTGCCTCGTTGGTCTTTTGCCACATCGACTCGGCGCGCCCCTCCTGGACGACGGCGCCGTGCTGGTTGATAAGACGAATCAGTCGCTCGACGATGTAGCGGTCGCCCTTGCTGGTCAGGCGCTTGTTGACGATCTCGATCTCGACATGGACTGTGTCGCCGATGAACAGCGGCGCCTTGTAGTTCCACTCTTTGATGCCGAGGGCGGCGATCAGCGGATCGCTGGATTTCAGCAGCCCCGCCTGCAGGCTTCCCAGTGCCAGGGTGATCCCATATGTGCCGTGGACGACCCGGCGGCCCAGCGGCGTTGTTTTGGCATATTCCTCGTCGCAGTGGATCGGCTCCCAGTCGCCGCTCACCAGCATGAAAAGCCCGTGGTCGGCCTCGGTGATGGTACGGCCCTTGCTGACGAGCTTGGTGCCGACCTTCAGCGTATCGTAGGTGAACGGTCTAGTAGCCGTTTCCATGGCATTTGTCCCTCCCGAACCCGGCCAATTCGGCCCGCACCGCCTCTGCATCGGTCATTGAGATCCGCGTTTCAGTACGACTAAAGCGTCGAGCGCCATCCCCTTGGCCTTGCTCGGGAGACTGACATAGGGATTGATGTCGATCGACTCGATGACGTCCTCCAGCTCCGTAACAATGCGGGCGAGCGCGACGATGGTCGCGGCGATCGCATGCATGTCGTGCGCCCTTGCGCCGCGATACCCTCGCAGAAGTCGCGCGATGCGAGTCCGTTCCAACATCTCCAACGCCCTTTCTTGGCTGACCGGCACGGCGGCAAAGGCGACGTCCTTCACCAGCTCCAACAGCACGCCGCCGCTGCCGGCCATGACCACCAAGCCCATCTCGGGGTCGCGGTGCACGCCCAAGGCCAGCTCAACGCCGCCATTGACCTGCTGACACACCAGCATGCCGTCGAGCAGCGCCGTGAAACCGCCCTGCTTCAAATTTCGGTGGATTTGCTCGTAGGCACGCATCAGCTCGTCCGCGTTGCTGATGTTCAGCATCACGGCGCCCAAGTCGGACTTGTGCAGCAATTTGGATGAAACCGCCTTCAGAACAACCGGGTAGCCGATGCGCTCAGCGGCGCGCGCCGCCTCGGTCGGCGAGGTCGCCACCTCTTCTCTGGTCGTGCCGATGCCGTAGGCGCGAAGAATTTCCTTCGCCTCGGGCTCGCTCAGCGCAACGGGTTCGTCCGATCGGGCGCGCGCGGCCAGCTCGCGGATGCGGTCTGCCGCTGCGCCGGGCTGCGCACGGATTCTCGTAGTCGAGTCGGCTGCGGGCGTGCCACGGTGGGTCCGCCGCGCCAGCTCCGACCAGTGGGCGAGATAAGACAGTGCCCGCATCGACTTGTTCGTTTCCTGCACGAAGGCGATGTTGCCAAGCTCAGCGCGCACCGAGCGGCTGTAATCCGTCAGCATCCGAGAGAACATGGAGACGCACACAGCCTTCTTGTTGCGTCGGCCCACCATCTCGTTGATGCGCTGGAACCGCTCTTCCCAGCTTGCGGCCATGCCGGTTTCGCGCGGCAGCTCGGCCTGGAGGAGCAGCACATCGACATTCGGATCGTCGCAAAAAGCTTCGATCGATGCGAGGTAGGCCTCGACGCTGGTAAGCACCGTGAAGCCACCATCTGCGGGGTTTCCTGCCATCGACCCGACGCCGAGGATCTGGGCGAGCTTGGCCTCGGTTGCAGCAGCGAGCGTCGGGAAGACCAGCCCCGTGCCCGACGCACCGTCGAGGAGGATGGCGCGGTATGCGCCGGACAAAGTGAGCGCGCCGATGCGGCGGCCGATCGGCACGCCGGCATGCACGATGAGCTCGATGGTCTCGATCGCCTCATCCAGCGAAGAGACCCGGATGACGCCGAGATCACCCAGGACGGCATCGAACACCTCAGTGCTCCCGGCGAGCGCCCCGGTGTGAGTCAGCGCGGCGTGTCGGCCGGCCTCGGACGCGCCGACTTTGAACACGACGACCGGCTTGCCGGCCCGTTGCGCCGAGGCGCAGGCCTGCTTGAACCCGTCCGGGTCCTTGATCGAGTCGATGTAGCAGAATACGACCTTGACGGTTGGCTCCTGCGCGAGGAAGGCAATGTAGTCGGCGCAAGTCAGCCCAATCTCGTTGCCACTGGTGATCAGGTAGCCGATGGGAATGCCGCGGTCGGCCAGGATGTGATTGGCGTAGAGGAGCACGCCGCCGCTCTGCCCGACGAGAGCGACGGAACCGGCCTGGATGTGCAGCTTGCGATGGTCTACCAACGTCACCAACCGGCTCCTGGCGACGATGTTGCCGGTGCAGTTGGGACCGGAGATGGCGATGCCGGTCTGCTCGATCACCTGAGCCAACCGCCGGTCGAGCTCCAGCCCCTCGGCCGTGCCGGTTTCGCCGAAGCCCGAGGAAAACACCGTAGCGCTGCGCGCACCAGCCTGTGCGCCGCTAAGCAGCATCTCGGGCACCATGGCGCTGGGCACCAGCATCACCAGATGGTCGGGCTTCTCTGGCAGAGACGTAAAATCGGGATAGCAGCGCACAGTCCCGATGCTGCTGCGGTTGGGATTGATCGGGTAGATCGCCCCGGGAAAACCGAAGTTATTGACCGTCTCCCAAACGACCGCCGGCCAGCTACCGGGCCGCGCGCTAGCGCCGACGACGACGATATTGCGTGGAGCTATGAGCGCTCCGACCTTCCTGATGGAGGCGTCGAGATCCATGTCAACCCATTCCCAAGAACTCGTTCGACCGGGACATGCTCACCGCCTGCCACAGGGATACAAGCCCGCTATCGGAATTCACCGG
>JACQDQ010000116.1 GCA_016201015.1 Pseudomonadota bacterium | reverse complement strand
GGGAACCGGCCTGCCGCGCCAGCTCGCCGTAGCTGGCGGTATGCCCCCAGCCGATCGAGCGGGCTGCCGCGTAGACTCTGCGGTGGAACGGGCCGACCTCCACCAGGTCGATGGCGACCGAGGAGAAGTCGACTCGCCCGCCCGCCAGGTACCGCTGGAGTTCGGCGATCACCTGCTTGATCGTCGGCGGCGGATCTTCCGGGCCGGGGCTCGCCGCGATTGCCCGCAACCGCTTCTCGGTTGCGCTCCTATGCGATTCCGGCAGTTGCAGCCGCGTCAGCCCCCGTTCGCTCCACGCGACGCCGCACGGGCTGATGGCGGTGTCGAACAGACAATAATGCTCCCGGCGAGGATTTTTGGTCCGCGTATCCATCGTTTCGCTCCCGGCAACGCGGCGGCCCGACGCGGCATTATGGAGCGTCGCGGGGGCGCATTTCCATCTCCAGCGTCCGGGTCGAATCCCCGGACGCCGCCCCGCGCCGCCCGATCGCGGTCACCGCTCGGAGCGGCCACAATAGGCCTCGATGCGATAGCCATCGGGATCGACGACGAAGCCGGCGTAGTAGTTGGCGTTGTACTCGCTGCGCAGGCCGGGCTTGCCGTTGTCGCGTCCGCCGGCGCCGACCGCCGCTTGATGGAATGCATCGACGCTTTTGCGCGTCGGCGCGGTGAAGCAGAAATGCAGGCCCGACGTCGCATCGGCCGGGACCGGGCGTTCGGCGACGCTGATCCAGAATACGACGGCATCGCCGCCATAGCCGAGCGAGCCTGGTCCCTCGCTCAGGCATTTGTAGCCGAGCGACGTCAGCGCCGCGTCGTAGAAGCGCTTCGTCCTGGCCAGATCGCGAACCCCGATCGACACGTGATCAATCATCGAGCCTTCTCCTGTATGACATGCAGCAATTGGCATTCTAACCGCCTTGACGGTTTGAATTCATAGATCGCCGCGCACTGTATGTCAACCATCATGGCGGTTATAATGGGTCCGGCCGAAGGCTCGAAAGGCGCGCCGCCAAGACCATGTTGATCCCCGCGATTCGCGAAGATCTCTGCCTCAACTATGCCAACACCTTGTCATGGCGCGGCAGCGAGACGCCGGCCGAGACGCTGCACGACCTCGCCGACCTCCTCGGTTGGATCGAACGCTCCGCCGGCATGGGCGCGGGCGCCGCGCGCGAGATCAGGCAGTGGTCGCGCGATCGTCACAGGAAAGCCGCCAAGCTCTTTGCCGCGGCGATCGCGATGCGCGAGGCCATCTTTCGCATCTTCGCCGCCGTTGCCGTCGGCGAGCCGATCGGCGACCAGGACTTCGTCGCGTTGCAGACTGCGCTCGCGGAGGCGCCGGCGCGCAGCCGGCTTGCGCGCGTGGACAGCCGCTATGCCTGGCGCATCGAGCATCTTCGACCGTCGGTGCCGGGCCTCTTGGCGCCGGTCCTGTGGTCGGCCGGAGATCTGGTGCTCAATGCCGGACACCGACGCATTCGACAATGCGCGAACGAGAAATGCCTGTGGCTGTTTCTCGACGAGAGCAAGAGCGGCACGCGGCGATGGTGCGATATGACGTCCTGTGGCAACCGCGCCAAGGCGCGTCGTCATTACTCTAAAATGATGCAGCGTTGAACTCCGGACTGGCCGGCGGCGGAGTCGGCGCGCTGAGCTCCGATGATCCGCGGGCTAGCTCGGCAGCGCCGGCGGCGCCACCACGCGCGCATCGGGCAGGCGGCGCTCCTCCACCGCATGGCAGGCGGCGGCGCCGGTCGGCGTCGCCTTCAGCTCCGGCCGCTCGCTGCGGCAGCGCTCATTCGCCCACGGGCAGCGCGGATGAAAGGCGCAGCCGGTCGGCGGAGCGAGCGGATTGGGCACTTCGCCCGCCACCGGGATGCGGGCGCGGCCGCTCATCTCGAGGTCCGGAATCGCGTCGAGCAGCATCCGCGTATAGGGATGCTGCGGGCGCGCGAACAGCGTCTTGGCCTCGGCCAGCTCGACGAGGCGCCCGAGATACATGACGCCGACCCGGTCCGACACGTAATAGACGACCGCCAGATTATGCGAGATGAACAGGTAGGTGAGCCCGAACTCGCGCTGCAGCGCCTTCATCAGATTGAGGATCTGCGCCTGCACCGAGACGTCGAGCGCCGAAGTCGGCTCGTCGCAGACGAGGAAGTCCGGATTGCTCGACAGCGCGCGGGCGATCGAGATGCGCTGGCGCTGACCGCCGGAGAATTCATGCGGATACTTGTCGCCGTCATTGGGCGCCAGGCCGACATGACGCAGCAGCTCGTCGACGCGCAGGCGCACGGCGTCGGCGCCGGCGATCAGTCCATGCGCGCGGATCGGCTCGGCAATGATATCGGCAACGCGCCAGCGCGGATTGAGGCTGGCATAGGGATCCTGGAAGATCATCTGGAAGCGGCGGCGGATCGGCGCCAGCGCCGTGCGCGACAGGCCGGCGAGATCGACGCCCTCGAAGTCGATCGTGCCGCGCGTCGGCGTGTAGAGGCCGACGATGAGGCGCGCGACCGTCGACTTGCCGCAGCCGGACTCGCCGACCAGCGAGAGCGTCTGGCCGCGGGCGATGGCGAAACTGACGCCGTCGACCGCCTTGAGGATCTGGCGCCGGTCGCCCTCGATCAGGCGGTTGAGCAGCGGCCGCGACACGTCGAAATAGCGGGCGAGATCGCGCACGGCGAGGAGCGGACCGTTTGCAGCGGCGGGCACGGCGCGCGCGGCCTCGCTCATCGCTCGCCCATGCGGCCATTGGCGTAGAGCCAGCAGGCGACCTGGCCGTGCTCGATCGCCATCGCCTCGGGCCGCTCGCCGCGGCAGCGGTCGAAGGCCTTGGGGCAACGCGGATTGAAGGCGCAGCCCGGCGGGATCGCGTCGAGCCGCGGCATGGCGCCGTCGATCTGCGTCAGGCGCTCGACATTGCGGCCGATCGTCGGGATCGATCCCATGAGGCCGATCGTATAGGGATGCTTGGGCCGCTTGATCACGTCGCGCACCGGCCCGATCTCGGCGATGCGGCCGGCATACATGACGGCAACGCGATCGGCCGTCTCGGCGATCACCCCCATGTCGTGCGTCACCAGCATGACGGCGGCGCCGTGCTCGCGGCACAGCTTCTTGAGCAGCGCGATGATCTGCGCCTGGATCGACACATCGAGCGCGGTCGTCGGCTCGTCGGCGATGATCAGCCGCGGATTGGCGCAAAGGGCGAGCGCGATCACCACGCGCTGGCGCATGCCGCCGGAGAACTGGTGCGGATAGTGATCGATGCGGCGCTCGGCGGCGGTGATGCCGACCTCTTGCAGCAGCGTGATCGCCCGCGCCCGCGCCTGCTGCGGGGTCACGTCGAGATGGGTGCAGATGGTCTCGACGAGCTGACGGCCGATCGTGTAAAGCGGGTTCAGCGAGGTCAGCGGATCCTGGAAGACGGCGCCGATCTGGCGGCCGCGGATGCGCCGCATCTCCTCATAGGGCAGGTCGTCGATGCGCCGCCCGTCGAGCGTGACGCGGCCGCCGGCGATGCGTCCCGGCGGCTCGATCAAGCCGATGATCGCCGCCCCGGTCAGCGACTTGCCGGCGCCGGATTCGCCGACGACGCCCAGCACTTCGCCTGGATCGATGTGGAACGAGACGCCGTCGACGGCGACCAGCGTGCCGCGGCGCGTGGGAAACTCGACCCGCAGCCCGTCCACTTCGAGCAGCGGCCGATTGGCGCGCGGGGATGTCATGTCGTTCGACGCGCGCGCTTCATCTGAGCTTGGGATTGAGCGCGTCGCGCAGCCAGTCGCCGAGCAGGTTCACCGCCAGCACCATGACGACCAGCGCGGCGCCGGGAAAGATCGTGATCCACCACTCGCCGGAGAACAGGAAATCGTTGCCGACGCGGATCAGCGTGCCGAGCGACGGCTGGGTCGGCGGCACGCCGACGCCGAGGAACGACAGCGTCGCCTCGGTCAGGATGGCGATGGCGAGGTTGATCGTCGCGATGACCAGCACCGGCCCCATGACGTTGGGCAGCACATGGCGGGCCATGATCGCCACCGGGTGGCGGCCGATGACGCGCGCCGCCTGCACGTATTCCTTGTTCTTCTCGACCAGCGTCGAGCCGCGCACGGTGCGGGCGTACTGCACCCAGCCGGTGATGCCGATGGCGAGGATCAGGACGTAGACGATGACGCGGTCATGCACGTCGCGCGGCAGCGTGGTGCGCGCCAGCCCATCGATCAACAGCGCAATGAGGATCGCCGGGAAGCTGAGCTGCACGTCGGCCACGCGCATGATGAAGGCGTCGAGCGCGCCGCCGACATAGCCGCTGATCAGGCCGAGACTGACGCCGAGCGTCATGGCGAACAGCACGGAGAAAAACCCGACGGCGAGCGAAATGCGCGCCCCGTACATGATGGTCGACAGCACGTCGCGGCCCTGGTCGTCGGTGCCGAGCAGGAACTTGCGCGTGCCTTCGTCCATCCACGCCGGCGGCGTGAAGGCGTCGATCAGGTTGAGGGTCTTGAGGTCGAACGGATTGTGCGGCGCCAGCCACGGCGCGCAGACGGCGCCGATGAAGCAGATGAGCGTAACGATCGCCGCGGCGACGACCACCGGCGAGCGGCGGAAGCTGTAGAAAATGTCGCTGTCGAGCGCGCGGCGCAACGCGTTGCGCGTCGGCGGCCGGGCGAGATCGCGGCTCGTCGTCGCCACGGGCTCAGACCGTATGGCCGCCCGAGACGGCACGGTCGATGCGCAGCCGCGGATCGACCGCATAATAGAGCAGATCGACGATCAGATTGATCACCACGAAGAAGAACGCCACCAGACACAGATACGCGGCCATCACCGGCACGTCGGCGAAGCTCACCGACTGGATGAACAGCAGGCCCATGCCAGGCCATTGGAACACCGTCTCGGTGATGATGGCGAAGGCGATCAGCGCGCCGAGCTGCAGCCCGGTGATGGTGATCACCGGCACCAGCGTGTTCTTCAGGGCATGGCCGAAATGCACCGCGCGGTTGGGCAGGCCGCGGGCGCGCGCGAACTTGACGTAGTCGGTGCGCAGCACCTCGAGCATCTCCGCGCGCACCAGCCGCATGATCAGCGTCATCTGGAACAGCCCCAGCGTGATCGACGGCAGGATCAGGGCCTTGAGCCCGCTGGTGGTGAGGAACCCCGTCGTCCACCAGCCGAGATGGACCGTCGTGCCGCGGCCGAACGACGGCAGCCAGCCGAGAATCACGGAGAAGAACAGGATCAAGAGGATGCCGATCAGGAAGGTCGGCAGCGAGACGCCGACCAGCGAGAGGGTCAGCATGACGCGGCTCAGCCACGAATCGCGGTGGAGGCCGGTATAGACGCCCATCGGCAGACCGAGCGCGAGGGCGAGGCTGGCGGCAACGAAGCTCAATTCGAGCGTCGCCGGCAAGCGCTCGGCGATGAGCTGATCGACCGGCCGCGCCAGGCGGTAGGAGATGCCGAAATGACCCTGCACCGCATTGACGACGAAATGGGCGAACTGCACGAAGAACGGCTGGTCGAGACCCAGATCCCGCCGGATGCGGGCGGCGTCGAGCTCGGTGAAATCCTGACCGAGCATGATCGTGATCGGATCGCCGACATAGGCGAACAGGCTGAAGGCGACGAAGCCCACTACCAGCATGACCACGACGGATTGCAACAAGCGTCGAACAATGAAGGCGATCATTCAAATTGCGGCCTTTCGCCGACCGGGAACAATACGGTCCGGGCCGGCGCGAAGCAAGCCCGCAGCCGCGGCTTCGGGCCGGAAATATCTGGCGATTTCCCGGACGCGCTGCGCTAAGCTGCAGGCCTGTCACAAAACTTGCGGAGACCACACATGACGGTTCGCGGCAACTCGCTGAGCAGCCGGGACATCGCGTCCTTCCTCCACCCCTACACCAATCTCAAGATTCACGAGACCGAGGGACCGCTGGTGATGACCCGGGGCGAGGGCGTCTACGTCTATGACGAGGCCGGCAAGCAGTATATCGAGGGGCTGGCCAGCCTGTGGTGCGCCGCGCTCGGCTTCAACCAGGAGCGCCTGATCGAGGCCGCCGTGCGCCAGATGCGCAAGCTGCCCACCTACCACGTGTTCGCCGCCAAGTCGCACGAGCCCGGCATCGAGCTCGCCGAGCGCCTGCTCGCCCTCTCGCCGGTGCCGATGTCGAAGGCGTTCTTCGCCAATTCGGGCTCCGAGGCCAACGACACCGCGATCAAGCTCGTCTGGTACTACAACAACGCGCTCGGCCGGACGAAGAAGAAGAAGATCATCTCGCGCATCCGCGCCTATCACGGCGTGACCATCGCCTCGGCGAGCCTCACCGGACTGCCCGCCAACCATCGCGACTTCGATCTGCCGATCGCCAACATCATCCATACCGAGTGCCCGCATCACTACAATTTCGCCCAGCCGGGCGAGAGCGAGGAGGCGTTCGCCACGCGCATGGCCGAGGCGCTCGAGCAGCTCATCTTGAAGGAGGGGCCGGATACGGTCGCCGCCTTCATCGCCGAGCCGATCATGGGCGCCGGCGGCGTGCTGATCCCGCCGGCCAGCTACTTCGCCAAGGTCCAGGCGATCCTCAAGAAATACGACATCCTGTTCATCGTCGACGAGGTGATCTGCGGCTTCTTCCGCACCGGCAATATGTGGGGCTCGCAGACCTTCAACCTGAAGCCGGACATCCTGACCATGGCCAAGGCGCTGTCGGCGGCCTATGTACCGGTCTCGGCGGTGCTGATCACCGAGGAGATCTATCGGGCAATGGTCAAGCAGAGCGAGAAGATCGGCCTGTTCGGCCACGGCTACACCTATTCGGCGCATCCGGTGTCGGCGGCCGTCGCGCTCGAGACGCTGAAGATCTACGAGGAGCTGGACACGCTGGGGCATGTCCGGCGGGTCGGGCCGCGGCTGCAGGCCGGGCTGCGCCGGCTGGCCGACCATCCGCTGATCGGCGAGGTGCAGGGCGTCGGCCTCATCGCCGGGCTGCAGCTGGTCAAAGGCAAGGCCCCGAAGCAGGTGTTCGAGCCGGCGCAGGCCGTTGCGCCGTATTTCGCCAAGCGCGCCCAGGAGCATGGCTTGATCATCCGCAACCTGTTCGGCGACCGCATCGGCATCTGCCCGCCGCTGATCATCACCGAGGCCCAGATCGACGAGCTGCTGCGCCGCCTCGGCAAGGCGCTCGACGACACCGCGGCGATGGTCCACGACAAGGGCCTGGCGCGCGTCGCCTGACCAGGCGCGCCGGCGCGCCATTGAAGCGCGGTATTGGCCGGCCCGGGGCACAAGCTCCGGGCGGCGGCGGCGGGGTTGAGCGGGAATGAACTACGACCAGGTCTTTGCCGAGGCGATCGCCAAGCTCAAGGCGGCGGGGAACTACCGCATCTTCGCCGATCTCGAGCGCCGCGCCGGCGCCTATCCGCAGGCCAAGTTTCGCGGGCCCCAGGGCGCAGCCGACGTCACGGTGTGGTGCAGCAACGATTATCTCGGCATGGGCCAGCACCCGGTCGTGCTCGAGGCCATGCACGAGGCGCTGCGCAGCTGCGGCGCCGGCGCCGGCGGCACCCGCAACATCGCCGGCACGACGCATCATCACGTGCTGCTGGAGCTGGAGCTCGCCGACCTGCACGGCAAGGCCGCCGCCCTGCTGTTCAGCTCCGGCTACAACGCCAACGAGGCGACCCTCAGCACGCTGGCGCGCCAACTGCCGGGCTGCATCGTTTTCTCCGATGCCGCCAACCACGCCTCGATGATCGCCGGCATCCGCCACAGCGGCGCCGACAAGCAGATCTTCAATCACAACGACGTCGCCGATCTCGAGCGCCGCCTCGCCGCCGCCGACCCGGGGCGGCCGAAGCTGGTTGCCTTCGAATCGGTCTACTCGATGGACGGCGACATCTCGCCGATCCGCGAGATTGGCGCCGTCGCCCGCCGCCATGGCGCGCTGACCTATCTCGACGAGGTGCACGCCGTCGGCCTCTACGGCCGGCGCGGCGGCGGCGTCGCCGAGCGCGACGGCGCGATGGGCGAGATCGACGTCATCCAAGGCACGCTGGCCAAGGCCTTCGGCGTGGTCGGCGGCTACATCGCCGGCTCCGCCGCCATGGTCGACGTCGTGCGCAGCTTCGCGCCCGGATTCATCTTCAGCACCGCCATCCCGCCGGCGATCGCGGCCGGCGCATTGGCCAGCGTGCGGCACTTGAAGACCGACCATGCCCTGCGCGAGCGCCACCAGGAGCGCGCGGCGCGCCTGAAGCGCCTGCTCGCCGAGGCCGGCCTGCCGGTGATGCCGTCGGCCAGCCACATCGTGCCGGTGCTGGTCGGCGATGCGCGATTGTGCAAGCAGGCCTGCGACGAGCTGCTCGAGCGGCACGGCATCTATGTGCAGCCGATCAACTATCCGACCGTGCCGCGCGGCAGCGAGCGCCTGCGGCTGACGCCGACGCCGCTGCACGACGACGCGACCATGGCCCGCCTGATTGCCGCGCTGGAAGACGTGTGGTCGCGGCTGCGCCTGCGGCGCGCGGCCTAGGCGCCGCCGCCGGGCCGCCGCGGCCATGCCGACGTTCCGCGATCAGTCGCTGATCCCCACCGACGCCGTGCGCCTGGCCGCGCTCGGGCTGCTCGCCGCCGGGCCGCGCCGCTATGGCGAGCTCGCCGGCGAGGTGCGCGCCTTCGCCGCGCGCATGCTGGGGCCGACGTTGGAAATCCTCGGCACCTCGATCGAGCTGCTGCGCTACGAGGGCCTGATCGAGGCGATCGGCCGCAAGGCCGGGCCGAGCCAGAGCCTGACCGCCGACACCGAAGTGCAACTGACCGATTTCGGCCGGGCGGCGCTGCACGAGCTGCTGCTCGCCCGCATCCGCGCGCCGATGACCGATCTGAGCCGCATGGTGGTCGCGCTCAAGCTGCGCTTCCTGCATCTGCTCTCGACCGACGAGCAGCGCGGCCAGCTCGAGATGCTGATCGAGATGGCGCAGGCCGAGCTCGCCCGGCTGGTCGATCTGCGCGGCCAGTTCGCGCGCGCCGGCGATCCGCTCGGCGACTGGCTGGTCCACGAGATCGCCCTCGCCGAGCAGCGCCTGGCCTGGTACCGCGAGCGCCTGGCGCGGCTGTGAGGCCGGCGTACTTTGGGGTGATATAGACATCAATCGCCGATTGATTCCTTACTTCGTCATCACCGGGCCGCCGCGCAGCGGCGAGTCCCGGTGATCCACGAAATCATTGGCGCCACGACGCGTGGATGGCCGGGACTCGCGCCTGCGGCCCGGCCATGACGGTAGTGGTTTGAACGAACCAACTGGATTTCGCTTCACAGCAAATGCTGGCCGCCGGTGACGAAGATCTCGGCCCCGGTGACGTAGCCGAAATCCGCGTTGCAGAGTTGGAAGATGACGCCGGCCACCTCGTCGGTGGTGCCCATGCGGTGCATGGGAATGCGGGTGATCAACGGCTCGTAATCGGCGCTGACCATCTCGGTCTCGATCTCGCCCGGCGCCACGGCGTTGACGCGCACGCCGAGCGCCGCGAACTCCGCCGCCATCTCGCGCGTCAGCGCCGACAGCGCCGCCTTCGATGTCGAATAGGCGGAGCCGGCGAAGGGATGGATGGCGTGGCCGGCGATCGAGGTCAGGTTGACGATCGCGCCCTTGCCCCTGGCCAGGGCCTCGGCGAAGCCGCGGGCGAGCACGATCGGCGCGAAGAAATTGAGCTCGAACACCTCGCGCCAGCCGTCGAGATCGCCGTGCAGGCAGCCGAGCCGCTCCTTGTACGGCGTCTTGGGCGAGATGCCCGCGTTGTTGACCAGGGCGTGGATCGGCGCGCCGTCGAGGCGCCGCGTCACCTCGGCGATGAAGTTCTCGCGGCTGGCGGCGTCGCCGAGATCGGCGATGATGTGATGCGCCCAGTTGGGATCGCGGCGGCACTCGGCCGGCACGTCTTCGCGCGAACAGGTGAAGGTTTGCCAGCCGGCCGCGCCGAAGCGCTTGACCGTGGCGTGGCCGATGCCGCGGCTGGCGCCGGTGAGGATGAGCGTGAAGCGGGCGGTCATGCGCCCGACTCTAGGCGAGATTCGGCCGCGGCGCTACGCGCGGCGCGGCGCGCCGCTCACGTCACGGAGACGACCTTGAACGGCCGGGTCACGCCGTCATGCTCGGTGATCGACACGTATTCGTTCGGCTTGAACACGTGGCGGTCGAACTTGAAGATCGGCTCGTCGTCGTCCTCGCCGGGGGCGTAGGAGAACACCCAACGCTTGCCGCGAACGTGGATCAAGTTGCCGCGCTCGTCCTTGGCGCCCTGCCAGAAGCGCACGACATGGCACTCGCCCTTGTGCTGCTTGAAGGCCGCCGCATCGAACTGGCCGCCGGCGTCGAGCGGCGCGGTGAATTCGTAGCCGCAATTGGCGTTGCCGGCCGGGAATTCCTTGGTCCGCGCCAGCTCGAGACGGATTTGCTTGAGTGCCACGCCGCTCTCCTTAAGTGCGTTGCCGCGCCGCCGGATCGTCGGGATGGGATAGGCTGAACTGATTCAGCGCCCGCTTGAGCTTGAGCGCGTGGCCGAAGTCCCGCCGCGTTTCCGCCGCCGTGATGTCCTCGCGGACGATCTGCTTGATCTTCTGCGTGCCGCCGGCCTGCTGCAGCATGAAATTCGCGAGCTCGGCGGCCGGCACCACGGGCAGATGGAGGCGCCCGGCGATCGACAGAATCATCTCCTCGTCGAGATTGCAGAATGCGAGACAGTCCTCTTTGGTCAGCATGTCTCTCTCCCCGGTTATTGTTGCCGTCAATGAGCCAGCAGAACCGGCAGCGTCGCGTGCGCCAGCACGTGCCGCGTGACGCCGCCGAACACCATCTGCCGCAGCCGATTATGCGTGTACGCCCCCATGACCAGAAGGCCGGCGCCGAGCGCAGCCGCATCCGACAGCACTTGCGCGCCGACCGATGTCGACTTGACCATCGGCGTCGTCGCCTCGGCCTTGACGCCGTGCCAGGAGAGATAGTCGGCCAGCCCGGCCGCGTCGGGGTTGACGCTCTTGCCCTCGCGGGCGGCGACGATGACCACCCGAGGCGCCGCAGCGAGCAGCTCCAGGGCGCCGGCGACCGCGCGCGAGGCCTGCGCACTGCCGTTCCACGCGATGACGATCGGTCCGTCGCCAAGCCGCCCGGCGAAGCCCGCCATCGGCACGGCGAGCACCGGCCGGCCGGTATCGAGGAGCGCGGCCTCCAAGGTGATGGTCGAAGCGACGCTGCCGCTGCCGCCGGGGCAGGGCAGCACCATGAGGTCGCTGAGCCGTCCGAGGCGCGAGACCCACTCGTCCTCGGCACCGGTTTCCTCGCGCCACGTCACCGAGCCGCCGTTGCCGCTCGACGTCGTCAGGCCGGCCTTGTCGCGCCAGGCGGTAAAGGCCGCCTTCGCCCGCTCCGCTCGGCCGTCGGCGTCGCGCTGCGCCGCCACCATGATCTGCTCGATCAGGGCACCCGATGCGCCCTCGCCGAGAAACGGCACGGCGTCGCGCGCGTCGCCCTTGGCGTGCAGGACGACGACGTGGGCGCCGAAGCGGCGAGCGAGCGCCTCGGCCGCGGCCAGCACGGCGGCATCCCCCTCCCCGCCTGACACCGGGGCCAAGATGGTTTTCAACGACATGAAGCCCTCCTCGTTGTGGAACGCCGGCCGGCGATGGACAGGCGTCCTATTATCACTGCCTTGATTCCCGCCGACTGATCTAGGTCAACGCCTTACGGGCCGCTTCCAGCGTATCGGCAGGCGTGCCACTGGCGTCGATCGGGAACCAGGCAATGTTGGCGGTATTATACCCCAATTGCCGCCGCAACACTGCGGCCGTTGCATCGGAGGCATCGCCCCGGCGGCCGGCGATGCGCTGCTCCAGCACCGCCGCCGGCGCGGTCAGCCACAGCCCGGTGAATTTCACGCCGAGTTCGCCAGCCGCGGCAGCGGCCGCCGCCCGCTCGCGCGGATCGGCAAACACGGCGTCGACGATCGCCGCATGGCCGGCGGCAATGATCGCGCGGGCGCGGTCGACCAGCTCGCGATAGACCGCTTCCGTCGACTCGGCGGTGTACCTGGACTGGCCGAGCCGGATGCCCGGCCCGACGCCCGCCTGGCGCTTGCGGATCACGTCGGTGCGCAGGACGATCGCCCCCGGCATTGCGCCGATCTCCGGCGCGAGCCGCCGCGCCAGCTCCGACTTGCCGGTGCCCGACAGTCCGCCGACGGCGATCAGGCAAGGCGGCGGCGGCGGCAGCGCGGCGATCGCGAGCGCAAGGCTGCGCCGCGCCTCGGCGATCAGCGGCTCGCGCGCTGCGGCGCGCGGCTGCGCGGCGGCCGACGCCGCCCGGGTGTGGGCCTTGATACCGCCGCGGCAAGCAAGCATCAGCGGCAGGGCGGCGATTCCGCCGTAGTCGGCGGTCGCCTCGAGGTAGCGGTTGAACGCGAGATTGGCCAGCGCGCGCAACCCACGGCGCTCCAAATCGACCAGCAGGAAGGCCAGGTCGTAAAGCGTATCGATGCACGACAGCAGATCGTTGAACTCGATCGCGTCGAACAGGGTCGGCCGGCCATCGACCAGGCAGATGTTGCGCAGATGCAGATCGCCATGGCAGCGGCGCACGAACCCCGCCCGCCGCCGCTCTTCGAGCAAGGGCGCCAGACGGGCAAGCGCGGCGCGCGACTGCGCCGACAACGCGGCGATGGAGGCCGTATCGAACAGGCCCGCCGGCGCGGCGGCGAGCTGGCGGTCGTTGCCGGCGATCACCCAGTCGAGATTGTCGGCGCCGCCGGCATCGCTCAGGCGCTCGGCGGCACCGTGAAATTCGGCGATCTCTTCGGCCAGCGTGGCGATCAAGTCCGGCGTCAGGCGCCCCGCCGCCGCCAGGCGATCGAACAGCCCGGCCTCGTCGAAGCGGCGCATGACGACGACCCAGTCGACGACATCGCCATCGGCGGCGAAGGCGAGCCCGCCGGGTCCGCGCCGCACGGCGCGCGCTTCCAGATACAGCGTCGGTGCGGTGCGGCGATTGAGCTCGATTTCCGCCGCACAGGCGCGCCGCCGCAGCTCAAGCGTCGAGAAGTCCATATACGGGTAGCGCACCGCGCGCTTCAGCTTGTAGGCGCGGTCGCCGGCGAGGAAGACCACGGCGCCGTGCGTATCGATGCGTTCGACCCGGTCGATGCCGGGCCCATGGCTCGCCGGATCGGCGAGGAAGCCGATCACTTCGCTTTGGTCGGCGGCCAGCACGAGGATGCGGCGGTGCGTCTCACCCGACGGCGAAGGTCCGGCGCGGCTCGATGACGCCTTCCGGATCCTCGTGGATGATCACTTCGGCGTTCGGGAATGCCGCGAGAATCTTGACCTCGACGGCGTCGGCAATCTCATGGGCCGTCTGCAACGAGATGGTGCCTTCCATCTCGAGGTGCATCTGAATGAAGATGCTGGTGCCGGCCGAGCGGCTGCGCATATCGTGAACGTTGCGCACGCCCGGATGCGTGAGCGCGATCTCGCGGATGCGCGCGCGGTCGATGTCGGGCAGCTCGCGGTCCATCAGCAGGTCGAGCGCGAGCCGGGCGATCTGATAGGCGCTGAACAGGATGTAGACGCCGATCGCGGCGCCGAAGATCGGGTCGAGCGACTTGAATCCCAGCCACATCGACAAGACCAGGGACAGGATGACGCTGCCATTGAGCAGGACGTCGCCGCGGTAGTGGAGGGAGTCGGCGGAGATGGCGACCGATTTCGTCCGCGCCACGACATAGCGCTGAAAGGCGACCAGGCCGAATGTCAGGGCGATCGAGAATAGCATGACGGCGATGCCGATTTCGCCATTGGCGATCGGCTGCGGCGTGACCAGCCGATGCCCCGCTTGGAGCAGCAGCAAGACGGCCGAGCCGGCGATGAAGGCCGCCTGGGCAAGGCCCGCCAGCGGCTCGGCCTTGCCGTGGCCGAAACGGTGCTCGCGGTCGGCCGGCGTCAGCGCATGGTGGACCGCGATCAGGTTGACGACGGACGCGGCGGCGTCGAGCAGCGAATCGATGAGACTCGACAGCACGCTCACCGAGTCCGTCAGCATCCAGGCGACGATCTTCGCCGCGATCAGCGTCGCCGCAACCGCGACCGAGGCATAGGTCGCCGCGCGCATCAGCCAAGCGTTGCGCGTCGTATCGACCGTTGGTGTCTGGGCGAGCGTTGCCATGCGGGACAACCGCGATCAGGGAAACAGGCGCTCGGTCCGCCAGCCGGACCCGTTGCGATGATACACCAGCCGGTCGTGCAGCCGGAATGGCCGGTTGTGCCAGAACTCGATGCGCTCCGGCACGATGCGGAAGCCCGACCAATGGGGCGGCCGCTGCACCTTGCCGATGCCGAACTTCAACGTGAACTCGCCCACCCGCTTCTCCAGCTCGAACCGCGACGCCAACGGCCGCGACTGCGCCGAGGCCCAGGCGCCGATCTGGCTGGTGCGGTGGCGCGTGGCAAAGTAGGCATCGGAGTCGGCATCGCTCACCCGTTCGACCGCGCCCTCGACGCGCACCTGGCGTCGCAGCGATTTCCAGTGAAACAGCAGCGCGGCGTGGGGGTTGGCGGCCAGCTCGCCGCCCTTGCGGCTCTCCAAATTCGTATAGAAGACGAAGCCGCCATCATCGACGCCCTTGAGCAGCACCATGCGCGCCGAAGGCCGCCCACCGGCATCGGCGGTGGCCAGCGTCATCGCGTTGGCATCCTCGGCCTCGCTTTTCTCGGCCTCCGCCAGCCAGGCGCGAAACTGGGCGAACGGGTCGGCGACGCTGTCGAGCTCCTTATCCATCCCTTGAGTCCATGCAGTTAATGGAATAATATGTAAACGAATCCGTTATATAGCATTATTGCGCGGGGCCGCGAGCCTTCATCTGGTCGGAATGACTGGTCACACCCACATGTTGGCAATCCGGCCTACGCGCGGTGCGTATATGGGGATGACGGGAAATTCGTGAACCCATGGGGTCCTGGGCCGGAATAGAAGGAGCAACTCGGATGAATGCTGCGAAAGTGGCGCTGGCCGCGGTCCTTGTCCTGGCGCTGGGCGCCTGCGCCGATGGCGGGGAGAAGGAGAATATCGGCACCGTTATCGGCGGCATCGGCGGCGCAGTTGCCGGGGCGCAGTTCGGCCGCGGTACCGGCCGGCTGGCGGCGACGGCGGCCGGCACGCTGATCGGCGCCTTCCTCGGCCGCGAGGTCGGCAAGTCGCTCGACCGGGCCGACATGGCGGCGGCGCGGCAGGCGCAGACGCGCGCCAACGCGGCGCCGATCGGCCAACAGATCACCTGGACCAATCCGGAGTCGGGAAATTCAGGGACGATCACGCCGCGCCGCGAGGGAAACGACGCCACCGGCAATTACTGCCGCGAGTATCAGACGACCGTCACCGTCGGCGGCAAGACCGAGCAGGCCTACGGCACCGCCTGCCGCCAGCCGGACGGCAGCTGGAAGGTCATCAACTAGCCGATTGCGCCGTGCGCGGCGTGGGGCGGCGGGCAACCGCCGCCCTTTTCGTTTCGGCCGCAACCGCGCGGCGTTTGACCGTCCCCGGCTTTCGTGTAGGATGCCGGCCGCATCGTTATCAAAGTTTTCCTAACCGGAGCGTCGTCCCTTATGACCGCGTCTCATCCGTTGATGGCCGGCAAGCGCGGGCTCATCATGGGGGTCGCCAATGATCGCTCGCTGGCGTGGGGAATCGCCCGGACGCTCGCCGCGCACGGCGCCGAGCTTGCCTTCACCTTCCAGGGCGAAGCGCTGGAAAGACGCGTGCGCCCGCTCGCCGATCAGCTCGGCTCGAAGCTGGTGCTGCCCTGCGACGTCACCGATGCCGGCAGCCTCGACGGCGTATTCGCGCGGCTCGGCGAGAGCTGGGGGCGGCTGGATTTCGTCGTTCATGCCATCGCCTATTCCGACAAGGAAGAGTTGAAGGGAAAGTATGTCGAGACAACGCGGAACAACTTCCTGCGCACGCTCGACATCTCCTGCTATTCCTTCACCGACGTGGCGCGCCGCGCCGCGGCGATGATGGCCGAGGGCGGCAGCCTGCTGACGCTCACCTATTACGGCGCCGAGCGCGTCATGCCGCATTACAACGTGATGGGCGTGGCCAAGGCAGCGCTCGAAGCAAGCGTGCGCTATCTCGCGGTCGATCTCGGCGGCCAGAAAATCCGCGTCAACGCCATCTCCGCCGGCCCGATCAAGACGCTGGCCGCCTCCGGCATCGGCGATTTCCGCTACATCCTCAAGTGGAACGAATACAACGCGCCGCTCAAGCGCAACGTCACCATCGATGAAGTCGGCGGCGCCGGGCTTTATTTGCTGAGCGATCTCGGCACCGGCGTCACCGGCGAGATTCATCACGTCGATAGCTGCTATCACGTCGTCGGCATGCTGGCGGTCGACGCCGTCGAGCAGGTCGCCGAGATGCTGGCGAACTTCAAGATTTCCAAGAGCTAGGCCGCCGCCATGGCCGGCAACAGCTTCGGCACGCTGTTCCGCGTCACCACCTGGGGCGAGAGCCACGGGCCGGCGATCGGCTGCGTCATCGACGGCACGCCGCCGCGTATTCCGCTGAGCGAAGCCGACATCCAGCATTGGGTCGATCGCCGCCGGCCCGGCCAATCGCGCTTCACGACGCAGCGCCGCGAAGCGGACAGCGTGAAGATCCTCTCCGGCGTGTTCGAGGGCCAGACCACCGGCACGCCGATCTCCCTGATCATCGAGAACGAGGACGCGCGCTCCAAGGACTACGACGACAACAAGGACAAGTTCCGCCCCGGCCACGCCGACTACACCTATTGGACCAAATACGGCATCCGCGACCATCGCGGCGGCGGCCGCTCCTCGGCACGCGAGACCGCGACGCGGGTCGCCGCCGGCGCGATCGCGCGGAAGATTCTCGGGCCCGCCGTCACCATCCGCGGCGCGCTGATCCAGATCGGCCCGCACCGGATCGACCGCGCGCGCTGGGACTGGGCGGCGGTCGAGGACAACCCGTTCTGGTGCCCCGACCGCCAGACCGCGCAGCAATGGGAGGGCTTCCTCGATGGCGTGCGCAAGGCCGGCTCCTCGGCCGGCGCGGTGATCGAGGTGATGGCCAGCGGCGTGCCGGCGGGCCTCGGCGCGCCGATCTACGGCAAGCTCGATGCCGACATCGCCGCTTCGCTGATGGGGATCAACGCGGTCAAGGGCGTCGAGATCGGCGCCGGCTTCGGCGCCGCGGCGCTCAGCGGCGAGGAGAATGCCGACGAGATGCGCATGGACCGCGGCAAGGTCGCGTTCCTGTCGAACCAGGCCGGCGGCATCCTCGGCGGCATCTCGACCGGGCAGGACATCGTCGCCCGCTTCGCGGTCAAGCCGACCAGCTCGATCCTGACGCCGCGCCGCACCGTCACCATCGCCGGCGCCGAGACCGAGATCGCCACCAAGGGACGCCACGACCCCTGCGTCGGCATCCGCGCCGTGCCGATCGGCGAGGCGATGATCGCCTGCGTGCTGGCCGACCACCTGCTGCGCCACCGCGCGCAATGCGGGTAGACCCCGCGGCTCCCTTCCTCGTCCGCCGCTCGCGCTGGCAGTCCGGGCTGTACTTCGCCTTCGCCGTGCTCTTGCTGATATTCGCCGCGATCAATCTCTGGAAGGGGCTGGCCGACGGCAACCTGCCGTCGGCCGCCTGGTTCTTTGCCGCGCTGATCGCATTCTATGCCTGGCACGCGGCCGGCCAATTCCTCGACCGCCGGCCGCAGATCGTCGTCGACGCAGCCGGCCTGCTGCTCGCCGCCGCCTCGCCCGATCCCATCCCGTGGCAGCATATCCGGCGGGCAACGGCCAAGACGGGGTGGCGCGGCCGCGCCCGCATCGACCTCGAAGTCGACCCCGAGACCCATGCGCGCCTCAAGCTCGGCCAGCGCTTCATGGGCGACCCCATCGTGCGGCTGCGCGGCCGGCCCACCGGCCTCTCGATCCTGACGCAGAGCCTGGATCGCGACGCCCAGGCGATCTTCGTCGCGATGCAGCGCCATTGGCCGGCGGATGACGCCCCGCCTCACTCCGCCGCGCGGCCGTCGAGCACCTTGTAGACCTCGGCGCCGGCGGCCAGGAACTCCTGCGACTTCGCCGCCATGCCGCGTTGCGCCTCGTCGCGCAGCTCGTGCGAGATCTTCATCGAGCAGAATTTCGGCCCGCACATCGAGCAGAAATGCGCCAGCTTGGCGCCCTCGGCCGGCAGGGTCTGGTCGTGGAACTTCTCCGCCGTCTCGGGATCGAGCGACAGGTTGAACTGGTCGCGCCAGCGGAACTCGAAGCGCGCGCGACTCAGCGCATCGTCGCGCAGCTGCGCCCCCGGATGGCCCTTGGCGAGGTCGGCGGCGTGCGCCGCGATCTTGTAGGTGATGACGCCGACCTTGACGTCGTCGCGATCGGGCAGCCCCAGATGCTCCTTCGGCGTCACGTAGCACAGCATCGCCGTGCCGAACCAGCCGATCATCGCCGCGCCGATGCCGCTGGTGATGTGGTCGTAGCCCGGCGCGATGTCGGTCGTCAGCGGCCCCAGCGTGTAGAACGGCGCCTCGCCGCACTCTTTGAGCTGCTTATCCATGTTGATCTTGATCTTGTGCATGGGCACGTGTCCCGGGCCCTCGATCATC
>JACQDQ010000115.1 GCA_016201015.1 Pseudomonadota bacterium | reverse complement strand
CTTTACACCGCCATTCCACATTCTTTGGCGGGCGCGGAAGCAACTGCCGACGAATTAACGGCGAGTGCCGACAAAATTCAAGCGTCGCTTTCTTCGGTTGCGGAAAAACGCTCGGCGGCGGTGCAGGTGTGGTCGTCTGGACAGTGGCATCCGGTTGCGCTGGCGGAGGAATCGCCGCCGTCGGCGTTCCGGGCAAAGCAGCGGTATTGCCGGGAACGAGCGTTTCGTAGGCGAAATGGGCGCCGGCGGCGGCGACTACGAGTAGCAGCACGACGATGACCACCCAGGAAGACCCGCCGCTCCGGCGAACCACCGAGTCCGATGTCTGTGGCGAAGTCACGCTATGCGCTCCATGGTCTGCCGTGTTGCGGCAGGCTATACCCTAGCAAATTCACCGGTTTCACGCATCGGGCGCGAGGCCGGCGGTCATCGCTTCAGGCTGGTCTCGACCAGCACTTCGGAGTGCAGGGTGCGGTGCACCGGGCATTTGTTAGCGATCTCGACAATGCGCTGCCGCTGCTCCTCGTCGAGCGGCCCGACCAGCTCAATCTCGCGTTGGATACGGTCGATATGGCCTTCCTTGGTCTCGCAGTTTGCGCAGTCTTCGGCGTGGATCTTGCCATGGTGCAGCCGGACGATCGATTTCTGCAACGGCCAGCCCTTGCGGTCGGCATAGAGGCGCATTGTCATCGCCGTGCAGGCACCGAGCGCCGCCGCCAGCAGGTCGTAAGGCGACGGGCCGGTGCCGGTGCCGCCGGCCGCCACCGGCTCGTCGGCCGTCAGGCGATGGCCGCCCGCCGTGATGATCTGGGCGAGACGGCCCGGCGCGCCGGCCTCGGTGACGACGACACCCTCGTCGCCGGCGGCATCGTCGGCCAATGCAGGTGCCGGTGCGCGGCTGAGATAGCGGGTGGCCCACGCCGCCAGCACATCGGCGACGTAGATAGCGTCCTCATGCCTGGTGAGGAGATGGTCGGCATCGTCAAGCGAAACGAAGCTCTTCGGGTGACGCGCCGCCTGGAAAATGAGTCCGGCATTCTCGATGCCGACGGTTTGGTCGCGCGGCGCATGGAAGATCAGCAGCGCCTTGCGTAGAGCGCCGATCGCGGCTTGCAGATTCTGCGCCGCGATGTCGTCGAGGAACTGCTTGCGGATGCGGAAGCTGCGCCCGGCAATCGCCACCTCCGCCTCGCCGTTCGCCGCGATGTCGGCGATCGAGTCCTTGAGCAGATGGCGCACATGCGCCGGGTCGGCCGGCGCGCCGATCGTGGCGACGGCCTCAGCCTCCGGCACCTTGCCGGCGGCGGCGAGTACGGCCGCCCCGCCCAGGCTGTGGCCGATCAGGATCTTCGGCGCTTCGTGCGCGCGCCGCAGATGTTCGGCCGCCGCCAGCAGATCGGCGACGTTCGACGAAAAATTGGTATTGGCGAAATCGCCTTCGCTCGCCCCAAGGCCGGTAAAGTCGAATCTCAGCACGGCGATGCCGCGCTCGGCCAAGCCGCCGGCGATGCGGGTCGCGGCGAAAACATCCTTCGAACAGGTGAAGCAGTGGGCGAACAAGGCGTAGGCCCGCGGCTGGCCCGCGGGCCGCTCGAGCCGGGCCGCCAGGGTTACGCCATTTGCGCCGGCAAATGTGACCTTCTCGCTCCGTGGCGCCATCGCTCCCTCCGATTCACGCAACCGTGTCGGCGTCGCCCTGATCACCGCTTGGCGCTGGGCGCGGCACGGTCGAGATGTGCGCGCAAGCGGCCGGTCGCGGCGAGGCCGAGCATGCGCAGATCGCTCGCCAGGGACCAAAGCGGGTGCCGGAACGTGGCCGGCCGGTTGCGTTCGACGAAAAAATGAGCGAGCCAAGCCGGGGCATAGCCGGCGAGGATGGCCAAGGCGACGAGGCGGGCATCGCCCCACAAGATTGCGGCTGCCAGCAGCAGGAGCCCGGCAACCGTGCCGGCATAGTGCAGGCGGCGAGTCGCTGGCCGCGCGTGCTCGCGCAGGTAATGGGGCCAGAACTCTGCGTAGCTGCGCGGCGGATCATGGGTCATCGGCAAATCTTAACAAGCAAGTTCAGCGCTTCAAACCAGAGTCAGCGGCGGCCGCCTTTCGCCGCCGGCGGGTGGGCCCGTGCGCCGTTTTGCGCTTGTGACGCCTCAGGCGGCCATTTACATAGTCGAAGACGGGGGTTATCCGCCTCCGGCACGCGGGGGGACGTCGCGCACATGCCGATTCGTTCGCTGGTCAAGGCGGATCTCTACAAGGACTCGGTGGCGTTGATGCGCGTGGCCGAGGCCCTCACCGCCTTGAGCGGCGTGCGGCGCGCGACGCTGCTCATGGGCACGCAGGCCAACAAGGCGATCCTCGCCGAGGCCGCGATGCTGACTCCGGAGGCGATCGCCGCGCGCCCCGATGACATCATGGCGGTGATCGACGGCGCCAATGACGCGGCGGTGGACGCCGCCGTCGCGCGCATGAACGAGCTGTTGTCCGGCAACCTCGCGGCGGAACGCGGCGCCGCGGCCGAGCGCGCGCCGCGCAGCTTGGCGCTGGGCGTCGCGCGCATGAAGGATGCCAACCTGGCGATGATCTCGGTGCCCGGCGCCTATGCCGGCGCCGAGGCGCTCAAGGCGCTGCGCCTCGGCCTCAACGTCTTTCTGTTCAGCGACAACGTGCCGGTCGAGCAGGAGAAGGCGATCAAGGAGCTGGCGCAGCGCAAGGGCCTCATCGTCATGGGGCCGGATTGCGGCACGGCCATTCTGCATGGCGTGCCGCTCGGCTTCGCCAACGTGGTGCGCCGCGGCGCGATCGGGCTCATCGCCGCCTCCGGCACCGGGCTGCAGGAGGTGATGTGCCAGATCGATCGGCGGGGCGAGGGCGTGTCGCATGCGATCGGCGCCGGCGGCCGCGACGCCTCGGAAGCGATCGGCGGCATCACGCTGATGCAGGGTCTCGACCTGCTCGCGGCCGATGCCGAGACGCGGGTGATCGTGCTGTTGTCGAAGCCGCCGGCGCCGGCGGTTGCCGCGGCGCTTCTCGATCGCGCCGCCGCCGCGGGCAAGCCGGTGGTGGCGCTGTTTCTCGGCGGCGATTCGGCCATGGTTGCCGGCCGCAAGAACATCCTCGCCGTACGCACGCTCGAGGAGGCGGCCGAGCGCGCGGTGGCGACCCTGCGGCGCCGCGCCACGCCGTCGCGCATGACGCGCGCGCCGAGCCTAGCGGGGGTGAAGCGCGAGCAGGCGCGGCTCCGCGCGGATCAGCGCGGTCTCCGCGGCCTCTATTCCGGTGGCACGTTCTGCAGCGAGGCGCAGCTCATCTGGCGCGATCTCGGTCTCAAGACCCGCTCCAACGTGCCGTTCGACAAGGACCTGCTGCTTGTCGAGGGGCAGAAGGGCATCGAACACGCGGTGGTCGATTTCGGCAGCGACGAATTCACGATTGGCCGGCCGCATCCGATGATCGACATGACAATGCGGGTCGAACGGCTGCTGAAAGAGGCGCGCGATCCGGCCGTCGGTGTCGTGGTGCTGGATGTCGTGCTCGGCCACGGCGCGCATGCCGATCCGGCCGGCGTGCTGGCGCCGGCGATCCAAAAGGCCAAGGCCGAGGCGCGCGCGAAGCGCCGGTATCTGAGCGTCGTGGCATTCGTCTGCGGCACCGAGCAGGATCCGCAGCGCCGGTCGGATCAGGAAAACAAGCTGCGCAAGGCCGGTGCCCTGCTCGCGTCGAGCAGCGCGGCGGCGGCCTGGGCCGCGGCCGAAATCGCCGGCTTCGGAAAGAACATGGCCAAGCGATGAGGCCGCTCGTCGCGCCCAGCGTGTCGGTGCTCAATCTCGGCATTGGCGATTTCGCCGCGACGGCACGGGCCGGCGGTGCGCGCGCCATTCATCTCGACTGGCGTCCGCCGGCGGCCGATGGCGAATCCGCATGGGCGTTGGCGCGCCTCTTCGGCGACGACAGCGACAAGGATGCGGTTGGCTCGCGCATCGATCGGGCGAACCGCGAGGCCATGTCCCGCCTGCTCGATGCGCAGCCGGTGCTGGTCGACGTGGCGCGGCGCGCGAGCGAGGTGTGGCCGGATCTGGGGCGGACGATCCTGCATGCCGGGCCGCCGATCGAATGGGGCCGCATGTGCCGGCCAATGCGCGGCGCGATCATCGGCGCGATCCTCTACGAAGGCTGGGCGGGCACGCCCAAGGCGGCGGGGAAGCTCGCGACTAGCGGCGAGATCGCCTTCGCGCCCGGGCATCATCGCGGCGCCGTCGGGGCGATGGCCGGCGTAGTCTCGCCGTCGATGCCGCTCTTCGTCGTGCGCAACGCCGCGCGCGGCAATATCGCCTACGCGCCGATCGCCGACGGCGGCGGCCGGTCGCTGCAGTTCGGCGTCTACGAGACGGAGGTCGGAGATCGCCTCAAGCTGATCCAGCGCTTCATCGGCCCGGGACTCAAGCGCGCCCTCAGCACGCTCGAGGGTGGCCTGCCGCTCAAGCCGATCATCGCCCAGGCGCTGCATATGGGCGACGAGCTGCATGGCCGTACGACGGCGGCGACGTCGCTCGTCTTCCGCGCATTTACGCGGCCACTGCTCGATGCCGGACTCGATCGCCGCACCGTCGTCGCCATCCTGCGTCATATCCAGTCGACCCCCGGTTTCTTTCTCAATCTGGCGATGGCGGCGGCCAAGGCCGCGCTCGACGCGGCACATGGCGTCGCCGACAGCAGCCTGGTCACGGCAATTGCCCGCAACGGCGTGGAAACCGGCATCCGCGTGAGCGGCCTCGGCGAGCGCTGGTTCACCGCGCCGGCCGAAATGCCGTCGGGTGTGATCGTGCCGCCTTACACGGCGGTCGACGCCAACCCCGATCTCGGCGACAGCGCGATCGTCGAAGCGGCCGGCCTCGGCGCGTTCGCGCTCGGCGCCGGGCTCGGTTTGGTCACGGCGGTGGGCGGGACCGCCGAGGCCGCGCTCGACCTCACGCGCGACTTGGACTCGGTCACGCTCGCGCGCAACCCGGCGTTCACCCTGCCGGCGCTCGATTTCGTCGGCGCGCCCACCGGCATCGACGTGCGCAAGGTCGTCGACAACGGCGTGCGGCCGGCGATCGTGACCGCGATCGCGCATCGACAAGCGGGACTCGGACAGATCGGCATGGGCCTCGCCCGCGCGCCGATGGCCTGCTTCGTCGGCGCCGTCGCCGCGCTCGCCCGGGCCCTCGGCGCCGCGTCATGACCGCGGCCGGCCCGATCGTCGTCGTTGCGCTCGGCGGCAACGCAACCTACCCGCCGGATATCCGCGGTACCGCCGAGGAGCAGTTCGCCATCGCTGGCGATATCGGCGACGCAGCTGACGCCGATGCCGATGGACATATGCGTCGCCCATTCGCAGGGCGGCATCGGCTATATCCTGCAGCAGAGCCTGGCCAACTTACTGCATGCGCACGGCCATGCGGTTCAGGTCGCGTCGGTCGTGACGCGCGTCGTCGTCGATGTCGACGATCCAGCCTTCCGGCATCCGACCAAGCCGGTTGGGCCGTTCTATGCCGCCGAACAGGCAGAGCGCGTGGCGCGCGAAACGGGCTGGGCCATGGCCGAGGATTCCGGCCGCGGCTACCGGCGCGTCGTTCCTTCGCCGGAGCCGCGCGCCATCCTTGAGATCGACGTCGTGCGGCTTCTGCTGAACGCCGGGGCGATACCGATCGTGGCTGGCGGCGGCGGCATACCGGTGGTGCCGCGATCCGACGGGATGTACGAGGGCGTAGCCGCGGTGGTCGACAAGGACTTGACGAGCGCCGTGCTCGCCGCCGACCTCGGCGCCGATGCGCTGATCATCCTTACCGGCGTCGATCGCGTGGCGCTCGATTTCGGCAAGCCGACGCAGCGCGCGGTCGACCGCTTGTCCGTGCGCGAAGCCGAGCGCCATCTGGCCGGCGGCCAGTTCCCCGAAGGCAGCATGGGGCCGAAGATTCGCGCGGCGATCCGCTTCGTGGCGCAGAGCGGTCGGACGGCCGTCATCACCTCGCTCGAGCGTGGCCTCGATGCGTTGCGCGGTACCGCGGGGACTCGCCTTGTCGCCTGATGCAATCCTCGATCGCGGTTTGCGCGTTGCGGCGATCGGTGCCAAGGCGCACGCGGCGCTCGCGCGCAGCTTCGGTCGCGCGCGGCTGTTGTCCACACTGTCGGAGTCGATCTACGCCACGGCCGCCGGCGAGGTGATCTGGCTGGGGCTGAGCGACCGCACGCCGCATCCGCGCCTGGTGCTGCTCGCAGAGTCGCTGCCAGTGGGCCAAGATCTGCTGCACATCGAATTCGCCGGCGTTGAGCCGTGGCGGCCGGCGCGGCGCGAGCTCGCCGCGTGGGATATCGATCGGCGTCGTGCGGCCGGACCGGCGCTCTGCGAGCGGCTCGTGGGACTGGCGCCGGCCGGCGGCCTTGGCGCCTGCCTGTTCGGCCAGACGCCGACGTTTCCGCTGGATCGGGCGGTCCATCTGGCCGCGGCATTCGTCCGCGCGTCGGCAGCGGGCGATGACGCGGCGGTCGTCGCGGCGGCATTGCCGCTCATCGGCCTCGGCCCGGGCCTCACGCCGTCGGGCGACGACTTCGTCGGCGGCCTAATTTTCGCACGACGCCATATACCCGCAACCAATGCGCGGCATTGGGACGACATCGCCGAGTCCCTCAAGGCCGAGGCGGTACGGCGGACGAATCGGATCAGCGCCGCCCTCTTCGCCGACCTTGCCGACGGGCAGAGCTTCGCGTTACTCCACACGCTCGTGGAGGCCATGCATGGCAATGATGGGGATGCCGCGTTCGCCGCGGCACGCCGCTTTGTCGCCATCGGTCATTCCTCAGGCTGGGACATGTTGGCCGGACTCATCGCCGGCCTCACCGGCGCGTTGCGCCAGGTTCACGAGACGGCGATATGACGAAGCAGCTCATCGCCCGCGCGCCGACGATCGTCAATCTCGGCCTCGGCGACTTCGCCGCGACCGCCCGCGAGGTTGGCGCGGCGGCGCTCGACATCGCCTGGCGGCCGATCGGCGATGGCGATCCGCGCCTCGCATGGTTGTTGGCGCAGCTCGCCGGCGACCCGGCCGACCCCGAGTCTCCCGGTGCGCGCATCGATCGCGCCAATCAGCAGGCGGTCGCCCGCGTGCTCGCCGCGCAGCCGATGCTGGTCGACGTCGTGGCGCATGCGCGCGAGGCGTTTCCCGATATGGGGCGCACGTTGCTCCACGCCGGCCCGCCGATCGCCTGGGAGCGCATGTGCGGGCCGATGCAGGGCGCCGCGATCGGTGCGCTGCTCTACGAGGGCTGGGCCGCCGATGCGGACGCGGCGCGCGCGCTGCTGGCACGAGGCGAGATCGCCTTCAACCCGTGCCACGATCACGGCGCGGTCGGGCCGATGAGCGGCATCATTTCGCCATCGATGCCTTTGTTCAAGGTGCGCAATGATGATGCCGGCAACGTCGCTTTTACCAACATCAACGAAGGCATTGGCAAGGTGCTGCGCTTCGGCGCCAACGGCCCGGAGGTGATCGAGCGGCTGCGCTGGATCGAAACCGCGCTGGCGCCGGCGCTCAAGCGCGCGGTGACGGCGATCGACGGCGGCATCAACCTCAAGGCGATCCAATCCCGCGCGCTGGCGATGGGCGACGAGGTGCATAGCCGCAATGCCGCCTCGACCTCGTTGTTCCTCGAGGCAATCACGATACCGCTCATCCAAAGCGATCTCGACGACGCAATGCTGCGCGAGGTGCTGCGCAGCATCGATGGCAATTCGCAATTCTTCCTCAATCTGTCGATGGTCTCGGCCAAGGCGACGATGGACGCGGCGCACGGCGTCGCGGCGAGCAGCATGGTGACGGCGATGGCGCGCAACGGCGTCACCGTCGGCATCCGCGTCAGCGGGCTCGGCGGGCGCTGGTTCGAGGCCGCGGCGGATACGCCGGTCGGGCTATTTTTCCCCGGCTTCAAGGCCGGTGACGCCAACGCCGATCTCGGCGACAGCGCGATCACCGAGACCGCCGGCTTCGGCGGCTTCTCGCTGGCCGCCTCGCCGGCGCTGGTGCAGCTCGTCGGCGGTTCGGCCGACGCGGCGGTCGCCTATTCGCAGGAGATGTACGACATCACGATCGCGCGCAATCCGGCGCTCGCACTGCCGCGGCTCGACTTCGCCGGCGCCCCCACCGGCGTCGACGTGCGCAAAGTGGTCGACAGCGGCATTCGCCCGGTGTTCACAACCGGCATGGCGCACAAGGTGGCGGGCATCGGCCAGGTCGGCGCCGGCATCGTGCGCGCGCCGATGGTCTGCTTCAGCCAGGCGCTCGTCGCGCTGGCGGAATCGCTGGGTGTGGGCTGACCCGCGATGCTGAATGCCTTGCTGGCGACGCGCGGCATGGTGACCGCGCCCAATCATCAGGCGGCGCAGTCGGGGCTTGCCGTGCTGCGCGAGGGCGGCACAGCAATCGAGGCGGCGGTCGCCGCGGCGGCGACGATCGCCGTCGCCTATCCGCATATGAACGCCATCGGCGGCGACGGATTCTGGCTGATCGACGAGCCGGGCCGGCCGCCAGTCGGCATCGACGCGTGCGGCCGCGCCGCCGGGCTCGCCGATCTCGGCTTCTACCGTGCCCACGGCGTCAACGCGATCCCGCAGCGCGGGCCGCTGGCCGCGAACACGGTGGCCGGCGCCATCTCCGGCTGGCAGGCGGCGCTCGAGATCAGCGCGCGATGGGGCGGGCGGTTGCCGCTCGCGCGGCTGCTGCAAGATGCGATCGGCTACGCGCGCGACGGCGTGCCGACCACCGGCAGCCAGGTGGCCTACACGACGACGCATCTCGGCCAGCTCAAGGACGTGCCCGGCTTCGCGGCGGCGATGCTCGACGCTGACAAGCCACCATTGCGCGGCGCGATCCGGCGCAACGCTGCGCTTGCCGCGACGCTGGTCCGTTTGGCGAAGGCAGGCCTCGACGACTTCTATCGCGGCGAAATTGCTGCGGCGATGGCGGCGGAACTCGAGCGGCTGGGCACGCCGCTGCGCCGCGAGGATCTTGCAGACCATCGCGCGGCGATCGTCGCGCCGCTACAGGTGAAGCTGCGTGCCGGCACCACGTTCAATCTGCCGCCGCCGACGCAAGGTATGGCCTCGCTGATGATTCTCGGCATCTTCGATCGGCTTGGCTGCGCGGCGGCGGAAAATTTCGACTATGTGCATCGTCTGGTCGAGGCGACCAAGCAGGCCTTCCTCGCGCGCAACCGCCATGTCGCCGACCCGGCGACGATGACGGTCGATCCGGCCAGCTTCCTGACCGAAGCGGCGCTCGCCGAGCGCGCGCGGGCGATCGATCCGGCGCGGGCGCTGCCCTGGCCGGTGCCGTCGCCGCAGGGCGGCACCATCTGGTTCGCCGTCATCGACGGCGCCGGGCGGGCCGTGAGCTATATCCAGAGCGTATATTGGGAGTTCGGCTCCGGCGTCGTGCTCGGCGACAGCGGTGTCTTGTGGCAGAACCGCGGCGCCAGCTTCGCTCTCGATGCCAAATCCCCCAATGCGCTGGCGCCGGGTCGCAAGCCGTTCCACACGCTTAACCCGGCGCTCGCCCATCTCGCCGATGGCCGGGTCATGGCCTACGGCACGATGGGCGGCGAGGGCCAGCCGCAGACCCAGGCGGCGCTTTTCACGCGCTACGCCATGTTCGGCCAGGGCCTGCAGGCGGCGGTCACCGCGCCGCGCTGGCTGCTCGGCCGCACCTGGGGCGCGGAGAGCACGACGCTCAAGCTCGAGCGCCGCTTCGCTGCCGAGCTCATCGAACGACTGCGCCAGGCCGGGCACGATGTCGAGATGCTGCCGGAGTTTTCCGATCTGGTGGGGCATGCCGGCGCGCTGGTGCGCCATCCCGGCGGCGTCATCGAGGGCGCCGCCGATCCGCGCGCCGATGGCGTGGTGGCGGGATTCTAGGGAGCGAGCGATGCTGCGCGATCACGGACGCTACGGCTACTCGGCGATCGTCCGCCGGCCGGATTATCACTGGCCGGAGCGGCGGCGGCTCGCCTTCTATGTCGCCCTCAATCTCGAGCATTTCGCCTTCGGCGAAGGTCTCGGCGCCGAGCTGGCGCCGGGCGGACCGCCACCCGACGTGCTCAACTTTTCCTGGCGTGACTACGGCAATCGCGTCGGCGTCTGGCGCATGGCCGAGCTGTTCGACGAGCTCAAGCTGCCCTGCTCGGTGCTGGTCAACAGCGTCATGTACGACCACGCACCCGAGGTGATCGTCGCGTTCCGCGGGCGCGGCGACGAGATCGTCGGCCACGGCCGGACCAACGCCGAGCGACAAGGCACGCTCGACGCGGCGGCCGAAGCGGCGCTCATCCGCGAGGCGACGGAGGTCATCGCCCGGCACGAGGGGAAGCGTCCGGCCGGCTGGCTCGGCCCGTGGATTTCCGAGAGCCAAATCACGCCCGATCTATTGCAAGAGGCCGGCTATACCTATCTGCTCGACTGGTGCCAGGACGATCAGCCGATCTGGTTTCGCACGCGTCACGGCCGCATCCTCGGCGTGCCCTATCCGCAGGAGATCAACGACATTCCGATGATCGTCGCGCGCAAGCTCGATGCCGATGCTTTCGCCGACATGATCGTCGACAATTTCGACGAGATGCGCGTCCAATGCCGCGGCCAGCCGCTGGTGATGGGTGTCGCGCTGCACGCCTATCTCGTCGGCCAGCCCTACCGGCTGCGCCATCTGCGCCGGGCGCTGCGCCATGTGTGCCACAATGCCGGCGACATGGTGTGGACGACCACGGCCGGCGGCATCGCCGCCCATGTCACGACCTTGCCGCCAGGAACGATCCCGGGCGGCTGAACGAAAGGAACGCGTTGATGCTATTTGCGGCAGAGGAGTTACGAGCGTTCGTGCGGGCGGTGTGCGCCGCCGGCGGATCGTCGGCGGCCGAGTCCGCCGCCGTGGCGGAGAACTTGGTCGAGGCGAATCTGCAGGGTCACGATTCGCATGGCGTCGGCATGCTGCCGTCCTATATCGCCAACATGAAGGCGGGCCAGCTCAAAGTTAATCAGCATGCCGAGGTCATTTCCGACCGCGGTGCCATCGCGGTGATCGACGGCAAGTTTGGTTATGGCCAGGTGATCGGCGCCGAGGCGATGGCGATCGGCATCGCCAAGGCGCAGAAACTCGGCATGGCGCTCGTCGCGCTGCGCAATGCGCATCATCTCGGCCGCATCGGCGCCTGGGCGGAGCGCTGCATCGGGGCCGGTCTGGTGTCGATGCACTACGTCAACGTCATCGGCGTGCCGGCCCGCGTGGCGCCGCATGGTGGCCGCGATGCGCGGCTGGGAACCAATCCGGTGTGCATCGGCGTGCCCGGCCCCGGCGGGCGGAATATCATGCTCGATATGGCGACCAGCATCATCGCCATGGGCAAGACTCGCGTCGCCGCCAACAAAGGTGTGCCGGCCCCGCCCGACTGCCTGATCGACGCCGAGGGCCGGCCGACCACCGATGCCAACGTCATGTGGCGCGAGCCGTTCGGCGCGCTTCTGCCCTTCGGCACCTACAAGGGCTTCGGGCTGTCGGTCGCCTGCGATCTGCTCGCCGGCGCGCTGACCGGCGGCGGCACGGTGGCACCGCATGCGGGGCGCCCCAAGGGCATCATCAACCACATGCTGTCGGTGATCATCGACCCGGCGGCGCTGGGCGACAGCGCCGGCTTCGCGCAGGAGGTCGAGCGCTACATCGCCTGGGTGACGTCGTCGCGCCCGCGCGGCGATGGCACGGCGGTCATGGTCGCCGGCGATCCCGAGCGCAAGACGCGAGTCGCCCGGTCCGCCGTCGGCATCGAGATCGACAGCCGCAGCTGGGCGGAGATCATCGCCGCCGGCAAGTCGGTCGGCGTCGATATCGCCGCCGTCCGCGCGGCGGCGCCCGGACAGCGCGCTGCCGCGCCGGGCTGAGCCGCCATGTTTCAGCTCGACCCGCGCCTCGCCGCAGTTTCGACCGAACTCGCGGCTTGGCCGCTGTCGCGCGTGCTGCTGATGAACGACGCCAGCTATCCGTGGCTCATCCTGGTTCCGGTCCGTGCCGGCATGCGCGAACTGATCGATCTCGCGGTGGCCGATCGCGCCGTGCTGCTCGACGAGATTGTCCGCGCCTGCGATATCCTGCGCGCGATGGTTAAGCCCGATAAGCTCAATGTCGCGGCGCTCGGCAACGTCGTCGCCCAGCTCCATGTCCACGTCATCGCGCGTTTCGCGACCGATGCCGCGTGGCCGCGGCCGGTCTGGGGAGTCAAGCCGCCGGTGCCTTACACCCCGGCGGCGCTTGCCGATTTTCAACGGCGATTCGCGGCTGCGGCGCGGTAACCAAACGCCACGGCAAGTGATCCGCCGGCCGGGCCGCAACGTAGGTGCAGTATCGCACCACGGCGGCGGCCATGACCCAAGCATCGCCCGTAAGCCTCAGCGCGGGAAACCGTCTTAGCATGATCGACGGTCTGGCTCGGGCGGCCGGCTGGACATTCCGGCGGGTTGCACAGTGATCCACCGTTTCCCGGCCCATCCGGTGCGGCCACTCGAAGTGGCGGTCATCGGCGGCGGCATTGCTGGGCTGGGCTGTGCCTGGCTGCTCGGCCAGCGCCATCGCGTGACGCTGTACGAGAAGGCCACCCGCCTGGGCGGCCACAGTAACACGGTAACGGTCGAGTTCGGCCATCGGTGCCTCGCCGTCGATACCGGATTCATCGTCTACAACGAACCGAACTACCCTAACCTGACGCGGCTCTTCGCGCATCTCGGTGTCGCCACCCAGCCGAGCGACATGTCGTTCGCGGTCAGCATCGATCGTGGCCGGCTCGAATACGGCGCCGGCGACTATGCCGGCTTGTTCGCGCAGCCCAAGAACCTGGTGCGGCTCCAACACTGGCGCATGATCGCCGACATAGTCCGCTTCTTCCGCGAGGCGCCACGTCTGCTGGCGGCTGGCGATGACGATCCGACGCTCGGCGAATATCTCAGTCGCGAAATGTACTCCCGCGATTTTCTCTACGACCATCTGCTGCCGATGGGCGCCGCGATCTGGTCGGTTCCGATCGCGGAGATGCTCAAGTTTCCGGCACGTAGCTTCGTCCAGTTTTTCGTCAACCACGGCATGCTGCGCATCGACGGCCGGCCGCAATGGCGCACCGTTACCGGCGGCAGCCGCAGCTATGTGGCGGCGCTTGCCGAGCGCTTTTCTGGTACGATCTGCAGCGGCCGCGAAGTGCAGGCGGTGCGCGCCGACGGCGACGACGCGCTGGTCTACGATGGGCAGGGCGGAGCGCGCCGCTTCGACCATGTCGTGATCGCCGCACACGCCGATGAAGCGCTCGCCATGCTGGCGCGCCCGACGGCAGAGGAAGAGCGCATCCTGGGCGCCTTTCGCTATCAGCCGAATCTCGCCGTGCTGCACCGCGATCCGCGCCTGATGCCGCGGCGCCGCCGCGCCTGGGCGAGCTGGAACTACCTGGCCGAGCGCGATCGGACGTTTTCGCGCGCCGAGGACCTGCGGGTGTCGGTGACCTATTGGATGAACCGGCTGCAGGCGCTCGATCCAGCGTGTCCGGTCTTCGTCTCGCTTAATCCAATCCGTGTGCCGCGCGATGCGCTGACCTTCGCCGCCTTCGAATACCGGCACCCGGCCTTCGATCGCGCGGCCTTGCGCGCGCAGGCCGAACTCGCCAACATACAGGGCCGCGGGGGGGTGTGGTACTGCGGCAGTTATTGTGGCCACGGCTTCCACGAGGATGCGTTGGCGAGCGGCCTTGCGGTCGCCGAGGCGTTGGGCGCCAGGCGGCCATGGGCGGGACCGGGTCGCGACGAGGGCGCGGTCGTGCTGTCCGCGGGCGGCAGCGGAGTTCTTCCGTCTCGCGCGGTGGCGGCGGCCGGTGATTGACGAGGGGGCGGTGCCGGAGAGTTGTCTATATGTCGGCGAGGTGATGCATTGCCGCAAGCGGCCGGTGCGCCACCGCTTCGTCTATCGCGTCTTCTCGCTGCTGCTCGACCTTGACGAGATGCCGCAGGTTGCCGCGCGGCTCCGCTGGTTCTCGCATAATCGCTTCAACCTGTTCTCGTTCCACGACCGCGACCACGGCAGCCGCGACGGTGCTGCGCTGCGGCCATGGGTCGAGCGGCAGCTTGCGCGGCACGGAATCGCGCTTGCCGGCGGCAAGATCTATCTGCATTGTTTTCCACGCATGCTCGGCTACGTCTTCAATCCGATCAGCGTCTATTGGTGCTACGCCGCCGATGGCACGCTGCGCGCGATGCTCTACGAGGTGAAGAACACCTTCGGCGAGCAGCATGCCTATGTGCTGCCGGTCGCGCCCGGCCACCCGGCGGCAGCGCCGATTCGCCAGAGCGCCGCCAAACAGTTTCACGTCTCGCCGTTCATCGATATGAATGCCGTATACCGCTTCCGCGTGGTCGAGCCGGAGGAGCGCCTGTCGATTCTGATTCGCGAGAGCGTGACGGAGGGCGAGCTGCTGATCGCGACGCATACGGCGCGCCGCCGAGTCTTGTCCGACGGCGCCCTGCTGCGCGCTTTCGCCGCTTTCCCGCTGCTGACGCTGCGGGTGGTCACTGCGATTCACTGGCAGGCGTTGCGTCTGTGGCTCAAGGGCGTGCGCCTTTATCGCCATCCCGGCACCGCCAAGCGGCCGCGCGAGGCGACGCCGTGAGCGTGATGCCTGCGGAAACACGCGACCTGCCGCGCCCGCTCTCCCTGCTGCTGGCGACGGCCGGCCGAATCGAGCATGGCGAGCTGGCGGTGACCGTGCCGGACGGACGCTGCTTCCGCTTCGCCGGCCGCCAGCCTGGACCGGCGGCAAGCATCGTCATCCGTCGGGCCCGCATGGTGCGGCGACTGTTCACCGGCGGCACGGTCGGTCTCGCCGAATCCTACATGGATGGCGATTGGGAGACGCCGGATCTGCGCGCGCTGCTGCAGCTCGGCTACGCCAACGACCAGGCATTCGGCACGCACTACGGCGGATCGACGCTGCGGCTGCTGCGCCGGCTGTGGTTCGCGCTGCGCGACAACACGCGAAGCGGCGCCCGGCGCAACATCGCCCATCACTACGATCTCGGCAACGCGTTCTACGCGCGCTGGCTCGACCCGACAATGACCTACTCGTCGGCCGTGTTCGCCGCGCCCGAGGAAGATCTGTCGACGGCACAGACGAACAAATACCGCCTGATCGCGGAAAAGCTGGCGGTCGCGCCCCGGCATCACGTGCTCGAGATCGGTTGCGGTTGGGGCGGCTTTGCGCAGTTCGTAGCGCGCGAATATGGCTGCCGCGTCACCGCCATCACCGTCTCCAAGGAACAGCTCGAGCATACGCGCGCGCAGATTCATGCCGCCGGCCTCGCCGATCGCGTCGAGGCGCGGTTTCAGGACTACCGCGCGCTCGACGGCCGGTTCGACCGCATCGCCTCGATCGAGATGTTCGAAGCCGTCGGCGAGAAATACTGGCCCGCCTTCTTCGCTAAGATGCATGACTGCCTGGTGCCCGGGGGCCGTGCCGCGCTGCAGGTGATCACCATCGCCGATAGCTGGTTCGACCGCTACCGCAAGGGCGTCGATTTCATCCAGCGCTACGTGTTCCCCGGCGGCATGCTGCCGTCGCCGTCGGCGCTGTCGCGGGCGATCACCGCCGCCGGCCTCGCCATCGACGGCCAGGACTATTTCGGCGGCCATTACGCGCAGACGCTCAAGCTCTGGTACCAGCGCTTCCAATCGGCCTGGCCAGACATCGCGCCGCTCGGCTTCGATGCGCGCTTCAAGCGTCTGTGGGAGTTTTATCTCGCCTATTGCGAGGCGGGCTTCCGCGGCGGCTCGATCGACGTGACCCAGGTCGCAGTCGTCCGGCCCTAGGCTTTAGGTCTTGAGCTGCAGCCGCCGCTTGATCCGGCGGATGAGCCAGCCGATGAGCGGCAGCCGCTCATAGACCTGCTCGGCGGCGTCCCAATGATCGACATGCTCGACGAGGCGCCCGGCGTCATCGAAACGCAGCTCGCTCATGCCCTCGATGATCCACGGCGCGTTGTGGCCGTCTCTTGTCGACGTGTAGCGCCAACGCAGATAGCAGCGCTCCGTCCCGACCGCGCGGTCGCGCATCTCGAAGCGCGGCGTGCCGTGGTCGTACATCAGGCGCAGGACGCGGATCATGTCGGCCGGCCCGCGCACGTCATTGAAGGGGTCCTTGAACCGCACGTCAGGGGCCAACAGCGCCGCAAGGCCGTCGAGCCGCTCCGGCGCGAGCTGCTCGTAGAATTGCGCATAGGCGTCGAGTGCCCGGCGTAGCGTGTCGATCCGGCTCATTTGCCGGTCGCCGCGCGCACGAGCCGGAAGTAGAGCGGATAGGGAAGGCAGCGCAGCAGGCGCAGAATTGCGGCAAAGCGTCGCGAGAACGTGATCTCGAAACGGTCACTGGCCAGGCCGGTGATGAAGCGGTCGACGGCGCGCTCGACCGGGATCAGGAACGGCATTGGAAACGAATTCCGCTCGGTGAGCGGCGTTTCGACGAAGCCGGGATTGACCATCTGGAGCTTGATGCCGAGACGCGCGCAATCGAGCCGCAACGCCTCGCACATATTGATCAGCGCCGCCTTGGTCGCGCCGTAAGCCGCCGCCGTCGGCAGGCCGCGATAGCCGGCGACCGAGGCGACGACGGCGATGTGCCCGGCGCGGCGCGGCCGCATGACGGCGAGCACCGCGTCGAGAGAATGGACCACGCCCATGAGATTGACCTCGACCAGCGCGCGGAACGCGTCGGTCGAGAAATCGTCGGCCGAGAGCGGCCGATGGGCGCCGGCATTCAGCACGGCAAGGCCGATGGGGCCGAGCGCGGCCTCGATGCGGGTCACCGCCGCGCGAACCGCTTCCTTGTCCGTCACGTCGAGCGGAACCGGGACGACGCGGCCGCTGCCCTCACGCACGAGCTGCGCCAGGGCTTCGACATTGCGCGCCGAGGCGGCGACACGATGGCCGTCGCGCGCCAGGCGCAAGGCGAGGGCGCGGCCGATGCCCGAGGAGGCGCCGGTGATCCAGACGAGGTCGGGTAAGGTCGCGGACATGCGAGAGACGCGCAAATTGACCGGTGACGGTTGGCTCCGTATGGTGCGGACCTCGACGGTCGATTGTCCAACCAGCAATACGGGATACGAGGAAGACAGCGATGCAGACCACGTCTTGGCGCCGAATTGTCGCAGCCGCCGCAGTCCTTGCGGTTTCACCCATCGCCGCCCACGCCCATGTCTTTGGGGCCGAGGGCGCCGGCTGGACCGAAGGACTCACTCATCCGTTCAGCGGGCTCGATCATGTGCTGGCCATGGTCGCCGTCGGCCTGTGGGCCGCCCAGCTTGGCGGGCGGGCGTTATGGCTGGTGCCGGGGGCGTTCGTTGCGATGCTGGCGGTCGGCGGGATGATCGGCGCAGCGGGCTTTGCTGGGATGCCGGTCGAGCTGGGCATCGTCGGCTCGCTGCTGGTGCTCGGCATGCTGGTCGCCGCGGCGCTGCGTCCGCGGCCGGCGATCGGGGCGACGATTGTCGGATTTCTCGCGCTCTTTCATGGTGTTGCACATGGCGCCGAGATGCCGGAGACGGCCGCGCCGCTGCTTTACGGACTGGGTTTCGTCACCGCAACTGCCCTGCTCCATGGATTTGGCGCCGGCGTCGGCCTATATTGCATGGGTAGCGTCGGACGCTGGGTCGTCCGCGCCGGCGGCGCCGGAATTGCTGTCGCGGGATTGGCCCTGTTGGTGATCGGCTGAGCCGGAGGACAGACATGCGCAGGCTCGGATGGGATCGTCGCCGCTTTCTCGGCACTACCGCGCTCGCCTGCCTCGGTGCCGCGGCCTGGGTCGCAGCCGGCGGGCGCGCGGCGGCCTTCCGCGTCGACGAGGAAAACGTTGCGCGCACGGCGCTTTATCTCGCGGGTTGCGAGACCCGGGCGGCGCACGACGAGCTGGTCAAGGAGATCCTCGCCAAGCTCGACGGCCAGGAGCCGCCGGAGCGGGCGTAGGCGATCGTCCAGGCGATGAAATGTCCGATCTGCGGCTGCCCGCTCGTCACGCCGCCGACGGAGTGATGCGAAGCAGCGCGATCGCGCAGTCATTGTCGGGCGGGGTATGAAGTCCGGCCCAGCGCGGTTCCGCGGCAATTCCTAAATCAGCGCGGCGCGCTCCGTGGTCTCGCAGCTCCGCAGACCGCCAGGTAGACGCTGTACACCGACGTCGTCGCCGTGACGAATAGCCGGTTGAGGCGGCGTCCGCCAAAGACGACATTGGACACCGTCTCGGGAATGTGGATTTTTCCCAGCAGCTTGCCGGACGGCGCATAGCAGTGGACACCGTCGCCGGCACTTGTCCACACATTGCCGGCGGCATCTAGGCGAAATCCATCCGCGAGGCCGGGCTCGATCGAGGCAAAGAGCGTCTGCGAGCGCGCCGTGGCGTCATCCGACAGCGACAGGGCGAGGATGTCGTGCGCGCCTTGCGGATCGTGGGATCGGGCGCTGTCGCTCACATAGAGCGTCTTTTCGTCCAAGGAGAATGCGAGGCCGTTGGGGCGGGTCAGCCGATCGGTGACGACACGCAGTTCACCCGAGACGGGGTCGAGCCGGAATACATAACAGCCGTCGAGCTCCATACGGGCCTGGTAGCCTTCGTAGTTGCCGATGATCCCGTAGGGCGGATCGGTGAACCAGATCGTGCCGTCGGATTTGACGACCACGTCGTTCGGCGAATTGAGCCGCCGACCCTGATAACGATCGACGAGCACCGTCACCGACCCGTCGGGCTCCGTTCGCGTCAGGCGACGCTGGCCGTGCTCGCACGTCACCAATCGGCCTTGGAGGTCGCGGGTATTGCCGTTGCTGTATCCGGACGGCTCGCGAAACACGCCGGCGCCCAACCCGTCGACCCAGCGCAGCATGCGATCGTTGGGTATGTCGCTGAAGATCAGTTGTTGGCCGTCGGCGAACCAGACCGGGCCCTCCGTCCAGCGCATGCCGGTGTGGAGACGTTCGACCCAAGAATTCGGCGGGACCAGGTCGCGGAATTCGGGAGATATATTTTCGAAATCCATCAACCGTCTCGCCGTCACGCGCGTGCACCATGTCATCTCCATCCGTCCCAAGCAAGATGCCGGGTGCCAACACCGCGGACATGACGTCCGTCGCACTGTCGGGCCGATAGTTCATTGCGATAGCTATGGAAAACCGTGGCGATCAACATTTTCCTGAAATCAGGAAAAGCTTTTCCGTGTGATCGCTGGATGCTATATGCTGCCGCAAATGACCAATGATTGGGCCCGCCTAAACGTCAGTAAGGGAGCGGGCAATGAGATCTGACGGATAGCGTACACGTGACGTCGCCGAAAACATCACTTTCCGCAAGACCGGTCCCGCCGACAATTCGCGATGTCGCGCAGGCGGCGGGGGTCAGCCTGGGCACGGTTTCGAAGGGCCTCAATGGCACGGGTCAGCTGCGCGAGGAGACGCGCGCGCGGGTCCGCTCGGCGGCAGAACGATTGGGCTTCCGGCCAAACGATCTGGCACAGAGCCTGCTGCGCCGGCGCACCTTCACGGTCGGGCTGATCTCGACCGACCGCTACGGCCGGTTCAGCATACCGGTGCTGGAGGGCATCGAGGACGCCCTCGGCACCGCGCGCATGTCGGTGTTCCTGTGCAACGGCGCGGACGATCCGGCGCGCGAGCGCCAGCATATCGAATCGCTGCTGGCGAAACGCGTCGACGGCATCATCGTCACCGCCCGCCGCGCCGATCCGCGCCCGCCGCTCGACCTCGTCGACGGGTCGGTCCCCATCCTCTATGCGTTCGCGCAAGTGGCGGACGTGGATGCGCTGTGTCTGCTGCCGGACGATCTGGGCGGCGGCCGGCTCGCCGGCGATCACCTGATCCGTGCTGGGCGCGCTCGTATCGCGCACGTAACCGGGCCCGTGGACTTCGAGGCGGTGCGCCATCGCCGCGATGGTCTGAAGCAGGCGATCATGGAGCATGGTCTGACCTGGCGACCCGAATTGGTCATAAGCGGTGAATGGAGCGAGGCGTGGGGGCGCGAGGCTGTCGCACGCCTGCTCGCCACGCGCCAAACGATCGACGCGATCTTCTGCGGCAGCGATCAGATTGCGCGCGGGGCGGTCGATGCGCTGCGCGATCGGGGCATCGCGGTGCCGGACGATATCGCCGTGGTCGGTTTCGACAACTGGGAAATCATCGCCGCGGCGACGCGCCCGCCGCTGACGACGGTCGACATGAACCTGCACGAGCTCGGGCGCCAGGCGGGCCTGCGCATGCTCGACCTGATCGACGGCGGGGGTGAGCGCGGCATCGTCCGCTTGCCCTGCAGTCTTGTCGTGCGCGCGTCGTGCGGCCAGGGGGACAAGCAAAATACAGGGCAGGCGGCGGACCGGCCGCTCAGCTAGGAGACGATGTTCATGACGCACGGATCGACACTTGCCGCTGGTCCGGCTCCTGGGCCTCATCGCTCCAAGTCGCGACACACGCCGGTCCCGTTCACCGCGGTCGAGCTGCGGGACAGCCTCTGGGCGCCGCGTCAGCGCAGCGTTCGCCAGCGAACTCTGCCTTTTTTGTTCAGCCAGTATGAGAAGGCCGGCGTATTCGAGGCGCTCGACGTGCATTTGCCGCCGGGCCCGTTGCGGGTGCCGTTCAACAACCGCCCGACCACGCCGGTGATGTACTGGGACTCCGACATCTGCAAATGGATTGAGACGGCGTGTTATACGCTGGCCACGCAGTTTGATCCCGCGCTCGACGCGCGGCTCGACGAGATCATCGCCCGCATCGCCAAGGCGCAGCAGCCGGACGGCTATTTCAACACCTACTTCATCCGGCGCGAGCCCGCCAAGCGCTGGACCAATCTGCGCGATTGGCACGAGCTGTATTGTGCCGGCCATCTGATCGAAGCCGCGGTCGCGCACGCGCAGGCGACCGGCAAGCAGAGCCTGCTCAAGGTGATGTGCCGCTACGCGGACTACATCGCCACCGTGTTCGGCCCCGGCGACGCGCAGCGGCGCGGCTATTGCGGCCATCCGGAGATCGAGCTGGCGCTGGTCAGGCTCTATCGTCTGACCAAAGAGCGTCGCTACCTCGACCTCGCGCGCTATTTCGTCGACGAGCGCGGTCGCCAGCCACACTACTTCGATCAGGAGGCGCGGCGCCGCGGCGAAGGCCCCGAAGGCTATTTTCATGGCACCTACGAGTACAGCCAATCGCACGTGCCGGTCCGCGAGCAGCGGCAGGTGGTCGGCCACGCGGTGCGGGCCATGTACCTCTACAGCGCTATGGCCGATCTGGCCGGGGAGACGGAGGACCCGAGCCTGGTTGCCGCTGGCGAGCGGTTATGGGCCGACCTAACGGGCAAGCGCCTTTACGTGACGGGCGGCCTCGGCCCGTCGGCACGCAACGAGGGCTTTACCGACGACTATGACTTGCCGAACGAGACTGCCTATGCCGAGACCTGCGCGGCAATCGGGTTGATCTTTTGGGCGCATCGGCTGCTCCAGCTCGACGGCGATGGCCGCTACGCCGACATGATGGAGCTGGCGCTCTACAACGGGGCGCTGAGCGGCCTCTCGCTCGACGGCGAGCATTTCTTCTACGACAATCCGTTGGCCAGCCGCGGCAACCATCATCGCTGGCAGTGGCACCGCTGCCCGTGCTGTCCGGCCAATATCGGGCGGCTGATCGCGTCGCTGGGCGAATACGTGTACTCGGCCGGACCCGACGAGGTCGCGGTACATCTCTATGTCCAAGGGCGCGGCCGGATTGCCGTTGCCGGCACGAACCTGTCCGTGGTGCAGGAGACGGCCTACCCATGGGATGGCACTATTGCAATCCGGATCGACACCGAGACGGCGGTGGAGTTCGCCCTGCGCCTGCGTATTCCGGGCTGGTGTCGGTCGGCACGTCTTGCGGTGAACGGTACCGCGGTCGACGTCGCTGCGGTGAAGGACCGGGGCTATGCGCATCTCAAGCGGCGGTGGCAGTCGGGCGATCGCGTCACGCTCGCGCTCGACATGCCGGCCGAGCGAAACTACGCCCATCCCGACGTTCGTGCCGATCTCGGGCGCGTCGCCTTGAAGCGCGGGCCGATTGTCTATTGCCTCGAATCCGTCGATCAGGAAGTGCCGTTGCACTGGATCGCCTTGCCGCGGCTCGGCCAGATCGAACCCCGCTTCGAACCGAATCTGCTGGGCGGGGTGGGAACGCTGCTGGCGACTGCCGCGGTTCAGCGGTCGAAGGACGGGGCCGGCGCGCTTTATGCCGCCGCGCCGCCGGATGTCGAGCCGATCATCGTTCGCGCGATCCCCTATCACGCATGGGATCACCGTGATCCAGGGGAGATGAACGTTTGGATCCGCGAGATCTGACACCGCCGCGGTCTTAGTGGAGAAAACCGCTACACCGCGGCAAAAAGGGAGGGAAACATGTTTAGTCCGGCTTGCGTGCTGCGCACTTTCGCTGCTGCGATTCTGTTCAGCTTCATGGCGGTTCAGGCTCCGACCCCTGCGGCCGGCCAGACGATCGATGACATCATCAAGCGCGGCAAGGTGATCATCGGAGTCAACACGACCACGCCGATCTTTGGCCTGATGGGCAAGGACGGCCAGCCGGAGGGATACGATCCCGACGTTGCCCGGCTCGTCGGCAAGTATCTGGGCGTGCCGGTGGAGTTCGTCTCGGTGACGGGCGTGAACCGCATCCCGTATCTCCTGACCAGCCGCGTCGACATGGTGATCGCGCTGTTCGGGATCACCGCCGAGCGTGCCCTGCAGATCTGGTTTTCCATGCCTTACGCAACCGAGGCGGCCACGCTGGTGGCGCCGGCAAGCCGCGCGGTCAAGACGGTCGACGATCTCAAAGGGCTGCGCGTGGGCGTGCCCCGCGGGGCCATGCAGGACCTGATCCTGACGCCGGTAGCGGGGGCCAAGGCAATCAACGTCATGCGCTTCGACGACGAGGCGACGGCGCTGCAGGCGATGATCTCCGGACAGATCGATCTGGTGGGCACCGGCCTGTTGGTGAATCGCACCCTGAACCGCAACGACCCCGGCAAGAACTACGAGGTCAAGCTGGTGCTGCGTGAACTCCATTTCGGCATCGGCATGCGGCGCGGCCAGACCGACCTGCTGCAGTGGCTCAACACGTTCATCTATACGATCAAGAACAATGGCGAGCTCGAAGCGATCAGCCGCAAGTGGCGGGAATTGCCCCTGGGCGAGCTGCCGGTGTTCTGAGCTCACGCAACGGTCGGGCGGCGGATCGTGCCTGCCGCGTGAGATCGCGATCGCCGGACGCGAACATGGAGTATCGCCGGTTCTGGTGCGGCGGACTCGAGGTGCCGAGGCTCTGCCTCGGTGCGATGGTGTTCGGCGACTAGACTGAGGATGCCGGATGGGGAAGCGCGGCGTTCATCGGCGCCGACCGCCAAGGCGCGGGGGGTGTCAAACTGATTCATTTCTCCGCGCGAGCAGCTCAATCTTCGCTTCCGTGATTTGAGAAGATTGGCTGCGCCGCTTGCCGTGGCGGCAAGCGGGGTGAGCTATTGACGGCGGCGGTCTCATAAAATTCGGCTGTGCCGGTCCGCGACTGGCGATGGCAGGTGCAAAGTGGTCGGAAGAATCTGGGGAACGGTGTGAATTACGTATTCCAGTTCAGTTTCGTGTGGCGGGAATTCGACCAACTGCTGTTCGGGGCGTGGCTCACCGTGCGTCTGTCGGCGATGGCAATGTTGCTCGGGCTCACCGTTGGCATCGTTGGGGCACGGGCCAAGGCCTCGCGTTGGCGGCTGTTGCGCGGAATCGTGCAGGCCTACATCGAAGCGATCCGCAACACGCCGTTCCTCGTTCAACTTCTTCTGATCTATTTCGGCTTGCCTTCGCTGGGCATACGCCTGCAGCCCGACCAAGCGGCGCTCTTGGCGATGGTGGTCAATCTTGGCGCCTACGCGACCGAGATCGTTCGCGCCGGTATCGAGGCGGTGCCGCAGACCCAGATCGAGGCGGGCCGCGCGCTGGGGCTCAGACCGTGGCAAATCCTCCGTTTCGTCGTGCTGATTCCGGCCCTGAGGGCGGTATTTCCGGCCTTGGGCAGCCAGTTCATTCTGGTCATGCTCGCCTCGAGCGTCGTCTCGGTAATCTCGGCGGAGGAGTTGACCGCGGTTACCGACACCATCGTGGCGCGAAACTTCCGTTCCTTCGAATTCTACATGACGGCGACCGGCCTCTACCTTGCCCTGTCGCTCGGCTTCCAGGGAACTTTCGCGGCGATTCATCGGGTGCTGTTCGCGCGCTGGAGCAGGCACACTTGATCCGGGAATTCACCTCCTACGAGCTGTGGTTCCTGCTACAGGCGGTCCGCTGGACCGTCCTGCTCGCGGTGATCGCATTCGTCGGCGGCGGTTTCGTCGGGCTCGGCGTCGCCATCCTGCGGATCGCCAGGGCCGGCCCCTGGCGGGCCGTCGCGATCGTCTACATCAGGGCCTTTCAAGGCACCCCGCTGCTGATGCAGCTGTACCTGGTCTATTTCGGCTCGAACCTGTTGGGCGTCGGGACCGACGCATGGACCGCGGCTGCACTCGGGCTTACCTTCTATTCGAGCGCCTTCCTCGCGGAGATCTGGCGCGGCTGCATGCAGGCGATCCCGCGAACCCAATGGGAGGGCGCGCGGGCGTTGGCCTTCGGCCGCATGCTTCAACTTCGTCTCGTGATCCTGCCGCAGGCGCTGCGCATCGCGATTCCGCCGACCGTCGGATTCCTCGTGCAAATATTGAAAGGCACCTCGCTCGCCTCGATCATCGGCTTCACGGAGCTGACGCGCGCCGCCCAGATCGTCAACAACGCGACCTTTCGACCGTTCACGGTCTACGCCATCGTCACGCTGCTGTATTTCACCTTGTGTTGGCCGCTGTCCCTGCTCAGCCAGCACATGGAGCGTCAGCTCAACCGTCAGCATATGCCGACGGTCAAGGTCCAGGCCTGAACCCGTTCGACGGCGCAGATCGGATCGCGGGTCCGGCCGGGACGGATCAGTCGGCCGCACGAGCCACGCTGGCGGCTGGCTGGCCGCGCAGCGGGCGATCCTCGACGCGCGCGAAGATCGCCAAGCCGATCACGAAGGCGGCCGCCGACGCGCCGAATAGGACGCCGAACGACCGGGCGAGGACGGCGCGGGCTTCAGGTGACAGCGAACTCCGCGCGAGATCTTCGAGGCTGGCTGGGTGCCCGCTGTCGGGCAGCGCGCCGGAGACGAGACCGAGAACGAGCGCCGAGCCGGCAGCGATAGCGATGGCGCCGCCCAGCGTCCGCGAGAAGCCGACCGCGCCGCTGACGGCGCCGAGATCGTGCCGCTCGACCGCGTTCTGCGCGGCGACGGTACTGCACGGGAAGAACGGGCCTAGGCCGAGGCCGGCGACCATGAACAGGACGGCAGCGGTGGGCGCCGACAGGCGCTCGGCGAGTACGGCAAGAACGATCAACGCTGCGATGGTGACGGGCAAGCCGACGATCGGCGGCAGCTTGTAGCGGCCAGTGCGCCGCGAATAGCGTCCGGAGAGACCGGATGTCACCGTGCTCGACAGCATCAGCGGAATCATCAACAGGCTGGCCTCGCTCACCGGCAGGCCAAGCGCAACCTGAAAATAGACCGGGACCATGACGGCGATGACGATGTAGGCGCCGAAGACGATGAAGCTCGCGGCCAGCAGCGGCGCGATGACGCGGTCGCGAAGGAAACGCGGCGGCAGGATCGGCTCCGGCGCGCGCAGCTGCCGCCGGACGAAGAGGCCTGCCAGGATCAATGTCGCGACGCCGAACGCCAGCATCGCCGGCGCCGTCCATGGCAGCCGCTTGCCGCCGAGCGAGAGGATCAGGAGCAGCGCGACCGTGGCGCTGCAGAGAAGCGCGATGCTGGCATAGTCGATCGGCGAGCGCCGAGGATCGATCGGCAGTTTGCGCAGAGCGCGATCGGTGGCAAGGAGCGCGGCCAGACCAAGCGGCAGATTGATCCAGAAGATCCATGGCCAGCCGTAATACTCGGTGAGGACGCCGCCGAGCATCGGGCCGAGCAGTGCGGAGACCACCCACACCGACGTGATATAGACGGCGTAGCGGCCGCGCTCGCGCGGCGCGACGACGTCGCCGATGATCGTCTGGGCAAGCGTTACGATGCCGCCGCCGCCGATGCCCTGTAGCGCGCGGGCGAGGATCAGCGGGATCATGCCGGGCGCCAACGCGCAGAGCGCGGAGCTCGCCATGAAGATGATCAGGCATATTCTGAGCATCGGCCGCCGGCCGTAAAGGTCGCTGAGCTTGCCGACAATCGGCATGACGCAGGTCGACGTCAGCAGATAGGACGTGACGACCCATGAAATCAGGGTGAAGTCGCCGAGATCGGCCGCGATCGGCGGCAGCGCGATGGCGACGACGGTCTGGTCGAGTGCCGAGAGGAACATCGCCAGCAGGGCGCCGACGACGATGGCGCGGATCTCGGCCGGAGAGAAAGACATTGATGAAAGCCGCAAGGGCTGCGATCGGGACGACGATCTTAGGTCACTTGCGGCCGAGCCGCCTAGTCCCGGAAGAGAAGACCCGGGAGCCATGTCGACAGCGACGGCACGTAGGTGAGTATGAGAAGGGCGATGACAAGCGTCGGAATGAACGCGAGGCAGGCGTAAACCACCTTCTCGAGCTTCAATCCGGTCATTGCGCAGATGGCGAACAGCCCGAGACCGATCGGCGGAGTCATGATGCCGATGAGCAGATTGAGACTCAGAACGACGCCGAATTGTAACGGATCCATGCCGAGCCTGACTGCCACCGGGCCAAGGATCGGGATGGAGATGAGCATGGCTGGGACGGTCTCCAGGACGCATCCCAGGATCAACAGGATCAAATTGATCAACAGCAGGAGGATCCATGTCTGATCCGTCAGCTGAAGCAGATAGCGCGCGATCTGCTCCGCGGCCTGCTCGGACGTAATCACGAACGCCATGACCGAGCCGATGCCGGTCAGATACATGATCATGGCCGTCGTCTTGGTCGACGACTCGAGAGCCCGGTACAGGCGCGCCCACGAAAGCTCGCGGTAGAGAACGCCGAGAAGCAGCGAATACAGCACGGCGAGTACGCCCGCCTCGGTCGGCGTCGCGATACCGCCGACCATGCCGGCCAGGATGATCGCCGGCGAGAGAATGGCCGGCGCTCCGCTCGCCGCCGAGCGAATGAGACCGCGCAGGGTGCCGGGCGTCGGATCGGGAAAGCGGTGCAGCCGCAGCGCGGCGAACAGCCAGACCGTGATCATCAGCACGGCGCCGATCATCAGGCCGGGAACGATGCCGGCGACGAACAGCTTGCCGATCGAGACGTTCATCATCACCGCGTAGATGATGAACATGATTGACGGCGGAATGATCGGCGCCACCACCGACGCCGCGACGACGATCGCCGCCGCGAACTCGATGCGATAGCCGTGCCGCGTCATCGCGTTGATGATGATCGAGCCGAGACCGGCGATGTCCGCCAGCGCCGAGCCGGAGATGCCGGCGAAGACGACGTTGGAGACGATCGCCACCTGCGCCAGGCCGCCGCGCATCCCGCCGACCAGATTGTTGGCGAACTCGAAGATGCGCCGCGTAACCCCCATCTCGTTCATGACGGAGGCGGCGAGGACGAAGAAGGGAATGGCGAGCAGCGGCACCGCGCGGACGTCCTCGATCATGTAGCGCGCCATCGTGCTCAGCGGCAGACCGAGCAGCCCCAAGCCGGTCATCGCGCCAAATCCCATCGCCGCGCAAACCGGCACCCGCAGCAGCAGCAGGGCGAGGAACACGGCCATCATCGCCAGCGACGACACGCTACGATCCCGTGCCGATGAGATTTCGCGGGCTGAGCCTCTCGCGCGAACGGCCGGCCAGCGCCCGCGCGAGATGGATGCATTCGGTGAGCGCGATGTCGACCCCTGCGACGAGCAGAGGAATGTAGAAGAAGTACTCCGGCCACTCGAGGATATGCGTCTGGAACACGGAGACGACCTTGAGCGCCCGCCAAGTGAGCACCACCACCGCGCCCTGGAAGACGATGGTGACGACGCGCACCAGGATTTGGATTGTCCGGTTGATGCGCTGCGGCAGGAGGTCGACGAGAAACTCGACGCGAATATACGCGTCCTCCTTGCCGATCAGCGCGTAGGCGGCGAAATACACCCACATGGCCGCCAGGATCGAGATCTCCTGGTGCCAGAGGACATCGCCCAGGGACAGCGTGCGCACGGTCATGTTGAAGGCGTTCGCGGCGACCATGATGACGAACATGACCAGCGCCGCGGCGAGAATCGCGACCCGCGACGCCGATAGATAGGCCTGCGCCACTCGGTCCCACGCGGGCGAGGCGTCGGCCATTACCCCCTCATTGCCATGCTGCGGAGCACGGGCGGGGCGGAAGGCCCCGCCCGCTCGATCGGACTATTTGAGCGCCCGCACCTTCTCGATGAGCGTCGCCGGCACGTAGTTCTCGGCGAGGAGCCGCGCAACCGTCGCGGCGCCCTTCTCGCGCCACGGCGCCAATGGCGGTTCGATGGCGGTCACGCCGAATTCCGTGCGCGCCTTCTCCTTCTTGTCGGCGTAGCCGTTGAGGGTCTCCTGGACGAACACCTTGGCGGCATTCTTCGCCGCCGTCGCCAGGATCATCCGCTGATCCGGCGTCAGCGACTCGTATTTCCGCTTGTTTATCATCACATTGATGATCTGGTAGTACTCCTCGGTGCGGGTCCAGTACTTGGCGACTTCGACGTTCTTCTGGTCGTAGGCGATGCCGATCGTCTCGGGTCCGCCTTGGATGATCCCCTGCTTGAATGCCAGATACATTTCCGGCCGCGGCACAACGGTCGTGATCGCGCCGAAGCCGCGCCAGGTTTCGATCGCCGACTTGTCCTCCCAAATGCGCAGCTTGAAGCCCTTCATGTCGTCGGGCGCGAACACCGGCTTGACCGAGATGAGGCCGCGCGGGTCGCGGATCATCCAGGTCCAGTCCTTGTCGAGGAGCACCGCGCCTTGGCTGTCCAGCTTGTCGATCGCCGGCTTCCACAATTCGCTCTTATAGAAGCGCTGGAGGTGCTCGAGGTTGTCGAACAGGTACGGCAGCGAGATCAACTTCGCTTCCGGCGCAAAGTTACTCAGAAATTCCGGGTACAGCAGATGCATGTCCTGCGATCCGCTGAACACGTTGGCGATCTGCGCCGGGATGCCGCCGAGCTTGCCGGCGTGAAACACCTCGACCTTCATCGTCCCCTTGCTCAGTTGCTCGACCTCGCGCGCGAATGCCTCCGACCCGACGCCCGAGTGGCTCTTCTCGGCGTCGACCGTCCCCAGCTTCATCACGATCGTCTGGGCCGATGCCGAGCCGCCGAGTGCAAGCGCGACGGCAACGGCGCCGCCCGCCAGCATGTGACGCATGGTGGTATTCATCCCATTACCTCCCGTTTGACTGCCTGCCGTTGCAATGCCCCTTCCCGATGCCGAGGCCAACGGCTGGCCGCGATGCCGGGTCGTATGTGATGCCGAAGCTGTGCGCCGAATTTCCATCAGATCGCCATCCGCGGTCCGGCGCGGCGAATGACGCGGCCGGCGCGTCGTCCGGTCGGTTCGCCGGCGTGCAGGGTGACGACGCCATTGACGACGACGTGGTGCATGCCTTGCGCCAGTTGATTCGGCTCGAACGTGGTGCTGCGCTCGCCGAATTGCTCGGGGTCGAACACCGCGACGTCGGCATGGGCGCCGCGGCGCAGCACGCCGCGATCGTCGAGCCGCAGCGTCCGCGCCGGAAGCCCGGTCAGACGATGGATCGCCTCCGCGGGCGAGAGCACCCGCCGGCGACGCACCATGAAGCTGTAAAACCAGGCCGCCCACGAGTAGGCGCCGTGGAAGACCGCGCGCGCCAGCGGGCCGTCGGGGGCCATGGTGGTCGCATCGGAACCCGGCATGCATTTCGGGTGACGAAAGATCTGCGCCTGATCGTCTTCCGTATAGCAGAGGATGATGACCATCGGCCGATGAAGCTGATCGATCTCGGTCAGTAGGATATCGAACGCCACGTCGTGCGGATCGCGCCCGAGCGAACGGCCGATCTCGCCGAGACTCCGCCGCGAGAATTCCGGAAATGCGGGGTTGTCCAGCAGCACCACGCGCTCCCATCCGCCGCCGGCGACGATGCTGCGGTAGTCTCGCATGCGCGCCCGACTGTCCGGCGAGCGGAGATGGGCGGCCAGCGCCTCCCGCCCGTCCTCATGTGCCCAGTTCGGCAGTATCGTATTCAGGTAGGTCGTGCCGAACAGGCGCGTGTGCATGTCAAAGGCGATGTCCAGGCCACGGCTGGCCGCCCGCTCGACCGCTTCGACCGCCCGCTCGGCGACGCCATCGCCGATCATCCGCGGCAGCAGATGCGAGATCTGCAGGCGGACATCGCTCGCTTCCGCGGTGCGGATCGCCTCGTCGATCGCGTCGATGGCATGGTGATCGCGGTCGCGCGTGTGCGTGGCGTAAAGACCGTCGGCGCGGCGCACCACCCGACAGAGCTCCGATAGTTCCGCCTCGCTGGCGCCGCGCTCCGCCCCGTATTCAAGCCCGGTCGAATAGCCGAACGCGCCCTCGCCGAGTCCTTCGCTCAGCAGGTCTTTCATGCGCGCCAGATCGTCCCGGTCGGCCGGGCGATCGCGCATGCCCACCGTCGAAAGGCGGAGCTGGGCATTGGGCACCAGCGTGATCACGTTGACCGCCGGCGCCGCGGCGTCGAGACGCTCGAGGTATTCGCCCATCGAGCGCCAGGCGAGCGGGATGGACCCGTCGAAGCCGTAGATGCTGCTCTTGGCCAGCGCCGGATCGCGAATGGGCGCGCAGCCGAAGCCGCAATTGCCGATCACCTCGAGCGTCACGCCCTGCCGAATGGCGCTCACCGCCCGCGGATCGACCAGCAGCGTGTAGTCCGAATGGCTATGGATGTCGATGAAGCCGGGGGCGACATACTTGCCGTCGGCGTCGAGCTCGGCAAGCCCGCGCTCGCCAATCTCGCCGATGGCGGCAATACGCTCGCCCACAATCGCGAGATCGGCGCGGATCGGTCGCGCGCCGGTTCCGTCGATCAACGTGCCGTTGCGGATGACGACGTCGAAGCTCATTTGGCCGCCTGCAAGGCTTGCGCTGGCGCGGGCTTGGCCGCTTTGCGCATGGTCTGCCGGCGCTGCGCCGTCGCCTCGCGATCGACGGTCAGCCGCTTCGGGTCGATGACCACGCCGTAGCGCTCGCGTGCCGCCGCGAGGCTTACTTTTTCATCGCGCACGTCCTCCAGCACCGCCTCCGGCGGGCGCTCGAGCGGATCGCCATAGCCGCCGCCGCCCGCCGAAATGTGGCGGAAGACATCGCCGTGCCGCAGCGGAATGGCCCGCATCGGCATGGTCGGCAATCCCGTCTGCTGGGCGCCGGGGTTGATGATGTTCTGCGATCCGCCGCCGGGCTCGCCGCCCGCCAGGCCGTAGGGCCGATGATCGCGCCGGTCGGCGCGCGTCGTGCACGTCGCATCGTCGCAGAGCACGCGGAATTCGCGGTGAAACGCGAGGCCGCCGCGGAATTTTCCGGCGCCGCCCGAGTCCGCAACCAGGCCGTAACCGACGACCTCGAGCGGGAGTTCCGCCTCGATGAGTTCGACCGGCTGATTGGACAGATTCGCCGCCGGATTCGAAATGCCCTCGACGCCGTCCTTGCCGGCCCGCGCGCCCCAGGTTCCGACCATCACTTCGGTCAGCACGAACTGGCGGCCGTTTTGCGTGCCGCCGATCGAGAACAGCGTCGGCCCGCCTTCGCCGGCCGCGATCACGCGGTTCGGCACGACCTGCGCGAGCGCCCCCATGATCGCATCGAAGACGCGATAGCCCATGACGCCGCGCGCGGCGCAGGCGGCGGGCGGCAGCGGGTTGACGATCGTGCCCTCGGGCGCGATCACGCGGATCGGCCGGATATACCCCTCGCAATTCGGAATGGCAGGGCTGGTGATGCAGCGGATGGCGCAATAGGCCGCCGAATGGATCATGGCGATCGGACAGTTGATCGCCGCCGCCACCTGCCGCGACGTGCCCGCCAGGTCGATGGCGATTTCGTCGCCGGCAACGGTCACTTTCACCTGGATGCGGAGAGTCTGGGGATCGTCGCCGACGCCGTCGATGTAGTCGACAAACTCATAGGCGCCGTCGGGGATCTGGCGGATGAAATCGCGCATCATCCGCTCGGCCTGGTCCTGCAGTTCCTCGAGGTACGGTCGCATCGCCTCGGCGCCGTGGCGGCGCAACAGGTCCAGATAACCCCGCTCGCCGGTCGCGCAGGCGGCGAGCTGTGCCTTCAGGTCGCCGAGGACCTGAATCGGTTGTCGGGTATTCTTCTCGATGATGCGAAACAGCGACCGGTTCGGTTGGCCGGCGTCGTACAGCTTCAGCAGGGGGATGCACAGCCCCTCCTGATGGATGTCGGTCGCATGGATCGCGGTGCTGCCGGGCGCAATGCCGCCGACATCGCTGTGATGCGCCATGGTGCAGGCATAGCCTTCGATCCGCCCTTCATGGAAGATCGGCTTGATGACGTAGATGTCAGGCAGATGCTGGCCGCCGGAACCGTAGGGATCGTTAAAGATGAAGATGTCGCCAGGCCGCGCGTTCGCGGCTTCGTCGCGCATGATGTAGTGCATGCCATCGGGGAAAGCGCCGAGCTGCACCGCCAGGGTCAGGCCCTGGGCGATGATTTGGCCGTGGCGATCGCAAAGCGCGGTCGAATAGTCCATCGAGTCGCGGACCACCGGCGAATAGGCGCTGCGCATGATGATCAGCGCCATCTCGTCGGCAACGGACGACAGGCCGTTCTTGATGACTTCGAAGGTGATGGGGTCGACCGCGCGCTCCATGATCGTCAGTCCAACTCGATATTGATGTTGCCGAGCCGGTCGAGCGAGGCAAGGCAACCCGGCGGGATCACGCAGGTGGCGTCGTACTCCTCGACGATCGCCGGACCCTGGATCGGCGCGGCGGCGAGGTCGCGCCGACGCAGCAGCGGCGTGGCAATCGTGCCGTGCTCCGCGCCGAAATAGGCGTCGCGGGGGCGAATCTCGTCTTGCTGCGGCCCGGCCGGCTCGGCGGCCAGTCCCTCATAGGGCTGCGCCGCCAGCCGCACTACCCGGGCAAGGACCTTCACATTTACGAGGTCGACGGGGTCGCCGTCCGATCGATGCCCATAGGTGCGTTCGTGCTCGCCGTGGAACGCGCGATGCATCTCGTCGAAGTCCAGCCCGTTCCGCGGCATCGCGACGGTCAGCTCGTATGCCTGCCCGCTATAGCGAAGATCGGCGAGCCAGCGCAGTTCGATCTGCTCGGTGGCATGGCCTTCGCGACGCAGCGTACGCCGCGCCTCCACTTCGAGCTGCTGGAACGCGGCCGCGACGTCCTGCGCCCGCAACTCGTCCGTGCGACGAAAGAACGTGCGCAGAAACTCATGCTCGATATCCGAAAACAGCAGGCCGACGGCGCTGAATACGCCCGGCGCCGGCGGCACGAGGACACGCTTCATCTTCAGCGCGCGGGCAACCTCGACGCCGGCCACCGGCCCATTGCCGCCGAACGCTACCAGCGCGAAGTCACGCGGGTCGCGGCCGCGATAGGTCGACACCGCCTTCACGGCGCGCGTCATCGTCGCCGCGGCGATGGTATAGATGCCGTGCGCCGCATCCAGCAGCGAAAGGTTCAGCGGCCGGGCGATGCGATCGGCGAGAACACGGCGCGCCTTGTCGGCGTTGAGCCGGACCGTGCCGCCGACGAGATAGTCCGGATTGACATAGCCAAGCGCCACCATCGCGTCGGTGAAGGTCGGCTCGGTGCCGCCGATGTCGTAACATACCGGCCCGGGCATCGCGCCGGCACTGCGCGGCCCAACCTTCAGTGCCCCGGCGCTATCGACGGCGACGATGCTGCCGCCGCCGGCCCCGATCTCCGAGACATCGATGAAGGGCAGCTTGATGGCGTAGCCGCCGCCCTTGACCAGCTTGCTGCTGAGGTTGATCCCGGCGCCGACCTCGTACTCGGTCGTCTTCGCCGGCTCGCCGTTCTCGATGATTGCCGCCTTCGCCGTGGTGCCGCCCATGTCGAACGAAATGATGTTGCCATGGCCGAGGTGGCGCGCGAGGCGGGCACAGGCGATGACGCCGGCGGCCGGTCCCGACTCGACGATGCAGGCTGGCTTGTCGCCGGCCGACCCGGCCGTCATCACGCCGCCGTTCGATTGCATGATGCGGATGGGAGCGTCGAGATTAGCCTGGGCAAGGCGGTTGGCGAGGGATCGCAGGTAGCGGCGGACGACCGGCCCGACATAGGAGTTCACCACCGCCGTGCTGGTGCGCTCGTATTCGCGGATTTCCGGCAGAATGTCGGCGGAGCAGGTGATGTAGAGGTCGTCGCCGACCAGGCGCCGGACGATGTCGGCGACCCGCCGTTCATGCGTCGGGTTGGCGTAGGAATGCAAAAGGCAGATGGCCACTGCCTCGACTCCGGCGGCCTGCAACTGCTTGGCCGCCGCCTCGACGCTCGCCTCGTCCAGGGGAATGCGAATCTCGCCGCGCGGCCCCATGCGCTCGCGTACCTCGAAGCGCAGCCGTCGCGGCACCAGCGGCGCCGGCTTGTCGTATTGCAGATCGTAGAGAACCGGGATGCGCAGGCGGCGCATCTCCAGGACATCGCGGAACCCGGCCGTGGTGATGAGCGCGGTCGGCGCGCCTTTTTGCTCGAGTATGGCATTGGTCGCCACCGTCGTCGCATGCACCAGCTCCGCCACCGCGCCGGGCACCAGCCCGGCCGCGTCGAGCAGTTCGCGCACGCCGGTGACGATCCCGCGGCTGAAGTCGTCCGCGGTCGAGGAAATTTTGTGCGTCCGGATCGGGCCGCTCGGACCGAGCAGCACGATGTCGGTGAACGTGCCGCCGATGTCGATGCCGATGGAGTGCGTTGCGCCGGCAGCCATCGCCGCCCCTATATCGTTTGATCGCCCGCGCGGGCCGATTTTTCCAGTTCAGGTTAAGCCGGAAGAACGATAAATTCTAATCAAAGTTCCTGAAGGATCATGATAGGGATTAATAATCATGAGAATGAGTATGGGTCACCTCGAGACCTTGGTTTGGATCGCCCGGCTCGGCAGCTTCCGGGCAGCGGCGGCCCGGCTGCATCTGACGCAGCCGACCATATCGATGCGCGTGCGCGAACTCGAGGCGCAGGTCGGCGTCGCCCTGTTCGATCGCCGCAGCTATCGGGCGCGTCTTACGCCGCGCGGCCGTGAGGTCGTCGGTTATGCCGAGCAGATTCTCGGCCTCGCGGACCGGATGACCCGACAATCCCCCGGCCGACGCCGGTTGAGCGGGCCGATCCGGCTGGGCGTCGCCGATTCCTTCGCCCTGACCTGCCTTCCTGATCTCTTGTTGCAGATCGAAAAGCATCATCCCGAGGCGCAGATCGAGGTCGTCGTCGACTTCTCCGCCAATCTCGACGCCGCGCTCCAGCGCGGCACGCTCGACATCGCGATGCTCACCGCACCCACGCCGAGCCCCGTCATTCATGTCGAGAAGCTCATCGATCTGCCGCTCAAATGGGTGGCATCGCCGCGCCTCGGCCTGCCGGACCGCATCCTGACGCCGGCGGATCTCCGGGCCTACCCGATCATCACCAATCCCAGCCCGTCGCACCTGTTCGGGACGATACGCGGATGGTTCGCCAAAGGCCGCGCCGAGCCCAAGCGTCTCAACACCTGCAACAGCCTCACCATCATGATCCAGCTTGCCGCCGCCGGGTTCGGCGTCAGCCTGCTGCCGGTGGGGCTGCTGCAGCGAGAGATCGCCAGCGGCAAGCTGCGGGCACTCCGCACGCGGCCCGGCATCGCCCCGCACCCGGCGTGGATCGCCTATCGCCGCGACACGCCCGGACAGGATCTAGAGGTCATCTGCGAGCTGGCACGCCCGCTCGTCCATGGCAGCGTTCCGGGATAGAGCGGCTCGGCGCCCGACCCGCGGCTGCCGACGACTTAACCTCCGGCGTGCGCGCGTCGCAGGACTTGACCGCCGCGCGCCCCGGTGAGCCGCCCGTCGCGCAGAGTAACGACGCCATTGACGACGACGTGCCGCATGCCCTGAGCGATCCGGTTAGGTTCGGCAAGTGTACCCTGCTCGCCGAAACGCGCGGAATCGAATGCGACAATGTCGGCCTGGGCGCCCACGGCGATCATCCCCCGATCCGAGAGGCCGAGCACGGTGGCCGGCAACTGCGTCAAGCGATGGATCGCTTCCTCCGGCGCGAAGGTTCGGGTCTCGCGGACCATCCGTCGATAGAACCATGAGGCCCAGGTATAGGCGCCATAAAAGACTTCGCCCGCCAAGGGGCCGTCGGGAGCCAGTGCGGTCGCGTCGGAGCCGATCAGGCAGTCGGGCGCCTGGTATGTCAGCCGCAGCTGTTCCTCGCTGTAGGACTGCATCACGACCATCGGCACGAACAGATCGTCGGCCTCCGCCTTCAGAATGTCGTAGGCGCAGTCGAGCGGAGGCATGCCCCGGCGGCGGCCGATCTCGGCAAACGGGACGCCTTCGATGTCCTTGTTCTGGCGACTGCTCACCAGGCTGACGCGCTCCCAGTCGCCGAGCGCCGTGATCAGGCTGCGATGGGTCCTCATCTTTTCCCGTTGCCGGGCGTCGTCGAGACGCGCGACGACGTCCTGCGGGGAACCCGCCAGCGCCCAAGCCGGCAGAATGTTCTTGAGATGGGTGAAGCCGAACAGGCGCGTATGCATGTCGAAGCCGACGGGCAGGCCGCGCCGCCGTGCCGCGTCTACCAGGTCGAGACAGGCCTCGGTGACGGCGATGCCGCTGCGCGGCGAGATGTGCGAGACCTGCAACTTGATGTTGGATCGTTCCGCCGTGCGGATCGCCTCGGCCACCGCCGCAACCGCGCCTTCGTCGCGGTTGCGCGTATGCGTGGCGTAGAGGCCGCCGGCGGCAGCGGTCACCGTGCATAGTTCGGCCACCTCCGCCTCGGTGGCGGACACTTCCTGCGCGTATTCGAGGCCGGTCGAGAACCCGTGGGCACCCTCGTCCAAGGCTTTGGCCAGGGCGGCCTTCATCTGGCCGAGTTCGTCGGGCGTTCCCGGCCGCTGGGCGGTGCCCACGGTGCCCAGACGAAGCTGCCCGTGCGGCACCAGGGCGACGACGTTGACGGCCGGCCGCGCCTTGTCGAGCCGCTCCAGGTAGGCGCCCATCCCGTCGCTGGCGAGACCGAAGCGCGAGACCGGCCCGTAGATCGCCATCGGCGCCAGCGCCCGATCGAGAATCGGCGCGCAGCCGTGGCCGCAATTGCCGACGACTTCCAGCGTCACGCCCTGCGTGATCGAACTGATGGCGCGCGGATCGACCAGCAGCGTGTAGTCGGAGTGGCTGTGGATATCGATGAAGCCGGGGCTGACGCACAGTCCGGCGGCATCGATGACTTCGACGCCTTCCGGCGCGTCGATCGACCCGATCGCCGCGATCCGGCCGCTGGCGATTGCCACGTCCGCCCGCAGGGCCGGGCGGCCGGTGCCGTCGACGATCCCGCCACCCTTGATCAGAAGGTCGATGCTCATGCCGCCGTGGCCATTTGCGCGCGCAGCGCCGCGGTGGCGGCGGCGTCGACGACGAAGCCGGACGTGGTCTCGACGATCGCCACGCCGTAAGCGTCGCGCGCGTGGGCGACGCTGACCTTTCCCAGGATGACGTCGCGCCGGACGAGCTCGGGATCCCGCTCGAGCGACGGTCCGTAGCCGCCGCCGCCGGCCAGGACGTGGCGGTAGACGTCGCCTTTGCGCAACGTCACCGGCTGCGTCAGCAGTACCGGCAGGATGCGTCGACCCGGCCCCTCCGGATTGAGGATATTCCACGACGATGTGCCGGCCTTGCCGCCGAACAATCCGTATGGCGGGAAGCGCCGCTTGTCCGACCGGATCGTGATCACCGCCTCGTCGGCAAGCAGGCGGAAATCGCGCACGATGCCAAGGCCGCCGCGGAATCTTCCGGCCCCTCCGCTATCGGGGATCAGGGCATACTGCTCGACGCGCAGCGGATATTCGGCCTCGATCGTCTCGATCGGGATGTTCGACTGGTTCGCGCCGATATGTGCGACGCCTTCCTGGCCGTCATGCGTCGCCGTTCCACCCCAGGTGCCCATCATCGTCTCGACGAAGACGAAAGGCCGCCGCTCGTGGAACCCGCCGATCGACGGGATCGTCGCCCCGCCATTGCCGTCGGCGGCGATCCGCGCCGGCATGGCCTGCGCCAACGCCCCCATGAGGCAATCGATCATGCGGAAGCCGGTGATGCCGCGGGCGCCGCACGCCGCCGGCGCCGTCGGATTCACGATGCTGCCCTCGGGGGCGATGATGGTGATCGGCCGCGTGAAGCCTTGCGCGTTCGGCACCTCGCTCGGGACCACCGCGCGCAGCGCGGCATAGGCCGCAGCCTTGGTGAACGGGACCGGGGAGTTGATGCCGGCCTTGATCTGCCGCGAGGTCCCGGTCCAGTCGATGACGATGTCGTCTCCTTTCACCGTCAATGCGACGTTGAAGACGATCGGCTCGGGGTTTTCGCCGATGCCGTCGATATGATTGGTGAAGCGGTACGTGCCATCGGGAATGTCGCGGAACTCGGCGCGCGCCAGACGCTCGGCGTAGTCATGAATCTCCTCGAAGCAGTCCCGCAGCGTCGCCGCGCCGTAGCGGCCGAACAGCGCGCGAAACTCGCGCTCGCCGACGCGGCAGGCGGCAATTTGCGCCTTGATGTCGCCAACGACCTTGTCGGGGACGCGGACATTCGCCGCGACGATGTCCCAGATCGCGCCGTTCTCGACGCCACCATCGTAGAGCTTGAGCAGCGGAAGCCGCAGCCCCTCCTGGAAGATTTCGGTCGAGCCAATCGAGTTGCTGCCCGGCACGATGCCGCCCACGTCGTTGTGGTGGGCGACCGTCGTCGCCCATCCTTCGAGCGTATCGCCGATGAAGATCGGGCTGACGATGTAGATGTCCGGCAGATGCTGCCCGGCGGCGAGATAGGGGTCGTTGAAGATGAAGATGTCGCCCGGGCGCACCCGATCGCCATGGACCGCGATCAGGTTCTGCATCGCATCGAAGAAGCTGCCGAGATGGAGCGGGGTCGTCAGGCCCTGCGCCAGGGTTCTGCCCTGCGCGTCGCAGATCGCCGTCGAATAGTCCATGGCGTCGCGGACGATGCTCGAGTAGGCCGTGCGCATGATGATGATGGCGAGCTCGTCGGCGATCGTGTCGAGGGCGTTCTTCACGACCTCCAACAGAAACGGGCTGATGTTGCGCGTCATGGCGGCCACCGGGCGATGATGATGGTGAGTGGTCATGGGCCGACATCGATGATGATGTCGGACGCGTGATCCAGCCATGCGCTGGCGCCGGGTGGCACGACCGCGGTTCCCTCATACTCTTCGATGATGAGCGGGCCCGGCGTCGGGCGCTCGCTGAGATGCGCGCGCCGCAGCACCGGTGTCCTGTGCGATCCGGCCGGCCCGAAATGGGCGAGCCGTGTGCCCGGCAGCGGCAGCGCGGGCGGCACGGCCGCGTGCGGCTGCGGCCGTGCCGCATCGGGCTCGACAACGGCGGCGACGATCTCGATCGCCACGATCTCCACGTCCGATCCGTCCGCCGACCGGTGGCCGTAGGTACGCATATGCTCCTGCTCGAAGGCGGCGGCTAACGACCGCAGATCCGCCGCGGTGATCGGCCGGTCGGGCAGATCGACCGGCAGCTCGAACGCCTGCCCGACATAACGCATGGCCGCGGTGCGATGCGTCCGCGCCGGCTTGCCCGACCATTGCAGCTTGGCAAGCACCGCCGCAGCCAGCCCGTCGAGCGCCGCATTGATCGTTTCCGGCGCCAGAAGCGACAGGCGATGGAGGAAAGCGTGCGACTGACTGAACTGCATTTCGGCAACGCAGAGGCCGACGGCGCTGAACACGCCGGCCGCCGGCGGCACGACGACCCGCTTGATCTGCAGCTGGCGCGCCAACTCGACGGCGAAAATGCCGCCATTGCCGCCGAAAGCCATCAGGACGAAATCCGACGGATCGCGGCCGCGATAGGTCGAGACCGCCTTCACGGCGCGCATCATGTTGGAGTCGGCGACGACGTGCACCCACCAGGCGGCGTCGTGAAGCGATACGCCGAGCGGCTCGGCCACGTTCCGCGCGATGACGTCACGGCTGAGCTGCGCCTTGATCGGCACCGTACCGCCGGCGAGCGCCTCGGGATTGAGGAAGCCGAGCACGACGTTGGCGTCGGTTACCGTCGCCGCCGTACCGCCCATGTCGTAGCAGGCCGGCCCGGGCACGGCGCCGGCGCTTTCCGGGCCGACCTTGAGCGCGCCGCCCTTGTCGAACCAGACGATGCTGCCGCCGCCAGCCCCTACCTCCGAGATGTCGATGACCGGCAGCTTGAGCGCGTAGCCGCCGCCCTTCACCAGACGGCTGCTCAGCGAGATGCCGCCGCCGACCTCGTATTCGTCGGTGCGACTGATCCGCCCCTGCTCGATCAATGACGCCTTCGCCGTCGTGCCGCCCATGTCGAAGGCGATGACATTCGCGTACCCGGCGACGGCCGCCTGGTATGCGGCGCCGATGACGCCGGCCGCCGGGCCGCATTCGATGATGCGCGCCGGCGTGCTTGTCACGGTAGCGGCATCGAGGATTCCGCCGCTCGACTGCATGACCAGCAGCGGGGCGCCGATGCCGGCCCGCTTGAGGCTGGTCTCGAGATTGCGGATATAGGTGGCGACCGGCGGACCGACATAGGCGTTGATAACGGCCGTGCTCGTCCGCTCGTACTCCCGGATCTCCGGCAGGACGTCGACCGACAGGGTGACGAAGACATTCGGCAGCTCGCGCCGCAGCATCTCGGCGACAAGGCGCTCATGGGCCGGATTGGCGTAGGAGTGCAGGAAACAGACCGCGACCGCCTCGACCTTCTCGCGGCGCAGGGTTTCGATGGCGCGCCGCACATCGGCCTCGTCGAGCGGCGTCACGATGCTGCCGTCGGCGGCCACGCGCTCGGTGATCTCGAGGCGCAGATTGCGCGGCGCCAACGGCTCCGGCTTGCGATAGAGCGGATCGTATAGCCGCGGCACGCGAATGCGCCGGAATTCCAGCACGTCGCGGAAGCCACGCGTCGTCAGCAGCGCCGTGCGGGCGCCCTTCTTCTCGAGGATCGCGTTCGTCGCCACGGTGCAGCCGTGCAGGACTTCGCTGATCTCGCTCGCCGGCAGCTTGAGGTCGGCGACCAGGGCCTGAATGCCTTCGACCACGCCGCGCCCATAGTCATCGGGCGTCGACGGAACCTTGCGCATGGCGACGGTTCCGTCGGCCAGGAGCATGACGATATCGGTGAAGGTTCCGCCGATATCGGCGGCGATCTTGAGCGACAATGGCATTCCTCTATCCCGCTATTTCGCGAGCGCTCCCGGGTCCGGAAAGAGAAGGTTGGGAAGCCACAGCGTGATCTGCGGCACGAACGTGATGACCAGCAGTGCGACGAGAAGAACGAAAATGAACGGCAGGCACGCCCGCACGAGCTCGCCGAACTTCACCTTCGACACCGCCATGAGGATGTAGAGCCCGATACCCATGGGCGGCGTCATGATCCCGATGATGAGGTTGAGGATCACGACGACGCCGAAATGCACGAGATCGACGCCGAGCGCCTTCGCCGTCGGCAGCAGGAGCGGCACGGACAGCAGCATTGCCGGCAGGGTTTCGATCAGGCAGCCGAGGATCAGCAGCAGAAGATTGGCGAGCAGGAGGAAGCTGACCGGCCCGATGCTGAGCGACGCCATCAGCTCGGAAAGCTGCGCCGCCGTCCCCTCGGCAACGAAGACGTAAGACAGGGCCGACGAGACGGCGATGATGTATAGGATGAGGGCGCTGCCCTCGACGGTTTCGCGGAACGCCTCGAACAGCCGCCGCGGCGTGACCTCGCGCTGCAGAATGCCGATGAGGATCGCGTAGACGCAGGCCAGAACGCCGGCCTCGGTCGGCGTCACCCAGCCGACCACCATGCCGCGAAGGATGACGACCGGCGCGAATAGCGAAAGGATCGACGTGCGCGTCGCCTGCCCTAGCCGGCGCCAGGAGAATCGTGTCGTTCCCGGCGACGGCACGACACCGGTCGCGGTCAGGACCCAAATGAGGATCATCAGCGCCATTGCCATCAGGATGCCCGGCCCGAACCCGGCGATGAACAGGCGGGCAATCGAGACGTCGGCGGTGATCGCGTACACGACCATCATGATGCTCGGCGGGATGATCGGACCGAGCGTCGACACGGAGATGACCACCGCGGCGGAGAACGGCGCGGGATAGCCGGCGCGCGGCATCTCCCTCATCGAGATGGCGCCAAGCGCCGCGGCATCGGCGACCGCCGCACCCGAGATGCCGGCGAAGATGAATCCGGCCAGGACGTTCGCCTGCGCCAGCCCGCCGCGCAGCCAGCCGACCGCGGCGTCGGCGAAATCGAAGATGCGGCGCGTCATCCCGAAGACATTCATCAGCGCCGCCGCCAGGATGAAAAACGGGATCGCCATCAGCTCGATGCTCTTGATGCTGGACGCCATGTGCTGCGGCAGCGACATCAGGTCGTAGCCGCCGGTCACCATGGCGACGATCGTCGCCAGCATGATCGAGATCGCCACCGGCAGGCCGGCCATCATGAAGACGAAGAACAGGCCGATCAGCAGCACCGAGATCATGGCCACGGCCCCACGACAGGGCCGCCGGTCGTCTCGCCGTCATCGAGCCACAATTCCCACGTCCGGCGGGCGACGACGGCGATCATCAGCACGGCACTGATGACGAGCGGGGTGGTGAACAGCGCCGTGGGTATCCGCGACCCGGGTGTGCGGAACGGCAGCTGGAGCTCGATCAGTTGCCAACCGAACCAGACAAGCACCGCGAGCGTTGCACAAGTCACGATGTTGAGCGCCGTTGCCACGGCGGCTCGCCACCGCGCCGGCAGCCGATCGATGAAAAACTCGACGGTGATGTCTGCGTTGCGGTGATAGACTTGGTAGATGCCGATGAAATAGAGCCACGCGCCGAGCAGGAGATTCGTTTCGAAGCCCCAGGCATAGGACACCGAAAACGCCGTGCGGCCGACGATTTCCATCCCGTTGATACACAGGATCAGCGCCAATGCCGCCGTCGTGACGACAATGCAGACCCGGTTGGCGCCCTCGGTGATGGCAACGAGCGCCGTATAGCCTGGGCTTTGACGGCTCATGACTCTCTAATATTCGCCGGCGATCCGACTCGCCGGAAAGTCTCGACAGATGCGGGCGCCAGTGACGGCGCCCGCGGCTCCGGCTTCAGTTGGCCAGCGCGTTGACCGCGTCGAAGAGCGGCTTCGAAATGATGCCTTCCTGCACGAGCTGCGCATAAAGCGGTTCCATCTTCCTGCGCAGCAAGTCGGTGTTGAGGCGGACGACCACGGCGTTGTTCTGGCGGATCATCGCCTCGACGTCGGATTGCGCCCGGTCCATCGTCGTCTGGGCATACACCTTGCCCGCCGCGTTGGCCGCGGCGACGAGCAGCTTCTGCTCCTCGGCGCTTAATTTTTTCCACGTCCGTTCGCTGATGGTCATCGGCCAGGTCTGGGGATACTCGCGGATCTCGATCAGATATGGCGCGACTTCGGTGAACTTCATCGAGCGCACGAGGCTGAGCGGCGCGGTGACCGAGTTCACGACGCCCTGCCGGATGCCGAGATAAGTTTCGGTCCAGGCGAGCTGAATGGGAACGGTCTCCAGCTGCTTCCAGGCGCGGATGTAGACCTCGTTCGGAAACATGCGGACCTTCAGCCCCTTGAGGTCGTCCGGGCCGAGCACCGGCTTGGCGCTGACGAGCACCCGATAGGGTCCCCGGTCGGCGTTCCATTCGGTCGACAGGATGCGGATGCCGCGATCGAGCAGCTTCTTCTCCGCCCCTTGGAAGGCCGGGCTCTTGAGGTAAGCGCGAAGATGCTCCTGGTTTTTTACGAGATAGGGCAGCGAGATGACGTTGATCTCCGGCCCGACGATCTGGGCGTAGTATTCGAGTGCGCCGGAATAGAGGTCGAGGCCGCCCGTCATCAGGCTTTCGAGCGCGCTGTCCGGCTTGCCCAGCGCATCCTGCAGGTGGATGGCGATCTTGACCTGGCCCTGGGAGCCATCTTCGACGAGTTTCCTGAAGTGGTTGAGCGCCAGCTCCTCGGGGCTGCCGGGCCCCAGCGATTCATTCAGCCGCAGAACCTTTTGCGCCTGCGCCGGGACCGCGATTGCGACAAGAGCGGCCGCCAGAAGCGCCTGTTTCAGTATCGTCATCATGCGTTTCCTCCTCCGCCAAGTCCTGCGCCTGCCGGTGACGCCGGCTTCGATCCAGGCCGCAAACGACCCGCAGGAAAGAAGTTTACATACCCCTCAAACATCATGTCTAATGATGTTTCATGATGTGTTTCCATAATGTCTAGATTATGATTCCAGGCATTACCTTCCGTCAGATTGAGACGTTCTATTGGATCACGCGGCTGGGGAGCTTCTCCGCGGCGGCGGCGCGGCTGGCGACGACGCAGCCGGCCGTGTCGGGACGCATCCGCGACCTCGAAGAGCTGCTCCAGGTTCAGCTTTTCGATCGTTCGGGCCGGGCCTCCATCTTGACTGCACGGGGCCGCGATTTCCTCGAGTATGCGGAGCGCTTCATCTCGCTCGGGGACGAGTTGCGCGATCGCCTCGGCGTCTATCAGGCGATGAGCGGCGTGGTTCGCGTCGGCGCCGCCGACACGGTGGCGCTCACCTGGCTGCCGCGCCTCGTCTCCGAGATAAGCCGCCGGCATCCCGGGATTGACGTCGAGCTCGTCGTCGATCTCAGTTTGAATCTCCAAGAGAAGCTGCGCGGCGGGGAAATCGATATCGCCTTCCTCGTCGGCGCGTTGACCGAGCCCGATTTCGAGACCCAGCCGCTGGGGGCCGTACGTAACGCGTGGATGTGCAGCGCCGCCCTCGATCTGCCGGAGGAGCCGCTGACCGCCCGCCAACTGGCAAGCTGGCCGGTATTCACGCATTCGCGCGGCTCGCACCAGCATCGCATGGTGCAGCGCTGGTTCGCTGCGGAGGACACCCGTCCGGCACGTCTGCATGGCTGCACGAGCCTGGCGACGATGATCCGGATGACCGCCGCCGGCCTTGGCGTCAGCGTGCTGCCGCCGGGGCTTCTCGGCAGTGAAATCGGCACTGGCCAACTGCGGGTCATCTCGACCGTCCGGCCGCTACCGGCCAACCACTTCGTGGTCGTCCGCTCGACGCGCCCGCCGGCCGGAACGTGCAAGGTGATCGCCGATCTGGCCGTCGCCGTCGCTGCGACCGACCCCGCCTTCATGGCGCCAAATCGCGAGGCGGTCGATCTCCGTCTCGATGACGCACAGCCTGCGGCATTGCCGCCGCGACGGGCGCGCGCCGGTCCGGTTTGACTGCGCATCTCGCGTCCGATCGCCGGCGCCCGGGCGTCTTGACACCCTCGAGACGTTCGGAATACCGTCTGGTATACCAGTTTGCCTCACAAAATGGTCCGCGATCAGGCTTGGGCGAGCTGGCGTCGAGACCTAACGTCGATTTGGAGTATCCCCCCATGAGTGCCCGTCCGAATTCACTGAAGGCGCGCGACATCGCCTATAGCCTCCACCCCTTTACCAATCTGGTGGAGCACAAGAAGCAAGGGCCGATGATCATCACGCACGGCAAGGGCATCTGCGTCTACGACGAAGGCGGGACCGAATACATCGACAGCGGAGCGGGGTTGTGGAGCGTCTCGCTGGGCTACGGCGAGAAGCGGCTCGCCGCCGCCGCGGCGCGGCAGATGGAGAAGCTGCCCTACTATCATCTCTTCAGAAACATGTCGCACGACGTGAGCATCGACCTCGCCGAGAAGCTGATCGGCATGCTGCCGGTGAAGATGTCGAAGGTCTTCTTCAACAGCTCCGGCTCCGAGGCGAACGACACCGTCGTCAAGATGGTCTGGTACTACAACAATGCGCTCGGTCGGCCGCGAAAGAAGAAGATCATCGCGCAGATGAAGGGCTATCACGGCGTCACCGTCGCCGCCGCCAGCCTGTGCGGGCTGCCCCGGAACCATCTCGATTTCGATCTGCCGATCGCCAATATCCGCCACTCCGATTGCCCACATCATTATCGCTACGGCAAGCCGGGAGAGAGCGAAGAGGATTTCGCCACGCGCCTGGCCGAAAACCTCGATGCGCTGATCCAGCGTGAAGGGCCGGACACGGTGGCCGCCTTCATCGCCGAGCCGGTGCAGGGCGCCGGCGGCTGCATCGTGCCGCCGAGGACCTATTTCGAGAAAGTTCAAGCGGTGCTTCGCAAGTACGACATGCTGTTCATCGCCGATGAGGTTATCTGCGGCTTCGGCCGGACCGGCAGCATGTTTGGGACCGAAACCTTCGACCTCAAGCCGGATATCATCACGATGGCCAAGGCGCTGTCGTCGTCCTACCAGCCGATCTCGGCCGTGGCGATTTCCGAGAAGATCTACGACGTCTTCGTCAATCAGAGCGAGAAGATCGGCGTCTTCGCGCACGGCTACACCTATTCGGCGCATCCGGTCTGCGCCGCCGTCGCCCTCGAGACGCTCAAGATCTACGAGGAGCGCGACATCGTGGGCCATGTCCGCAGCGTCATGCGGCGCTTCCAGGACGGCGTCAGGCGGTTCGCCGATCATCCCCTGGTCGGCGAGGTCCGCGGCGTCGGCCTTATGGCGGGCCTCGAACTGGTCAAGAACAAGAAGACGAAGGAGCCATTCGATCCCAAGCAGGGCGTCGGGCAGACCTTCATGACGCATGCGCTGCAGCACGGCTTCATCGTGCGCTCGATCGTCGATACGGTCGCGCTCTCGCCGCCGCTCATCATCACCGCGGCGGAAATCGACGACCTGCTGGCGCGCCTGGAGAAAACGTTCAAGGATACCGAGGCGTCGGTCGCCAAACAGGCGCAGGCCGCATAGCCCGTCGCGCCGGCGGGCGGGCGATCGCAGAAACGCGTCGAATCGATCCAGCGCATTGCGCAGCGCCGGCAATTGAGGAACGAGGGTCTGGCCTGCCGAAACAACGCTTGCAGCGTCGTTGCGGTTGGTCCCCAATGGCCAATAATCGCTCGGACCTCCTCGGGAGTAGGCCGTGTTCGACCATAAGAGACTGGAAGCCCTGCGCGCCAAATATGCCGACGCCAAGGGCAGCGACGTGTTCGATGCCGAGTTCAAGAAGGTCGTCTCTCTGGTGTTCAAGAGCCGGGAACGGCGCAAGCTGCCCTATGCCGACGTGTCGACCCTGCTCGACGCCCCCTATCGGCCCGACGCGCCCGACCAGCCGGATTTCGGCGGGCTCGACGTCGCGCTGTTGGGCGTGCCGATGGATCTCGGCGTAACCAACCGCTCGGGCGCGCGACTGGGCCCGCGCGCCGTGCGCGCGGTCGAGCGCATCGGCCCGTACAACCACGCCCTCAAAGTGGTGCCGCTTGCCGAATGCAAGGCGGCCGATATCGGCGATGTGCCGATGCGCTCCCGCTTCAGCCTGGAAAGCTGTATCGAGGACATCGCGGCCTATTACGCGCGCATTGACGCCGCCGGCGTGCGGCCGCTCTCGGTCGGCGGCGACCATTCGGTGACCTATCCGATCCTGAAGGCGCTCGGGCGCGATCGGCCGCTCGGCCTCGTCCACATCGACGCCCATTGCGACACCGGCGGCGAATATGACGGCTCGAAGTTCAATCACGGCGGTCCGTTTCGCCTGGCCGTGCTGGATGGGGCAATCGACCCCGAGCGCACGATCCAGATCGGCATCCGGGGACCGGCCGAGTTTCTGTGGGAATTCTCCTACGAGTCCGGCATGACGGTGGTCCATATCGAGGACGTCGCAAGGATGGGCATCGACGGGATCATCGCGAAGGCGCGGCAGGTGATCGGCGACGGGCCGGCCTACATCTCGTTCGACGTCGACGGTCTCGACCCGGCATTCGCCCCGGGCACCGGGACGCCCGAGGCCGGCGGCCTGACGCCGCGCGAGGCGCAGCAGATCCTCCACGGTCTCAAGGGCATCGAGGTGATCGGCGGCGACGTGGTCGAGGTCGCGCCGCAATACGATCCCACGTCCAACACCGCCATGGTCGGCGCCCAAATGTTGTTCGAAATTTTCTCATTGATGGTGCTGGGCAAGGGGTTCACGCGGCGCGGTTGAGCCGACCCCGCAACAATCGATTTGCGCCCGGCGCAAGGTTTGATCCGTCTTAATCGTCAACATCGAGGAATCGGAGGCAGTATATGTACCCGGAAGTCTCTCTCTACATCGACGGCGCGTGGTCCAAGGGCGCCGGCGGCCGCGGCCAGGATGTGCTGAACCCCGCCACCGGCGAGGCCATCGGCACCGTCCCGCATGCCGACCGCGCCGATCTCGACCGCGCGCTGGCGGCGGCGGCGAAGGGCTTCCGCGCCTGGCGCGCCGTTTCGGCCTTCGAGCGCTACAAGCTCATGCGCAAGGCGGCGGAGCTGCTGCGCGGCCGGGCCGCCGAAATCGCCCCGATCATGACGATGGAGAACGGCAAACCCGTCGTCGAGGCGAAGGCCGAAGTGTTGAGCGGCGCCGATCTCATCGATTGGTTCGCCGAGGAGGGGCGGCGCGCCTATGGCCGGGTCATCCCATCGCGAGCCGAGGGCGTCTATCAGCACGTGGTCAAGGAGCCGGTCGGGCCGGTCGCCGCCTTCACGCCGTGGAATTTCCCGGTCAATCAGGCCGTGCGCAAGATCAGCGGGGCGCTGGCCGCCGGCTGCTCGATCATCATCAAGGGTCCCGAAGAGACGCCGGCGAGCTGCGCCGCGCTGGTCAAGGCGTTCGCCGATGCCGGCATCCCCGCGGGCGTCGTCAATCTGGTGTTCGGCGTGCCGGCGGAGATTTCGGAATACCTGATTCCGCATCCTGTGATCCGCAAGGTGTCGTTCACCGGCTCGGTGCCGGTCGGCAAGCATCTGGCGATGCTGGCGGGCAAGCACATGAAGCGGGCGACCATGGAGCTTGGCGGCCACTCGCCGGCGATCGTGTTCGAGGATGCCGATGTCGAGCACGCGGCCAAGATGCTGAGCGCCGCCAAGTTCCGAAATGCCGGCCAGGTCTGCGTGTCGCCGACCCGATTTCTCGTGCACGAATCGATCTACGACCGCTTCGTCGACCGCTTCGTCGCGCTGGCGAAAGGCGTCAAGGTCGGTAGCGGCATGGAGCCGGACGTGCGGATGGGGCCGCTGGCCCATGCCCGGCGCGTCGAGGTGATCGAGGGCTTCGTCAACGATGCCATCAAGCACGGCGCGAAGATCCAGACTGGCGGCAAGCGCATCGGCAACAAGGGCTTCTTCTACGAACCGACGGTCATGACCGACGTGCCGACGGAGGCGCGGATCATGAACGAGGAGCCGTTCGGTCCGGTGGCGCCGATCGCGCCGTTTGCCGATTTCGGCGCGGTGGTGAGCGAGGCGAACCGCCTGCCTTACGGCCTCGCCGCCTACGCCTACACCAAGTCGGCGAAGACGGCGTCGGCGATCGCCTCGGCCTTCGAAAGCGGCAACGTCTCGATCAACCATCACGGGCTGGCGCTGCCCGAGGTGCCGTTCGGCGGCGTCAAGGATTCGGGGTATGGCTCGGAGGGCGGCAGCGAGGCGCTTGAGGCCTATCTCAGCACCAAGTTCGTCACGCAGGTCGGGCTCTAGCACCGGCGTCGCAGGGGACACGCCGCGCGCCGTCGGAACCTCGAATGCCGCGTGGCCTGCCGCCAAGCCCGAGTGATGGGCGCGCTGCGTCCAAGCCGCTGAGTCGGGTCGCCTATGACTCGCTGCGGACGATGATCCTGTCCGGCGAGGTGAGGCCCGGTGAAAGGCTCGGCGAGCGTGAACTCGCGCGGCGCATCCAAGTCAGCCGGACGCCGTTGCGCGAGGCTTTGGGCCGGCTCGAGCGGGATGGTCTTGCCATCTGCAAGCCGGGGGTGGGTTACTTCGCCTTGGAGTTCGATCCGAAGGTCGTCGCGGAGCTCTACGAATTCCGCAAGATCCTGGAAGTCCATGCGTGCCGCGCCGCCGCCAAGCGGATCGACGAAAACGGGATTCGCGAGCTCGCCGATATCGTCAAGCAGCTTGCCGTCTTCGAGCGGAAAGGAAAATTGAGTCTCGATCAGCTGCGCGAGGAGGTCGACCTCGGCATCCGCATCCACGAAGTCATTGCGCGCGAGAGCGGCAACGACTTCGTCCGCGAGACGCTCTTGCAGCTCTATGACCGGCTTCGCCTGCTGACCTGGATCGATGTCCTGTGGGTCGACAAATGGCCGCTCACCCGCAAGGAGCACCGCGACCTCGTCAAGGCGATCACGGCCCGCAATGGTCCGCTGGCGGCCAAGATCGCGGAGCGCCACGTGCTGCGCTCCCGCGACGACGCCTTGCGGGTGATCAAGGCCCGATACGATCAGGGCGGCCGTATCACGAGAGCTGTTCACGGCGGAGCGCCGCGTTAGGTTCGCCTGCGTCGGCCGACACTCCGACGGCCGACATGCGATCGATTGCGGTTCCGCGCTGCGGCGAGAGCACCGATGGCTCGTGACAAATTTGTGAGCCGTGGCGCCACCATGTGGACACGCCAATCGCCATTATTTCGCCCTTGCATTATGTCACCGAAGCCATGCTTCGCTGCCGTACCGCCAGATTGGCGGAATAGCGCCAACGGATTGATTCCGGACGAGGTTAGACCTACGTGACTAAAGCTCGACATGGAGATGGCGTGGATTGGACGCCGAAGGAGGGTGGCGCCCAACGGCGACACTGCGGGAACCGAGGTTGATCATTGCTGGAATATGAGCGGCGGGAGTCCAAGGCCCGGTGAGGACACAGGCGGGAAAGCCGGCATCTTTTCTCAGGCCAGGAGACTAACGAGCGATGGGGGCAAATCTGGACGACACGGTATCCAATGCTCGGATCGTCTGCGTCGAGGACGATGAGCTCTTTCGCGAGTCGCTGACCCGGAATCTTCAGGACACCGGCTTCGCGGTCACGGAGTTCAACGATGGCGGCCCGGCGCTCGAATATTTCAAGCGGGGCGGTGAAGCCGATTTGGCTTTGCTCGATTGGCGGCTGCCGGTGATGTCCGGCATCGAACTGTTTCAGGAGTTGAGGAAGGAAAAGATCGAGGTTCCGGTCATATTTCTCACGTCGCTTGGGGATCAGTTCTACGAGGAAACGGCACTGACCAATGGCGCGGTGGACTTCATCGACAAATCGCGCAGTTTCTCGATTCTCCTGAATCGGATCGGGGCGGTCATAGACGGCCGCAAGGGCCCCTATACACCGATCGCACCCGGCACTCCGCTGGCGATGTTGCGGCGCGGCGACTTGGAGCTGTGCCTCAACTCCAATCGCGCGGTTTGGAGGAACAAGCGCGTCAGTCTGACCCTGGCCGAATTCAAGATCGTCCATCACCTGGCAACGCAAACGGATCGGGACGTCCCGCACCGGGAGATCTACGACATCGTTCGTGGACCGGGCTTTGCCGCCGGTGACGGAGAAGACGGATATCGGACCAATGTGCGCACGTTCAAAGGGCAGCCGCCGACGCTCAGACGGCGGCGAATTGCTGAACGTAGTGGCCGGGCGAGACTTCGAGATAGGGCTTGGGCTGCGGCTCGTAGCCGACGGGCCGAATCGGGCTCGGCACGTCCTCGGGAAGCCCGGCCTCCCGTTTGCGCCGGCGGTCGGGGTCGGGCACCGGCACGGCCGCCATCAGCTTGCGCGTATAGGGGTGCTGCGGGTTCTCGAATACCGCCGGGCGCGGGCCGATTTCGACGATCTCGCCGAGATACATGACCGCGACGCGGTGACTGATGCGCTCGACCACCGCGATGTCGTGCGAGATGAAGAGATATGTGAGACCTAAGTCCGCCTGCAGCTCCATCATCAGGTTGATCACCTGCGCCTTGATCGACACATCGAGCGCCGATACCGCCTCGTCGGCGACGATGAGCTGCGGGCTGAGGCCCAGCGCACGCGCGATGCACAGGCGCTGGCGCTGACCGCCCGAGAATTCGTGCGGAAAGCGCAGCGCGTGGTCCGATTGCAGGCCGACGCGGCGCAGCAGCTCGGCCACCCGGTCGCCGACCTCGCTTTTGGTCGCCACGCCGTGGACCCGCATCGGCTCGGCGATGGCGCCGCCCACCGTCTTGCGCGGGTTGAGCGAGCCGAACGGATCCTGAAAGATCATCTGCATGTGCCGGCGCTTGGCGAGCATGGCGCTTCGGTCGAGTCCCAGCAGGTCTTCGCCGCGAAACCGCACGTGCCCGCGGGTCGGCTCGACCAGGCGCAGGATGCTGCGGCCGGTCGTTGACTTGCCGCACCCGCTTTCGCCGACCAGCGCCAGCGTCTCGCCGGGATGGAGTGTGAACGACACGTTCTCGACCGCGTGCACGCGCCCGACCGCGCCGCCGAGGATGCCGGCGCGGATGTCGAAGCGCGTGGTGAGTCCGCTGACCTCGAGCAGCGGTGCCTGTCCGCCGGCGGGAGGTGTTGCCGGCGGCTCGGCGGCCGGCGCCGCGGCGGCGGTGCCCGTCGCGTCGAGGATCGGAAAGCGCTTGGGGTGCGGCTCTCCCTTCATGCTGCCGAGCCGCGGCACGGCGGCGAGCAGCGCGCGGGTATATGGGTGCTGCGGCGCGCGGAAAATCTGTGCGACCGGACCTTCCTCCACCTTGCGGCCGTGGTACATGACGACGACGCGATCGGCGATTTCGGCAACGACGCCCATGTCGTGGGTGATGAACATCACCGACATGCCGATCTCTTGCTGCAGCGCCCGGATGAGGTCGAGAGTCTGCGCCTGGATGGTCACGTCAAGCGCCGTCGTCGGTTCGTCGGCGATGAGCAGCTTCGGGCGGCAGGCGAGCGCCATGGCGATCATCACCCGTTGGCGCATGCCGCCGGAGAACAGATGCGGATAGTCGTGGAAGCGCCGGCGCGCGTCGGGAATGCGCACCTGCTCGAGCAGCTCGATCGCCGCCCGGTCGGCCTTGGCGCCGGTCAGGCCACGATGGTAGTGCAGCGCCTCGGCGACCTGAAAGCCGACGGTGAGCACCGGATTGAGGCTCGTCATCGGCTCCTGGAAAATCATGCTGATCTCATTGCCGCGCACCTGCCGCATCTGATCCTCGGACAACTCCAGCAGATTGCGACCGCCGACCTCGATCGATCCGTCGATGCGGCCATTGGCTTCTGGCACCAGCCGCAGGATCGACAGCGCCGTCACTGTCTTGCCCGATCCCGACTCGCCGACAACGGCGAGCGTCTCGCGCGGGCCGATCTCGAAATCGAGATCCTCGACCGCCTTGCGCCACACCCCGCCGACGCGGAACGAAGTGTTGAGCCCACGCACCGTCAGGATCGGCTGGCCCGCGGCGGCGTCCTTCGGCAGTGTGCTGGGCTGTGCCACCGGGGCCTTACTCGCCGCGCAGCTTCGGATCGATCGCGTCGCGCAGCCCGTCGCCGATCAGGTTGAGCGCGAACACGATCGTCAGGATGGCCAGGCTCGGCCACAGCACGAGCCAGGCGCTGTCGAGGATGTTCTCGAACCCCTCGCGGATCATGCCGCCCCAGGTCGGCGTTGGCGGTTTGACGCCGAGGCCGATGAAGGCGAGCGACGCCTCGACGCGGATGGCGGTGGCGAGCCACAACGAGCCCATCACCAGGATCTCAGGCGCGATATTGGGCAGGATGTGCAGGCCCATGATGCGGTGGTCGGAGAAGCCCAGCGCCCGGCAGGCCTGGACGAACTCGCGCTCCTTGATGGCCAAGGTCGGCGCGCGGGCGATGCGGGCGAACGGCGCGACGGCCGTGAGCGCGATGGCGACCACCAGGTTCTCGACGCTGGCGCCGAGCATGGCGACGACGATCAAGCCGAGGATCAGCGACGGGAAGGCGAGCAGGACATCCATCGCCTGCATGATGATGACGTCGAGGCGCCCGCCGTAGTAGCCGGCGACGAGGCCGATCGTCGAGCCGATCAGCATCGCGGCGCCGATCGCCGTCAGGCCGATGACCAGCGAAATCCGCGCACCGAAGAGCAGACGAGAGTAGACGTCGCGGCCGAAATAGTCGGTGCCGAGAAGATGCTCGATCGACGGGCCCTTGAGGCGGGCGAGGACGTCCTGGTCCAGCGGGTCATGAGTGGCGAGCAGCGGGGCGAGAAGCGCGACGGCGACGACGCAGAGGAACATGACGAGGCCGACCCACGACGTCTTGTTGGCGTTGAAGGCGT
>JACQDQ010000114.1 GCA_016201015.1 Pseudomonadota bacterium | reverse complement strand
CCGTCATGGTCGCCGATGCCGCGCCGGCCGACCGCCAGGGCACCGCGTTCGGCGTGCTGGGTTTGGTCAACGGCGCCGCTTTGATCCTCGCCGGCGTAATGGCCGGCGGGCTTTGGGATTTTCTTGGACCGAGCGCGACATTCGGCGCGGCGGCGGCGCTGGCGCTGATCGGCGTGCTGGCCACGGTCGTGTTGCCTTTAGGCCGGCACAGCCGGCCTCAATAGGCGTGCAGCGACAGCCATTCGGCATAGCCGGCGATGCCGACTTCGAGGCTCACGCCCGGGCTCCAGCCGAAGGCTTGGACCGCCGCGGCGAGAGCGAAACGCTCCTGATGATCGTCGTCGAGTACGATATCAGGCGTGAAGCGGAACACCGCGCGCGGCAGCGCTGCCTTGACCAGCGTTGCGAGATCGCGCATGGCCACGCGCGTGCCGCCGGTGACGTTGAAGGCGCGGCGCCTAAGGTCGATGGCGTCATAGGCGGCGATCAGCGCCGCCACCACATCGTCGACATGGACCATCTGCACGCAATAGGCGCCGTCGTGGTCGACATTGGTCGGCGTGCCGGCGAGCGCGTCGCGGATCAGCGTGTGCAGCAGGCTGCGCGTCCGCCGCCGCGGCCCATACACCCAACCAAGCCGCAGCACCGCCGCATCGACCCCGTGCGCGCGGGCATAGGCGCGAACCATGAGATCGGCGGCGGCCTTGCTCGCGCCGTAGATGTCGGTTGCGGCGAGCGGCGCATCCTCGCCGACCGGGCTGACGCCGGCCGGCGTCGCGCCGTAGGCCGCAATCGAGGAACAGAAGATGAAACGGCGCACGCGCGCCAGGCGGGCGGCCTCCAGCATGTTGACGGTGCCGCCGATATTGACCGCGGCGATCTCGGCCGGCCGGTCGCGCGCCAGCATCGGGCCGGAGATCGCGCCGCAATGGATGATGCCGTCGACTCCCGCAGCGACGATGGCATTGAGCCGCGGCGCGTCGGCAAGCTCGGCGATCACGGTCTCGAACGCCGCCGGGTCAGGTGGCGCGACGCGATCGACGGCGACAACGACGCGGCCGCGGCGCAACAGCGTTTCGACCAGCGCGCGGCCGATCAACCCGGCGGCGCCGGTGACGAGAATCGGTTGTGATCTGCTCATGGTCTCGGGCACCGGGGTGAACGGCAATTTTCGTGCGGCACGCGGGCAATCTGATATTATTTGGCTGTTCGGACAAATCCGAGATTTTCAATTTGGAGGGGAACGTTTCATGAAGGGACGGGCAATTACCGCGGCCATCGCGATGTCGCTCATGCTCGGCGCGGGGGCTGCGGGCGCGGCGACGCTGCGCATCGGCCTACAGGAAGACCCCGACCTGCTCGATCCGGCGCAGGGCGGCACCTTTGTCGGGCGCATGGTGTTCGCCGGGCTGTGCGACAAGCTGGTCGATATCGACGCGAAGCTCAATTTCGTGCCGCAGCTCGCCACCGAATGGACGTGGTCGGCGGACAATCTTGTGCTGACTATGAAATTGCGGTCCGGCGTGGTGTTTCACGACGGCACGCCGCTCAACGCCGAGGCGGCCAAATACAATATCGAGCGTTATCGCACCGATCCCGAATCGCGGCGCCGCGCCGAGCTGAAGCCGGTCAAGGGCGTCGATGTGGTCGATCCGATGACCGTGCGCATCAATCTCTCCGAGCCCTACGCGCCGCTGATTGCCGTGCTCTCCGATCGCGCCGGTATGATGCTGTCGCCGAAGGCGACGGAAGCGGCCGCCGGCAAGATCGCCAACAATCCGGTGTGCTCGGGGCCGTTCAAGTTCACGGAGCGGATCGCGCAGGAGCGCATCGTCCTCGACAAGTTCGACGGCTATTGGAACAAGGCGGCGATCCATCTCGACCGCATCGTCTTCGTGCCGGTGCCCGACAACACGGTGCGCGTGGCCAATCTCAAGGCCGGACAGTTCGAGATTATCGAGCGTGTCGCGGCCACCGACCTCGGACAGATTCGCTCCGACCCGCGCGTCAAGTTGTTCTCTGACATCGCACTCGGCTACTACACGATGTCGATCAATCTCAACAACGGCGAGGCGGCGAACAACGCCGTCGCCAAGAACCCGAAGGTGCGCGAGGCGTTCGAGGCGGCGATCGACCGCAACGTCATCAATCAGGTGGTGTTCAACGGCGAGTTCGTGGCGAGCAACCAGGCGCAGCCGCCCGGCTCGACGTTCTACGACGGCGGTCATCCGGTGCCGCCGCGCGACCTGGCGCGCGCCAAGAAATTGCTCGCCGAAGCGGGCGTGTCGCGGCCGGCCTTCACCATTTCGACGACCAACAGCCCGGTCGAGACCCAGGTGGCGCAGGTCGTGCAGTCGATGGTCAACGAGGCGGGATTCGACGCCAAAATCGAGACGCTGGAGGCGCGGACGCTGGTCGCCAACACGACCAAGGGCGCCTATCAGTCGGCCATCGTCATCTGGAGCGGCCGGCCCGATCCCGACGGCAACATCGCGATCTGGCTCGCTTGCGACGGGTTCCTCAATTGGGGCAAGTACTGCAATCCGAAATTCGACCAGGCGCTGGTCAAGGCACGCTCTACGACCGCCGCCACCGAACGGATCGCCCACTACAAGGAAGCCGCGTCGATCTATCTCGCCGAGCGACCGCACCTCTTTCTCTACCACTACAAGCTGTTCTGGGGCGTCAGCGGCAAGGTCGATGGCTTCCGGCCGTATCCCGACGGCATCATCCGCTTCGACGGCATGAAGCTGGGGTCGTAGGGGCAATTGCACGTAGGGGCCGATCTCCGATCGGCCCGCGGGCGGGTCGGGAGACCCGCCCCTACGGTTTTCGGCCAGAGGATTGCTGCAAATACCACGCGGCGATATCGCCGGCGGTGGTCTGCCAGACATCGCGATAGGCCGCGAGGCGGCGCAGCGCCTCATCCAGGTAGCGGATGCGCTGCGCCATGCCGAACAGCCAGGGATGCAGGCTGAGGCCGAAGCTGCGGCCCGACGCCGCGCCTTCCTCGTGCAGCGTGGCGAACGCCTCGTCGACGAGATCGGGATAGCGCCAGGTGTTGACCCGGCGAATCCAGAAGAGCTGGATGTCGTCCAGCTCGAGCTGACCGGGTATGGCGACGAACGGCCTGCCGACCGTCATGCGATAGGGCTGATCGTCATTCGCCCAATCCATGACGTAGTCGAGACCGGCTTCGGCCAGCAGGCGTGGCGTGCGCTCGGTTTCGCCGAAATCCTGGCCAAGCCAGCCAGTCGGCTTGCTTCCTGCGGCGCGAGCCACTGCGGCGATGGACTCGGCGATCGCCGCCCGCTCTTCGCTCTCCGTCATGCGGCTGGTGATCATGCGCGTGGCGTGGCTGCCATGGGCAGTGAACTCGTAGCCGCGTCGACGGCATTCCCCGACGAGGAAGGGGTAGCGCGTGCAGGCCGCTGCATTGGCGGCGACCGTGGCTTTGATCCTGTGGCGGTCGAGCACTTCGAGGATGCGGAAGATGCCGACGCGGTTGCCGTATTCGCGCTGCGACCAGGTGCGGTAATCGGGAAAGAAATTGCCGAACTCGCTGACGAAACGCGCGTCGCGCACCGCTTCCTGCGGCGGATCGAGTTCCCAGTACTCAAGGTGAAGCAATACCCAAAACGCCACGCGCGCGCCGTTCGGCCAGCCCAGCGCCGGCCGCGCCGGTAGCGGCGAGAACGGGTAATGGCCGTGATCCATGCCGCGGGCCCGCGTCGTCATCTCACGCCTCCGCACCGAGATGCTTCTGGAGGCCGGCCAGCGCCTGGGCCGCATACCACTCGGCGATTTCCGCGCCGGTCGCCTTCCACACGCCGTCATGCGCCAGGATGTGGCGGAGCGCGCGGTCGAGATGCTTGATGCGGTGCGGCTGCCCCATCATGTAGGGGTGCAGCGCGATGCACATGACGCGGCCCTGGGTTTCGCCTTCGCGCCACACCGTGTCGAAATGGTCGACGATCATGCGGGCGAATTCCTCGCCCTCGGACGAGTAGCGATAGAGCACTGCGTCGTTGAGATCCATAGAGTAGGGGACGGTGATCAACCGGCCGTGGCGCACCTTCAACGGCGTCGGCTGGTCATCGTGATAGAAGTCGCAGTAATAGGTGATGCCGGCCTCGGCGACGAGGTCGGGCGTGTTGAGCGTGTTCGACACGGCCGGCGAGAACCAGCCGGCGAGCTGGCGGCCGGTGAGGCGGCGATAGGTCGCGACGCACTCGGCGATCACGGCGCGTTCCTCGTCTTCGGGCAGATTCCACAGATACTGCGTGTTGTAGATGCCATGGCACATGTAATCCCAGCGCCGCTGCTCGCAGGCCGCGAAGATTTCCGGGTAGTGCTCGAAATTGGCCAGGTTGAGCGACACCGTGCAGCGCAGGTCGTGGCGGTCCATCAGCTCGAACATGCGCCAGACGCCGACGCGGTTGCCGTAATCGCGGATGCTGTAGCCGAGCACGTCGGGATGCGGCGTGCGCGGCCACGGGTTGCGCGACTTGACCGGCCCCGGCAGGTATTCGTAGTGCTCGATATTGGGCACGACCCACAGCGCGACACGCGCCCCGCCCGGCCACACGAGACGCGGCCGATCGACGATCGGCGAGTAGGAGAAACGGTCGGGCTCCACGCTCAATGCCTCCCTGTTGAATTTCCTGATTCATACGCTGGCGGCATTGCGTCAGCCGAGGACATAGCCCCCATCGGCGATGACCGTCTCGCCGACGACGTAGTCGGCCGCCGGCGAGGCCAGAAATACGGCGAGCTTGGCGATCTCCTCGGGGGTGCCGTAGCGCCCCACCGGCACGCGCGCGATGCCGGCCTCGAACGCGGCCTCGTCCTTGCCGAGGAACGTCGTCATCGTCGTCAGCAGGCGGCCCGGCGCGATCGCCACGACGCGCACGCCGCTGCGACCCCATTCGACCGCGGCGGATTTGGTGAACTGTGCCAGCCCAGCCTTGGCCGCGGCGTAGACCGCGCGGCCCTCGGCGCCGCAGAAGGCGAGCTGCGAGCTGATATTGATGATGACGCCGCGGCCGCGCGCCGTCATGCCGACGGCAAGATGGCGGGCGAGCGCCATCGGCCCGACCAGGTTCACGTCCATGACGCGCCGCATCTCTTCCGGCGATGTCTCGAGCAGCGGCTTGACCAGGATGATGCCGGCGTTGTTGAGCAGCACGTCAATTGCGCCCACCGCGTCGGCGAGCGCGGCAATCGAGGCGAGATCGCCCTGATCAAAGCGATGGCAGGCAATGTCGCCGTCAAGCTCGCGCGCAAAGGCAGCGAGCCTGTCACCGTCGATGTCGGCGAGGACCATCGACGCGCCCGTTGCGGCGAAAGCGCGGGCCAGCGCCTGACCCAGCCCGCCGGCAGCGCCGGTCACCAGCACGCGGCGGCCGGTGAAGTCGAAATTTTTCTGGAGCCAATCAGGCGGCATCATTCCCCCTCAAATCGCCGCCTCGATGAGGAACGGTCCGCGCGCGGAGAATCCATGCGACAGCAGCTTGACGAATTCGTCGGCCGTCGTCGCGCGACCGCCGGCGACGCCCATGCCGCGCGCCATTGCCACCCAGTCGAGCGCCGGGTTGTCGAGGCTCAGCATGTCGAGCGCGGTGCGGCCAGGATTCTTGGCGCCGACCTGCGTCAGCTCGTGACGCAGGATCGCGTAAGAGCGGTTGGCGAAGATCACCGTGACGACATCCAGCCGCTCGCGCGCCTGCGTCCACAGGGCCTGCAGCGTGTACATGCCGCTGCAGTCGCCTTCGAGGCTCAGCACCTTGCGGTCGGGGCAGGCGACGGCCGCACCGGTCGCCAGCGGCAGGCCGAGGCCGATCGAGCCGCCGGTGAGCTGCAGATAGTCGTGCGGCGCCGCGCCCTTGGTCTGTTCGTGAAACCCGCGGCCGGAGGTGACCGATTCGTCGCAGATGATCGCGTTTTCCGGCAGCAGCGCGCCGATCGCCGCGCCGATCGCTTCTACCGTCAGCTTGCCTGCGGGCGGGGCGAGCCGGACTCGCGGCTCGGGCGACGGCGCGGCGCCATTCGCCCCAAGTTCGTCGGCCAGCCACTCAAGGGCGTGCCGCGTATCTTCGGCCGGCGTCGCCAGGGTGAGAATCTCGCAGTCCTCGCGCGCGAAGCGGCTTGGCTTGCCGGGATAGGCAAAGAACGCCACCGGCTCCTTGGCGCCGACCAGGATTAGCGTGCGCACATCCTTGAACACGGCAAGCGCATGCTCGACGGGGTAGGGCACGCGCGGCGCGGCAACCCGGCCGGCGCCGCGCTCGACCCGCGCGTTCGACGTCTGCGACATGATACGCGCACCGATCTTGCCGGCGACGCGGCTTGCTGCGGTCAGCGCTTCGCGGCGCAAGGCCGTTCCCGACAGCAGGAGAAGCGCCGGCTGGCCCGAGCGTAGAGCCTTGGCCGCCGCGGCTACCGCCGCGGCGGAAACCTTGGTCGCCGCCGCCGGCGCCGGCGCTTCCGCCGGCCCGTCCGCGTCATTCCACGCCGTATCCGCCGGCAGGATCAGCGTGGCGATGTGGCCGGGTGCCGCCCGCGCCGCCGCGATCGCCGCCGCGCCGTCGCCGGCTACGGCACGCGCGTCCGGCGAGGTTCGCAGCCAGGCCGACACCGGCCGCGCGATGCCTTCGATGTCGGCGGTGAGCGGCGCATCGAAGGCGCGGTGATAGGTCGCATGCTCGCCGACAATGTTGACGATCGGCGTGTTTGCCCGTCGCGCGTTGTGCAGATTGGCCAGGCCGTTGCCAAGCCCCGGACCGAGATGGAGCAGCGTGGCGGCCGGCTTTTCCGCCATTCTCGCGTAGCCGTCGGCGGCGCCGGTGACCACGCCCTCGAACAGGCCAAGCACGCAGCGCATTCCGGGCACGCGATCGAGCGCGGCAACGAAGTGCATTTCCGATGTGCCGTGGTTGGTGAAACAGACGTCGATACCATTGTTGATCAGCGTGCGGACCAGGCTCTCGGCGCCGTTCATGCGGGTAGGCTCCTGCGGTGGCGTGCCACGCAGCAATAGCGTCCGCATGCGGAGCAGTCGCGCGGGCAAGGCGGCCGGAGAAAGGCGATGTAGGCGCGTGGTAGCCAAGGACGGCGTCGTCGATTTGTCAGGCTTGGCCGAATCCGTCGACCAACGCCACGCGGCGCGCATTCTGGTCGAGGGCACGGTCGGCAAGCGAATGGGGCCGCGCCATGCCGCATGCGTCTTGCTGTCACGGACCCCGGAGCCGCATTAAGAGTGGGTCGATTCGTCGCCTATTCCGAATTGCCGCCAAGGCGATTGTGGCATTTTTAAGCCGATCGCGACGAACCGGGGGACTGAATTGTGGCGCGCCGTGACAAGTTTGCGATCACGTCATCCGGACACTTCCCTCTATCGATCAATCTGTTAGCCTGAAGTCCGTGGCATTTTAGGTTCTGCGCGGGATCGATCTCACGCCGTTGTGACCTGCGTCACTTACAGGGAGGGCGGTCTTCGGTATGTTCTCGCCACTGATCGCGATCCGGCGCCGCCGATTTGCCGGGTCGCGGTCATACGCGAACCCAAGCCTGGCAGCCTGGCTGCCGAGAGGAGAACGACAATGTTGAAGCTTTATGTGACTGCCGCGACTCTCAAGGACACCGCGATGGCGACGTTGCGCCGCCTGCGCGGTGACAAGCAGGGTGTGACGGCCATCGAGTACGGCCTGATCGCCGGCGCCATTGCCATCGCGATCATCGCCGCGGTCATCGCCGTCGGCGGCGACATCAAGGGCCTGTTCGAGAAGACCTCGACCTCGCTCAAGACGGTCTAGTAGGACCGGACTACTCGGCAAACAGGCGAGCGGCGCGACGGTCCGCCACCGTCGCGCCGCTTGACGTGCAAAAACTAATTGCGAGTGCAAGCAAGTGTATTGGTCGAACCCGACACGCGGGCTTAGCGAGGGGGCCACGATGGCCAAGACGGTCCTGATCGTCGAGGACAACGACCTGAACATGAAGCTGTTCAGCCATCTCCTGAGCGTGCGAGGCTACTCGACGTTGCACGCCAGAGACGGCCGCGATGCGCTCATTCTCGCGCGCACCCACCGGCCAGACTTGATCCTAATGGACATCGAGCTGCCGGAAGTGTCCGGCCTCGAAGTCACGCAGCGGCTCAAGCAGGATTCGGAACTCAAGGACATTCCCGTCGTCGCGGTCACCGCGTTTGCGATGCTCAAGGGCGAACGGATGGCCAGCCAGGGCGGCTGCGATGCCTTCCTTTCCAAACCGATTTCGGCCAAGCTGTTCTGGGGAACGCTCGACCGTTTCCTGAATTAGGAAACGATCCGAAAACGTCTCGAGTCGCGAGAGCCGCCGAAAGAGCACGGGTCGCGACGACCGGCGAGACACTCGGCCTTCTGCTGAACGTCTTCGTTTACCCGTCGATATCCAGGATCGCGACGGCACGCATCGGCTCGTGCGCCAGGCGCGACGGTTGTTCCCGTTTATCAAGCGGTTCTTCGCCGGCGCGAATCACGTTCAAAGGTCGCTGAAACGCCAGTCGCACAGCTCGACTGCCGTATCGATGAACGCGCGTACTTTGGCGGACAGAAGCCGAGACGTCGGATAGACGAGCTGGATCGGAAGCGGCGGCGGCTCGAATTCGGCAAGCACGATCTTCAATCGATTGGCGCGAATCGATTCTGCGGCCTGGTAGGCGAGCACCATGGTCAATCCGCCGTCGTGCTCGGCGTGCCAGATCGCAGCATCCGCGCTGTTGGTGATATAGCGCGGCGCTACCGGCACGCGCACATCGCGCCCGTTGCCGACGAAGCGCCAATCCCCAGCCCCGCCGATCGTCGAGAATTGAATGACGTCGTGCGATGTCACCTCGCCCGGAGCCGCCGGTATTCCGCGCCGCTCAAGATAGGCGGGCGAGGCAACGACGACGCGGCGCGTCTCGCCGAGCCTGCGCACGACGAGGCTTGAATCCGCAAGGTGCCCGATACGGACGGCGAGATCGACCCCATCCTCGACGAGATTGACGATTCGGTCGGAAAGCAGCAGCTCGCCAACCACGCCCGGGTGCCGCACGAGGTAAGTGCACATCAAGGGGCTGACGTGGATTCGCCCGAACGCTGCCGGCGCCGATACCACGAACCGGCCGGTCGGCGTCGCCCGCTCGGCTTGGGCCGACTCATCGGCCTCCTCGAGATCGGAAAGGATCTGGCGCGAGCGTTGGAGATAGCGCCCGCCGGCATCGGTCAGCGTCACCGAACGCGTGGTGCGTTGGAGCAGACGAATCCCAAGGCGCTCCTCCAGGGCCGCAACGAGCCGCGTGACCGAGGACGGGGAAAGCCCCAGGCGCCGGGCCGCCGGCGCGAACCCTTTCAGCTCGGCGACGGCAACGAAGGCGGCAACTGTGTCAAAACGGTCCATTATATTATTGCAGCATACGCAATTAATTGATGTCAAATAGGTTGATTATCATTTCACGGCGCAAGAAGCATCTTCTTTGCGGCGGCGGGCGTTGGGCCAGTCGACATGTGAAGGAAGGACAACTCGATGCCTCGCATCGCCACTCCCGCCTCGATCGAAGTCTCGCCCACTCCCGCCCAGCTTCGCTCAACCGAATAAGGACCATCCAAATGAATATCGCCAAAGCTTTTCCGCTATCCACGCTCGCGATCCTCGGCGCGCTGACGATGACCTCGATGGCGCCGGCTCGCGCCGCCGACGAAATCAATTTCGGCGCCGGAATCACGGCGGCCGGGGCCCCCTTGGCTCTGCGCGGTTACGATCCGGTCGCGTATTTCACGGACGGCAAGCCGACGCAGGGCGTCGCGAAGTTCACCGGCACGCATAACGGCGTTGCCTACTACTTTTCCAGCCCGCAGAACCTCGACGCGTTCAAGGCGAATCCCGCTAAGTACGAACCCCAATACGGTGGTTTCTGCGCTTACGGGGCGGCGCTCGGCAAGAAGTTCGACGGCGATCCGCGCCTCTGGAAGATCGTCAACGGCAAGCTCTACGTGAACCTCAACGAGGAGATCGTGGCCGCGTTCGAAAAGGACGTGCCGGGTGCCATCGCCAAGGCCGACAGGAACTGGACCGTGATCGTGCACAAGGCCGTCAAGGACCTTTAGCGCCACGAGCACGAACAGCCATGCCCGTCACGGGAATTGCCGGCTGCGAGCGACGCAGCCGGCATCCTCCCAACCGAAGACCGCGATTTTGTGCTCTGGAGTCCAAGATGACCCGCCCGCCCGTCCCGCCATTCACCGCCGAAACCGCAGCGCAGAAAGCGCGCATGGCAGAGGATGCCTGGAATAGCCGCGATCCTGCCCGCGTGGTGCTGGCATACACGCCAGACAGCCGCTGGCGGAACCGGGCGGAATTCGTTGATGGCCGCGACGCGATTGAGGCGCTTCTAACGCGCAAATGGCAGCGCGAATTGGACTACCGCCTGATCAAGGAGGTCTGGGCCTTCACCGACAACAGGATCGCGGTACGTTTCGCATATGAATGGCACGACGACAGCGGGCAGTGGTACCGCTCGCACGGCAACGAGCAGTGGCAATTCGACGAGAGTGGGTTGATGCGCCGCCGTGAGGCTAGCATCAACGATCTCCGCATTTCCGAGTCGGATCGCAAGTTTCGCTGGCCGCTCGGCCGCCGCCCCGATGATCAACCCGGTCTCACCGCGCTGGGTCTTTAGGAGGCGGTCATGTCAGACAGGCACTACGCCAGCGATGTCGCCTTCACCAGCACGGTGAAAGCGATTCAAACTCGGAAGGGGTCTCGCGACTCGTACAAGAGGATGGAGGAGAGTCGCGGCTGGCAGACCGAGATCACCAGCGATCTCGTCGCCTTCGTCTCGGCCCAGACGAGCGTTTTCCTCGCCACCGCCAATGCCGAAGGACAGCCCTACATTCAGCATCGCGGCGGCCCGCCCGGATTCATCCGCATGCTTGACTCTCGCACCCTTGGTTTTGCGGATTTTCGCGGCAATCGCCAGTACATCACGCTCGGCAATCTCGCCGAAAACCCGAAAGCTTTTCTCTTCCTGATCGACTATGTCCATCAGCGGCGCATCAAGATCTGGGGCGAGGCGCGTGTCGTCGAGGACGACCCTGCTCTCTTGCGTACATTGATGCCCGAGGGCTACAAGGCCGTTCCCGAGCAGGCGATCCTGTTCAAAGTCTCAGCTTGGGACATGAACTGTCCGCAACACATACCGCAGCGATTCGAGGCCGCCGATGTCGCTGCGGCGCTCGACACCCGCGACCGGAAGATCGCCGCGTTGGAAGCAGAGCTCGCGAAGTACCGGGCACGCCTGGCGGATCCAGCGACCGACATCGACGCGCCTTGAGGTCGGCCGCGACACGCACGCATATCGTCGCGGTGCCAATCTGTTGGCCAAGCGGTGACCTGGCTAGCTCCGCCTTGCCGCTTGGTTGTATCCCGCGCGCCGCGCGTCGCCCGCTAATCGAGATTGCGGAATAGCCGCGGCTCGAGCAGGGCGGAAATCGAGATCGTCTTTTGCGTGGTCTTGTCGCGCTCCATGACTAGCTGCACATGCGGCGAGGTCTTGTCGGTGTAGGTAATGATGCGCACGACCGTCCACACGGCTCCCGCGCGCTGCTCGAAGCGCAGACCCGGAACGATATCCTTTGACGTCAGTCTTGCCATGGCGTTCTTAGCATCGATCTGGTGGGGAGGAGGGGTGGGAAAGCACGGCTAGAATTTTGGTGCACCCGACTTGTTGGTTTCGTAGGCGCGCCGCTCCGCCGCCCGGCGATGCTCGTAGATCGCGGTTTCGTCGAAAGCGCCGAAGCCGGCATCATTGATGACGATACGGAAGTTCTCGACCCGCGCTCGGCCCCCGGATTCGGCGCGCTCGAAATCGAAATAGACCTTCATGAATGCACCCAAGACATGCTGGGCCCGGCTCGGCAGATCATAGGTCGATCGATAGGCGGTGCTGCCCTGCGGATGGTTGATCGCATCCGGTTTGCCGTATTTCGCCTCGAGCGCCTGGATCAGCTCGTCCGGCGTCGGCCCATCGCGCAGGACTTGCTGGTAGCTCACGACATAGAGTTCGGCGCCGTCGATTGCTGAGACGAATTCGGCTTCGAGAAGCGAGCGGTCGGCCAGGCGGACGTTCACCTGCCGCCGCAGATAGGGGTCCGACTCGTTCTCGACGCGCCAGCTCTGCCGCCACTCGGCAATCTCGCCGTCGAGAGCAGCCTTGAATTCATCGAGCCGCATGCCGAGACGAACGCTGCGAACCTCCGGGCCACGCAGCCGTTCGGTCGTCGGCTCTGGCCGGCTTTTCCGCGGCGCCGGCACCCGCGCGGCAGGGCGTGCGGTGTCGGCCGGCGGCGCGGCGATCGGCGGGGCGAGGGGGACGTCCGGCTGGACCTG
>JACQDQ010000113.1 GCA_016201015.1 Pseudomonadota bacterium | reverse complement strand
CGCCGATCACCTCGCCCTTGGCGCCGAACTTCTTGATGCCGATGGTGTCGAGAAGCGCCGGGCGGTGCACGGTCGAACGGCGGTTGGCCTTGGCGATCTTGAGCAGGCGCGGCTCGCGCACAAAGACCTGCACATCGGGCGGCAGCGCCGCGAGGTTGCGCAGGCCGTCGAAGATGACGAAGCCGTCGTCGCGGGCGAGGCCCAGCCCCTGGCGCGGCACCACATTGGCGCGCGCCTCGCCGCCCTCGCCGGCAAACTCGTATTCGCGGAAGCCGAGGAACGAGAAATTATTGGCGGCGATCCATTTGAGGAAGTTGCGCTCCTTCGCCACTTCGGCCGCCGGCACCGGCGGCGGCTGCTGATCGAGAGCGGCAATCACCGCCTGCAACCGATCGACCATCGCCCGCCAGTCGGCGACCGCCGCGCGCACGTCGGCGAGCACCGCGGCGATGCCGCTTTGAATGCCGGCCAGCGTCTCCGCATCGCTCTGGGCGTCGATCTCGATATGCATGAACGACTCGGGTTGGCCGTCCGGCGCCAGGCCCTTGGCCGTCCCCGTGTGGTCGCGCGCGATCTTGACCACCGGATGGATGACGAGATGCACTGCAAGGTCGCGCCGGTTGAGCTCGGTCGTCACGGAGTCGACGAGGAACGGCATGTCGTCGTTGACGATCTCGATGACCGTGTGCAGCGAGGCCCAGCCATGCTCGGCCAGGCGCGGCGTGTAGACCCGGATCTTGGCCTGGCCGGCGCTGCGCGTGCGCCCGAACTGCCACAGCGCCACGCCGGCCCCGTAAAGATCCTCGACCCGGCGTTCGAGCAGGTCTTCGGCCGCCACGTTGGCGTAGACGCGGTGCAGGAACGCCTCCGCCGCGTCGCGCTGATCGGCGGCCAGCCGCCGCCGCGCCAGCGCGGCCACCTCGGCGATACGCTCGGATTTTCGGCTGTCTTCCCGCGGCGACATCCGGGTTTCTCCCGTTCCTCCCTGCGCCGACCGCCGGGCGGTTGCCGACGCCCTGCGAGTCGACGCCAAGCTACCCGATTTCATCCATCGCGGCCAGCGATCCGGCGGCGAAATAGGCGGAATAGAATGCCGCCGATCCCGTTATTGACAGGCCGATCCGATCGGCCGATACGTGGGCTTCCCACCCTGCCGCCCAAGATGCCGGTCGCACCGACGACGCCATGCCCGACGCCGCGCTCCTGCCGCCCAGCCTGATCCAGGCGCTCGCCCGCCTGACCCGGCGTTGCCACCCGAAGGGCACCGATCGCCTGCTGCGCCTGGTCTACCCGCCGGGCAATGACCGGCCGATCCGCACCCTCGTCGACTACGACGACGGCCTGGTCCTCAACATCGACACCAGCTCCTTCCTCGAGTGGTACATCTTCTTCTACGGCGCCTTCCGGCCGGAGGTGAGCAAGCTGCTCAACCGCGTGCTGCGGCCGGGTCAGGTCGCCTTCGACATCGGCGCCAATATCGGCATGCACAGCGTGATCATGGCCAACCGCGTCGGCCCGACCGGGCGGGTGGTGTGCTTCGAGCCCGACCCGCACCCGCATGGCCGGCTCGTCGGCAATCTGCGGCTCAACGGCTTCGGCTTCGCCGAGACCCACCAGGCGGCGCTGTCGGCGCGCTCCGAGCGGCGCAAATTCTTCATGCATGATGAGGCGAGCGGCAATTATGCCAATGCCAGCTTCTATGCGGAGAATGTCGGCGCCGACACCTCGGCGATCGAGGTCGAGGTGCTGTCGCTCGACGATTTCATCGCCCGCAATCCGGTGCCGCGACTCGACGCCATCAAGCTGCTCGCCCAGGGCGAGGAATGGAACGTGCTGCAGGGCGGCCGCGAGACCATCGCCAAGTTCCGGCCGAAGGTGTTCTTTCTCTACGAGCCGAGCTACTGGCATCGCCAGGACCTCGAGCTGATGGACGCGGTCAAATTCTTCGCCGATTTCGGCTACACCACCTACGCCATCGAGTTCGGCCCGCGCCGCGCGGTGACCGGGGAGATCGCCAAGGGCCAGGTGTTCCTGGCGACGCCGTAAGGTCGGATTGACGGTCACCGCCTACGTCTGTTGACGGGAGGGATCATGCCGGCGATCGATCGCGGCAGCCTCAAACGCTCGCCGAACCTCCCTAAGTATCGACCACGCTTGACTTTGCCGCGCCGGAACGGGAGGCTGGCAGCGTCGAGTCGGGGGGAGAACAACAAGATGTCGTTGCCGCCTGATCCTGCCAAAGACCAACCTGGCAGCGACGCAGACTGGCTGATGGCGCGTCTGCCCGACGAGGTGCACGCCAAGCTCGGGCCGGAGGACAAGCAGGCGATCATCGCCGCCGCGCGCAACCGGCCATGGACGGCCCATCCGGTCGACATCCGCGTGTCGTTCAAGCTGCCGTTCGGTAAGTATTACGTGTGCCTGGTGGCCGGCCCCGAGCGCCGTCCGGAGTGGCGCGTCGATACCGAGCGGCGGGCGCGCAACCTGGTGCGGCTCGGCAACGTGCTGTTCGTACTGGCGAGCGTCGTCATCTTCTACGGCGTGCTCGTGCTCGCCGCGCTGCTGCTCACCGCGATTCTCGAATAGAGGCCGATCTCCTGACCAGCCCGGACGGCACGGGATTCCCGCCCCTCCCGTTCAATGCTAGATACGAAACAGCCGTCCGCGATCCGGCAGCTTGTCGGCGACGCCGGCGAGGCGCAAGGCGTGCCAGGCCATGGCGTGATTGCTGGAAGTGACAGGCTTGCCGGTCTCGCGCTCCAGCGCCTCGACCTGCTCGGCGAGACGCAGTGACGTGCACGACACGAACACCGCGTCGACCGCGTCGTTGCGCGCGAGATCGATCGCCGCCTCGCGGATCGACGCAGGCGAAATACGCGCCACCTCGGTGTCGTCCTCGTGGTTGAACGAGCCCATCGCCGTGACGGCGATGCCGCGCGCCTCGATATAGCGCCGCATCATCTGGTTGATCGCATCGACATAGGGCGTGAGCAGCGCGATGCGCCGCGCGCCCAGCGCCAGCAAGCCCGCCAGCGCCGCGGTGATCGGCGTGGTGCAGGCGATGCCCGGCCGCGCCTGGCGGATCAGCTCGAAGACGCGCTCCTCGCCGATCACCATGGTGCCCGAGGTGCAGGCATAGCCGACCACGTCGAGCCTGCAGCCGGGCAGGATCAAGCCGGTCGCGCCAGCGATCTCGCCTTCCATCGCCTTCAGGGTCTCCGGCGTGATGGTCGACGAATTCATCAGGCGCGACTCGTAGAGGGCGACGCCGTCGACCGCCAGCAGCCTGCGCCATTCATGCTCGATCGTCTGGTCGGTGGCGAGCACCACCAGGCCGATCGCCGCGCGGCGCGCCACTGCGGTCGCGATCGATGATGTCGGTCATCGGGCCCTCATGGGTTCAGGCGCTGGCGTAGGTCATGCCGGTGAGGTCGATATCGGCCGGCCGGCCTGCGATCAGCGCGGCGATGATGCTGCCGGAGCCGCAGGACATGGTCCAGCCCATATGGCCTTGGCCGGCATTGACGTAGAAGTTGCGGTAGCGGGCGCGGCCGAAGATCGGCGTCCCGTTCGGCGTCATCGGCCTGAGGCCCGCCCAATAGCGCGGCTTGCTGTAGTTCGCACCCCGCGGGAACAGGCCGCGCGCGCGGTCCAGCATATGGCGGAAATCCGCCGGCTTATGCGCGGTGTCGTAGCCGGCGAAATCGGCGGTGGCAGTCAGGCGCAGCCGGTCGCCGAGCCGCGACCAAGCCAGCAGATTGTCCTCGTCGACGCCGCCGACCGTCGGCGCCTGATTGCTGCCGTCGATCGGCAGGGTCACGGAGTAGCCCTTGACCGGATAGACCGGCAGTTTCACGCCGATCGGCCGCGCCAGGATCGGCGCATAGGAGCCGAGCGCCATGACATAGGCATCGGCCGTCAGCTCGCCCTGCGCGGTGCCGATCCCGGCGATGCGGTCGCCATCCGTGCGGATGCCCGTGATCGCCGTGCCGTAGCGGAACGCGACGCCGCGCTTGGCGCACACATCCGCCAGCCCCAGCGCGAACTTGTTGGCGTCGCCGCTGCCGTCGGTGGGCGCATAGACGCCACCGGCGATCTTGTCCTTGCCCGGCGCCAGCGCCGGCTCGATGCGGCAGACCTCCTCGCGATCGATGACGCGCAGCTCGAGCCCGCCATCGGTCAGAATCTTGATCGCCGCCGTGCCGCGGGCGAAGGATTCGCGATCGCGGTAGAAATAGAGCAGACCGCGATCGTTGCGGTCATAGGCGACGCCGGTCTCCGCCGTCACCTCCTTGAGCAAGGCCTGCGAGTAGAGGCACAGCTTGAGCTTGCGCCCGGTGTTGATGCGCGTGCGCTCGGCCGTGCAGTTGCGCAGGAACTGCAGGCACCACGCCCACATGTGGGGATCGGCGTTGAGGCGCAGGCGCAGCGACTGATCGTCGCGGAACAGCGATTTCAGCAGGATCTTCGGCGCCCGCGGCGAGGACCAGGTATAGGCGTGGCTCGGCGCCACCAGGCCGGCATTGGCGAAGCTCGTCTCATTGGCGGCGGTGGGCTGGCGGTCGACCACCGTCACCTCGTGCCCGTCCTTGTTGAGATAATAGGCCGAAGCGACGCCGACCAGGCCGGCCCCCATAACCATGATCTTCATGGTACCTCCTTCCCCATGATCGGCGAGATGGACGGCGATGTCGAGAGGGTGTTCTAGTAGATCGCCGAAGTGTCGCAAATGGTGCGGTTCCTCGACACACGTACTACTTGTTTGCTATCGGCATGATTCTCTAATAAGGAACGATCTGGTTTGCGGAGTCGTCGAAATCCACAAACGGAGAAAGTCCATGGCACGCCGTAGCGGCCCG
>JACQDQ010000067.1 GCA_016201015.1 Pseudomonadota bacterium | reverse complement strand
GGTCTTGGAGCCGATCGCGTCGCGGAACGGCCCGTAGAAGCCCGAGGCGTATTTCGCGGCGTAGGACAGGATTAGCACCTGCTCGTGGCCCGCGCCGTCGAGCGCGTCGCGGATCGCGCCGACCCGGCCGTCCATCATGTCCGAGGGCGCGATGATGTCGCAGCCGGCCTCGGCCTGCATCACTGCCTGGCGCGCCAGCAACTGCACCGTCTCGTCGTTGACCACGTAGCCGTCGCGGATCACGCCATCATGGCCGTGGCTGGTGAAGGGATCGAGCGCCGCGTCGCATAGCACGCCGATCTGCGGCACCGCCTTCTTCACCGCGCGCGTGGCGCGACAGACCAGATTGTCGGGGTTGAGCGCCTCGTCGCCCTCTTCCGTCTTGAGCGCAGCCGGCGTCTGCGGGAAAAGCGCGACGCAGGGGATGCCGAGTTTCGCCGCCTTGCGCGCCTCGACCACCACCTGATCGACCGACAGCCGCGCGACACCCGGCATCGACGGAATCGCCGTGCGTTTGCCTTTGCCCGCCTGCACGAAGAGCGGCCAGATGAGGTCGGCGGGCGAGAGAGCGTTCTCTCGTACCATCGCCCGCGACCACGCATCGCGGCGGTTGCGGCGCAGACGCGTGCGCGGATAGGCGCCCCAATTCGCGGGAATGTCGGTCATGCGTTCGCTCGGCTCATGTCGTTGCGGTGGCTTCGCGTCGTTGGGGCCAATATTGCCGCAACACTCGCGACGCGCAAGCGCACACCCTCTTGAATTGCCGTTGGCGCGGAATCATGTATAATGTGCTCTCGCAATGCGGATCGTGCGAAAACACGGTGGCCGCATGGCGAAAGAACCAAGGCTCTAGCAGGAGGGTGCCTAAAAAGCATGACCCCACCGGGCCAGTTGGAGAACGTTCTGACAAGTTGATAGTTTGGCCCGAAAGTCTTCGGATTTTCGGTGAGTCTTAAAGTCCGGACTTAGTGCCGGACTGGGACCCGAGAGGTCCCGCAAATGGAAACCCCGCTGGCCCCTGGGCCTATAGCGGGGTTTCTGCTTTTTTGCGCAGAGACTTGGCGCCGGTCCACGTTGACAGGGCCGCACGCCGGGCCGTACATCAGGCCGCGTCACTGGGTGCACGACCTTGCAATGAAATTCGCCCTTACCGACGACCGACAGACCGATCCTTGCCCCCCATCGGCTGCGTGGCGTCCAAGCCGGCCATGCAAGACATTGTGAACAACGCCGACATTTTCGCCGAAATGCACGGCGGCCTCGCGCGTGTCGTGCTCAACCGGCCGAAGGCGCTGAACGCGCTGACCCTGGCGATGATTCATCAGCTCGACCGCTGGCTTGCGGCGTGGGCGAGCGACCCGGCGATCGCCGCCGTGGTGCTGGCCGGGGCCGGCGACCGTGCCTTCTGCGCCGGCGGCGACATTCGCTCGCTCTACGACGCGAAGCTCAGCGGCGATCGCGTGACCGAGATATTTTTCTTCGACGAATACCGTTTCAACCGCCGCATCCATCGCTACCCCAAGCCCTACATCTCGCTGATCGACGGCATCGTCATGGGCGGCGGCGTCGGCGTGTCGATCAACGGCCGCACCCGCGTGGTCACCGAGCGCGCCCTGTTGGCCATGCCGGAAACCGGCATCGGCTTCTTTCCCGACGTTGGCGGCAGCTACTTTCTGTCGCGCTGTCCCGGTGCGATCGGCATGTATCTCGCCCTGACCGGCGCGCGGATCAAGGCGGCGGATTTGATCTACGCCGGCCTCGCCACGCACTACGCGCCGCATGCGCGGTTGGATGAGCTCGCCGCGGCGCTTGAGCGCGACCCCAGCGAGCGTCCGCTGGCGGCTTTGACCGACAATCCGGGAGCGGCCCCGCTCGCTGCGCACCGCGCGATGATCGATCGCTGCTTCGCCGCCGACAGCGTCGAGGCGATCGTCGACGCGCTCGCGCGCGCGGGCGGCGAATGGGCGGCGGCGACCCGCGCCACGTTGCTGCACAAGGCGCCGCTCAGTCTCAAGGTGACGCATCGACAGATTCGCACCGGCGCGCGGCTCGACTTCGAGGACTGTATGGCGATGGAGTACCGCCTGTCGCAGCACTTCATGGCGGCCAGCGATTTCTTCGAAGGCGTGCGCGCGGTGCTGGTCGACAAAGACAACCAGCCGCAGTGGCGGCCGGACCGCCTCGAGGCGGTATCCGAGGCGATGGTCGAAGCGTGTTTCGCGCCGCTCGGCGCGCGCGATCTCACATTCGTCGAATAGCGGAAAAACGGGAGGCGGGAATGGCTCAGATCGGTTTCATCGGACTCGGCAACATGGGCGGGCCGATGGCGCGCAACCTCATCAAGGCCGGGCACAAGGTGAAAGCGTTCGACGTCGCGAAGGCATCGCTCGACGCGGCCGCCGGCGCCGGCGCCGGCATAGCCGCGAGTCCGGCCGACGCGGCGAAGGCTGTCGAGGTCGTCGTCACCATGTTGCCGGCCGGCGAGCATGTACGCGATGTCTATCTCGGCGCGGGTGGCGTCGTCGCGGCGGCGACCACGGGCACGCTGCTGATCGACGGCTCGACCATCGACGTTGAGACGGCGCGGGCGGTCGGCGCCGCTGCCGCCAAGGCCGGCCTCGACATGGTCGATGCGCCGGTCTCGGGCGGGGTCGCCGGCGCCGAAGCCGGCACGCTCACCTTCATGGTCGGCGGCGCCGACGTCGCCTTCGCCCGCGCCCAGCCGATCCTCGCGGCGATGGGCAAGACGATCGTCCACGCC
>JACQDQ010000053.1 GCA_016201015.1 Pseudomonadota bacterium | reverse complement strand
GGCGGCCTCGGGCGTCAGAATGTCGTCCGCGAGCGCGGCAAGCGACTCCAGCGTCGCTAGGCAGACGAGCGCCACCGCGACCCATGACGTTTGATAACCACGAGATGCCATAATGCCGAGGCCCTACGGCGAGAGGCCTACCGCCGCGCCACCATCAGCTTCTTGATCTCTGCGATGGCCTTGGCGGGATTCAGGTTCTTGGGGCAGGTCTTGGTGCAGTTCATGATGGTGTGGCAGCGATAGAGGCGGAACGGGTCCTCCAGCGCATCGAGCCGCTCGCCGGTCGCCTCGTCGCGCGAATCGGCGATCCAGCGATAGGCCTGCAGCAGCACGGCCGGCCCGAGATAGCGCTCACCGTTCCACCAATAGCTGGGGCAGCTTGTCGTGCAGCAGAAGCACAGGATGCACTCCCACAGCCCGTCGAGCTTGGCGCGTTCCTCCAGCGACTGCGGGCGCTCGCGATCGGGCGGCGGCGGCGTGTCGGCCTTGAGCCAGGGCTCGATCGAACGCAGCTGCGCATAGGCCTGCGTCAGATCGGGCACCAGGTCCTTGACCACCGGCATGTGGGGGAGGGGATAGATCTTCACCTCCGTAGCGCAGTCATCGATCGCCTTGGTGCAGGCCAACGTATTCGTGCCGTCGATGTTCATCGCGCAGGAGCCGCAAATGCCTTCGCGGCACGAGCGACGAAACGTAAGGGTCGAGTCGACTTCATTTTTGATCTTGATCAGGGCGTCGAGCACCATCGGCCCGCAGGCATCGAGATCGATCGTATAGGCGTCCAGGCGCGGATTGGCGCTGCCGTCCGGATCCCAGCGATAAATGTTGAAGGTTCGCGGCCGCTTGGCGCCGGCCGCCGGAAAGTTCTTGCCGCTGCCGACGCGCGAGTTGGATGGAAGGGAAAACTCCGCCATATGCGTCGTCTCTTTCCTGTCTTTACTTCCGGCCTAGTAGACCCGCGCCTTGGGCGGGAAGGACTCGACTTCGTTGGTCAACGTGTTCAGGTGAACCGGCCGGTAGCCGAGCCGCACCTCGCCGGTCGACGCAAGCCAGGCGACACTGTGCTTCATCCAGTTCTCGTCATCGCGCTTGGGAAAATCCTCGCGCGCATGCGCGCCGCGGCTTTCCTGGCGGGCGTGCGCGGAGTGCAGTGCGACGACGGCCTGGGCGATGAGGTTCTCATATTCGAGCGTCTCGACGAGGTCGGAGTTCCAGATCAACGAGCGATCGGCAACGCGGACATCCTCGCTCTTTTTCCAAGTCTTCTCGATGAGCTGCAGCCCTTCCTTGAGCACTGCCGCGGTGCGGAAGACGGCGCAGTTGTTCTGCATGGTCCGCTGCATCTCCAGCCGCAGCGCCGCGGTCGGCGTGCCGCCCTTGGCATGGCGCAGACGATCGAAGCGCGACAGCGCCGCGTCGCCGGCGTCGCGGGCCAGCGGCTTGTGCGATTCGCCGGGCTCGACCAGATCGGCGCAGCGCAGCGCCGCGGCGCGGCCGAAGACGACGAGGTCGAGAAGCGAGTTGGAGCCGAGGCGGTTGGCGCCGTGCACCGAGACGCAGGCGGCCTCGCCGATCGCCATGAGGCCGGGCACGACGGCATTCGGGTTGCCGTTCTTCAGCGTAACGACCTCGCCGTGATAGTTGGTCGGCACGCCGCCCATGTTGTAATGGGCGGTCGGCAGCACCGGGATCGGCTCTCGCGTCACGTCGACCCCGGCGAAGATCTTCGCGGTTTCCGAAATGCCGGGCAGACGCTCGTGCAAAAGCTGTGGATCGAGATGCTCGAGATGCAGGTGAATGTGGTCCTTGCTCGGCCCCACCCCGCGGCCCTCGCGAATTTCGATCGTCATCGAGCGCGAGACGACGTCGCGTGAGGCAAGGTCCTTGGCGGAGGGCGCATAGCGTTCCATGAAGCGCTCGCCCTCGGAGTTGGTGACATAGCCGCCCTCGCCGCGCGCGCCCTCGGTAATCAGGCAGCCGGCGCCGTAGATGCCGGTCGGGTGGAACTGAATGAATTCCATGTCCTGCAGCGGCAGGCCGGCGCGCAGCGCCATCGCGTTGCCGTCGCCGGTGCAGGTGTGGGCCGAGGTACAGGAGAAGTAAGTCCGCCCATAGCCGCCGGTCGCCAGCACCGTCATGTGCGCGCGGAAGCGATGGATGGTGCCGTCGGCGAGATTCCACGCCGTCACCCCGCGGCATGACCCGTCCTCGTCCATGATGAGATCGAGGGCGAAATATTCGACGAAGAATTCGGCGTCGTTCTTGAGCGATTGCTGATAGAGCGTGTGCAGCATGGCGTGGCCGGTGCGGTCGGCGGCGGCGCAGGTGCGCTGCGCAATGCCCTTACCGAACTCGGTCGTCATGCCGCCGAACGGCCGCTGATAGATCTTGCCCGCGGGCGTGCGCGAGAACGGCACGCCGTAATGCTCGAGCTCGATGATGGCTTGCATCGCCTCCTTGCACATGTACTCGATGGCGTCCTGGTCGCCGAGCCAGTCCGAGCCCTTGACCGTGTCGTACATGTGCCAGCGCCAGTCGTCCGCGCCCATGTTGCCGAGCGCCGCGGAAATGCCGCCCTGCGCCGCCACAGTGTGGCTGCGCGTCGGGAAGACCTTGGTGATGCAGGCCGTCTTGAGTCCGGCGGTGGCCATGCCCATGGTCGCGCGCAGGCCGGCGCCGCCGGCGCCGACGACGATCACGTCGTAGCTGTGGTCGACGACCTGATAGGCCGGGGCTGCGCGCGCGGTCGTTGGCGAGGCGTCAGGCATCGCTCTGTCAACTCCTCAAGGCGATCTTCAAAATCGCGACGATCGCGGCTGTCGCCAGCAGGATGGCGGTTCCTTTGATCAGAAGAATGGCAGCCACCTTCAGGCCTTCGCGGTGGACATAGTCTTCGATCACGACCTGCAGGCCGAGCTGGGCGTGATGCAGCGTGGCGACGATGACGAGAATCATCATCGCCGCCGACAACGGCGAGCCCAGCCAAGCGAGGACGAGCGCGTGATCGGCGCCGGCGAGGCGGACGATCGAGGCGACGAACCATAGCGACAGCGGGACCAGCGCGACGGCCGTCACCCGCTGCGCCCACCAATGCGTGACGCCTTCCTTGGCGGAACCAAGTCCGCGCACGCGACCAAGGGGCGTCTGCATGGTCATGGATTGACCCCGATGAAGAACAGGGCAAGCAACCAGGCAAGGACGGTGAGCGCGACCGTCGCTGCGACGACAGTCCAGCCCGTCAGATAGACTGTCTTGAGCTCAAAACCATAGCCCGCGTCCCAGATCAGATGTCGGACGCCGTTCGCCAGGTGGTAGAACAGCGCGACGCTCCAACCGAACAGGAATAGGTAGCCGATCCAGCTTCGCAGAAATTGCTGCACGTTCCAGAAGGCGCGCGGACCGACCGCCGCCGCCACCAGCCACCACACGAGCAACAGCGTTCCCACCGCCAATGCAATTCCAGTCAAGCGATGGGTGATCGACAGGACCGACGTGAGCTGCGGCTTGTAGATCTGAAGATGTGGTGAGAGCGGTCGGCTGCTCGGGGACCCGGCTGCAGCCGGCGGATCGGACGGCATGGCGCCTCTTGGTGCTGGTTGGCGTACGGTTGTCTGCAACCGGCCGACGCCGTCACCTCATCTATGAGCAGACGGCGCCGGGCCAACGGATACGTGCGATGCGTATCCGGTTTAGACCGGCCATGGGGCTGCCGTCAACGGCCACGGTGGCGATGGGCGCCGGCCGCCCCTGCGGAAAATCATGGCGATAGCCGGCCTTCATTGATATCTGAAAAATGTCTGTGGAAAACTTGGTGCATAATATGTGGGTGATTTGTGAAGATCGCTGTGTTTTATCAACAGAATTTTCGCGTTTACTTGGCGATTATTATTGCCTCGACCTGGGTCTTTTGCGATCCTTTGTTCGGCTCGCGAGAGCGACGGAGGAAACGCGGTCCAACTCGCAACAGCCGCCCGAACGCCCGGGAGGGCGCCTGCCTTGCAAGGGGCGGTGGCGGCAGACGATGGAAGCAGCGCCTCTGGGACGTGCCCGGTTCAAAAGATCGGGCCGTTCATCCCGGTGAGGCTCCTTTCCCGGAAGGGGGCAGGTCGGGCAGAAGCCTCGAGGGTCCGCGCGCAGGTTCGGCCTGGGCGGAGCGGCTGTCCTCTTCGGAGGATGCTGGTTCGGGTGGTGACGGGGGCGGCACCGGGACGGGGCGCTCCGGCTATGCGGACCGGTGGGATGGCAACATCGCGGTTGCGCTCGGTCAGAGTTGAAGTTGAGTGCGGGCTGCGGGACTTCTTCGGGTTCGGGGTCGAAAGATCCCGCCGCTGCGTCGCCCAGATGTGCTCGGCCAGGAGCACCGCTGGTTACGTAGGGGAACCCTGGGTTCGCGCGAGTCGGGAGCCGGCAACGGTTCCTGAGGCGTCAGGTATGTGTCCCGCCCGGACACTTAAGCGTCGGATCTCGGTCCAGCGCGCCTGACGCCTCTCATTTTTTCTAGACTCTGTACTTGCTGATTTATTGTTCTTGTGCCGGTTCCGCAAAATTGCGATGCCGGCGAGAGAGATTCTCGCCGGCATCGCCATCGGCACAAGGTTCAAGTGTCCTCGCCCGGAGGACTAAAGCGTCAAATCCGCGGTCCAGCGCAGCCTGACGCCCGGTGTTTAAGATTCGGTCCAGCACACCTGACAGAATCGTGCCTATCACACACACCCGCAGGCAACAACCAGATTTTGTGAGAAACAAGAATTTTGGCTCAAACGCTGGTGTTCCAGCTGCCTTGGCAGGCGATCCGAACCGTGCAATCAGGCGCCGCGGCGGGACCTTCCGATCCCGCGTCGCCCGAGCTTTTCCGCGGATAATTGCGGCATTGCCGCGGCTGTCTCGCGGTCCATTTGCGGTGGTCGGCGCCGACCCGGGATCGCCAGAAACAGTCAATCCGTTCAAGGAGTTCTACCGAGACGCAAGGCTCATCTGCGGCCCAGGCCGGGGTGCCGTCGGGTTTTGCCGCACGTTAGTATTCGAAGCTCCGCTGGACCGCGGCGCGGATCGCGCGGCTCAGCCAGCCGCGCGGGCGGTGATTGCCTCGGCCAAGGCGACCGTGCGCTTGGCGCTGACCACGTGCAGATGCTCGATCAGCTTGCCGTCGACGACAGTCACACCCTCGCCCTTCGCCTCGGCTGCCGAATGCGCGGCGATAATCCGCCGCGACCAGGCGATCTCGTCGGGCGTCGGGCCGAAGGCGGCGTTCGCGGCGGCGATGGTCTTGGGGTGGATCAGGGTCTTACCGTCGAAACCGAGCTCCGCGCCTTGTTTCGCCGCTGCGGCAAACCCGGCGTCGTCGTTGAGATCGAGATGTACGCCATCGAGAATCGGCAAGCCGGCGGCGCGCGCGGCCAAGATGCACAAGCTGAGTGACGTCAGCACGGGCAGCCGGTCGGCGGTCTGGCGGGCACGCAGATCCTTGGCGAGGTCGG
>JACQDQ010000126.1 GCA_016201015.1 Pseudomonadota bacterium | reverse complement strand
ATCGGCAGGACAGAGCAGGACCGGCGGATCGATATCCGCGAGGCGCGGCCGGACGACGGCCCGGCGCTGGTCCGTACCATCGCGGCGATCGACGCCGAAACCGACTTCCTCGGCGTGCCGGGCGAGCGGCCGCCCTGGGCCGATCGCGCCGCGCAACAGCTGCGCGAATGGCGGGAGCGCCGGGCGGCGGTCTACATGCTCGCATTGCGCGACGGCGAGATCGTCGGCTATGTCGGCGCCTTCGCCGGCTGGTTCGAGCGCAATCGCGGCGTGCTGTTCATCGGCGTCGTCGGCGTGCGCGCCGCGCATTGGGGCCAGGGCATCGCCAAGCAGATGCTCGCCGCAATCGAAGCCTGGGCCCGCGCCCACGACATGTGGCGGATGGAATTGCGCGTCGACACGCAGAACCCGCGCGCCCTTCCCCTCTATCTCAAGCACGGCTTCGTCGTCGAGGGCACGATCCCGCACGCGGTCGCGATCAACGGCAGCTGGCGCCAGCATCATTGGATGGGGATGCTGCTCGCCGCCGACGATGCGCCGCGCTGCAAGCCGGTCGATCTCCCCCGTCTGGCGCCGCCACCGGACATCGACCAAGTGATCTTCCGGCCGCTGCGCCCGGAGGACGCGGCCGCGCTGTGGACCTGGGAAGGCGCGATGCTCGCCGAGACGCCGTTCATGATGAAGCGCCCGGCCGAGCGGCTGGCGGTCGAGCGGCTGGCGAAGAATCTCGCCGAGGCCGACGGCAACCCGCATCGCCACGAGATCGTCGCCGCGATCGAGCGGCAGGGCGAGCCGGCCCGCATCGTCGGCCACGGCGGCGCCTGGGTCGAGCCGCTGTACCGCATGGCGCATGATTCCTGGGTCGGCGTCGGCGTGCTGCGCGCCTAATGGGGGCACGGCATCGGCCGCCGGCTGGCGGCGATGCTCGAGGCATGGGCGCGCGAACGCGGCGTCGATCGCCTGAGCAGCGCGGCGCAGGCGCACAACACCCGCGGCCGGCGCTTCGCCGAACGGCTGGGCTTTGCCGAGGAGGTGCGGATGCGCCGCTATGTCGTGCTCGACGGCCGCGTCGCGGACCGCGTGCGCTACGGCAAGCTGCTCGCCGGCTGACGATGCCGGCCGCGGGCATCACGCTGCGGCAGGCCTGGCCAGCCGATAGCGGCGAGATCGCGCGCCTGAACCGCGCGACACGACAAGCGGCGCTGCCGTACCTGCCGGTGCTGCACACGCCGGCGGAGGACCTCGTGTTCTTCAGGGAGCGCGTCTTCGCCGCGTGCGAAGTCTGGGTCGCCGCGCGCGACCGCATCGTCGGATTTTGCGCCTTCCGACCGGGCTGGGTGGACCATCTCTACGTCGATCCGGCCCATCACGGACGCGGCCTCGGCTCGGCGCTGCTCGCCAAGGCCATGGCGGCTCATGGCGAGTTGAAGCTCTGGGTGTTCCAGCGCAACACCAAGGCCATCCGCTTCTACGAGGCGCGCGCCTTCGCGCGCGTCGCGACGACGGATGGCGGCGGCAACGAGGAGCGCGAGCCGGACGCGCTCTACGCCTGGTCGCGCCAGTCGAGGTTTGGTTCCGCGACGTGATGGGGTCAGATTCAATGACCGCCGGCAGAGACAACCCGGTCGACCGAATCGCTCACAGATCTCTTCATGGCCTGGCGCCGCAGGGTTGCCTGGGCGCCAAGTCAGCGCGGCGCTTGCACGACCAACATTTTTGCCGCCAAGGCCTCACTCGGCTGCATGACTCTTGGTTCCGAGGGCATTGAGATCATTCAGCGCCGCCTTGATTGCCGACTGCTGAGCGGACGTCGCCGAAGGCATGGGCGCGCGCGACCATGTCTGCGGCAAGCCTTGGAGCGACTGCGCGTAGCGCGTGCAGGCGGGAAGATTGTCGGAAACTGCCGCGTTCCAGAGCACCAGTAACTTTTGATGCAGTCCCAGCGCCTTCTTATGGTCGCCGGCGCGGACGGCGTCCCACAGCTCCACGGACGCATGCGGCGCCGCCGATAGGATCGCAGCGATGGATCCGTGCGCGCCCAGCACATAGGACGGGTACATCAAGGCATCGACCGCGCTGTAAATCAGCTTATTCGGCGCCATCATCATCAGATCGGCGAAGAGCTTCAAGTCGCCGGCGCTCTGCTTCACGCCGATCACCATGGGCACCTCCGTCATGATGCGCGTGAGCAATTTCGGCGACAGATAGGTCCAGGGCACGACGTTATAGATTATGACCGGCATGCCGGTTTCGGCGGTGATCGCCCTGAAATGCTCAACCATCGAATCGTCATCGGGCCGGAAGAGATAGTGCACCGGGGTAACCTGCAAGGCCGCAACCTTCGCATCACGCACGAGTTTGCCTCGGCGGATCGCATCGCGGGTCGAGTCCACGATAACGCCAGCGATAATCGGCACCCGGCTTTTCGCCGCCTCGACGGTTGCGGCGATCAGATCACGATATTCCTCGTGATCGAGGACGTGACCCTCGCCGGTCGAACCGCCGGCCGCGAGTCCGTGAGCACCGGCGCCAATCAGCCAGTCCACCTGAGGCGCCACCAGCTTCAGATCGATCTCGCCATCCCTGCGGAATGGGGTGGTCATTGGCGGTATGACGCCCCTTGGCGGCTTTTTCATGCGGACCTTCCCTTGTCCCGTATTTCAGATAATAATCCCGTATTCCAGGATAGCGTTTGGAGTGCGCATGTCAACGACCAAAATTGACCGCTTAGCGCGAAGCGCAATGCGTCCGCTTAAATCAAGTCATTGCCGATCGGCCAAATCCATTGAACGACAAGGGAAGGCCTATTATCACTATTTTGCATCGTGGGATTGACCAAAGGATCGCATCGCATGGCACGGAAGGCGACGACCGCCGGCGACGAGACTCTCAAATCGCTGATCAAGATCGCGCGGATTCTTGAGTGCTTTTCTTCGACACGCCGAACGCAGTCGCTGGCCGAAATCTGCGCTGCGACGGACTACCCCAGAAGCACAACTCACCGATTGGTGGCCTCCCTGCGGGAAGTCGGCTTTCTGGACCAGGACCGTCAGCGCGACCGTTATCGCCTCGGCCTCAAGCTTTTCCAGCTCGGCAATGTCGTTCTCGGCAACATGGATCTGCATCGCGAGGCGCGTCCCTTCGTCGAGTCGCTGAACCGGATCAGCGGCCAGTCCGTTCATCTTGCCGTATTTGATGGGCAGCAAGCGGTCGTCGTCAATCGTACGGAACCGATCATGGAGGGCGGCACCCCGCTGACCCTCATCGAAGCCGCTCCCGCTCACTGCACCAGTGTCGGTAAAGCCATTCTAGCGTTCCAGTCGGTCCCGGTGATCGAAATGGTCATCGCCGCTGGGCTCAAGGCCTATACGGAAAACACCATTACCAATGCCAAGAAGTTGCGGGCCGAACTCGCCACAATCTGCAAGCGAGGCTACGCGATCGACGATGGCGAGCACCAGCCGGGACTGCGCTGCGTCGGCGCTCCGATTCGCGATTCGACGGGCCGCGTGTTCGCCGGCATCAGCGTCAGTGGGCCGTCTTGGCGCATTCCAACCGCCGAGGTCGAAAACCTGTCGAAGATCGTTATCCACCACGCCAATCAGATCTCCGCCGTTCTTTGAACTCACCGTCACGCCAGTGTCATTCAGATCACCGCGCCCTGAGCCCGCAGGGTAGCCTGAAGCGATTGGATATCGAGAGAGCGCAACGATTTCCCGGACTTGGCGGCGAGCGCCGCCGCGGTCCCCGCCGCATGGCCCATGGCCATGCACGTGCCGCTGATCCGTGCGCTGGCGAGTGCGCGGCGGCTCGCCGAGATACAGCGCCCGGCGACGATCAGTCCATCGCGTGCCAGAGGCACGAGCGACCGGAACGGTATCTGATAGGCCTTTCGTACCTGTTCGGTGCCATCCATGCTCGGTCCGCGCGGGTCGTGGCTGTCGATCGGAAAGCCACCGGTCGCCACCGCATCGTCAAATTGCCGACCGGTACGCACATCCTCATCCCGCAGCTCATAGACTCCCGCAATCCGCCGGCTTTCCCGCACGCCCACGCACGCCGCGGTCGCCGCCAGGAAGGACTTTTCGCAACCCGGAACGTATTTACGGAAAAAAGCCAAAGCCTCAAGAACTTGCCGTCGCAGTGCAACTTCTGCGCGGGCCATCTCTTGGGCTTCGGTAGCATCGGCGGCGTATCGCGTCAGATTGATGATCGCCTCGCCCGTGGCGCAGTTGCCGGAATGGTGCAGTTCATTGCGTTCAAACGACAGGACGCCTTCGCTGTAAGCCCGGTTCAGCAGACTTCCGAAGCCCCATAGATTGATGAAGGCCCGTCCACGCAAAGCCTGGGGTGCGACGCCCATCTTGAAGTCTTCCGGGTGCTCTTCGACATAGTCGATCATACGGGAATGATCGACGCCACCCAGCTTGAATAGAAGGCTGACGGGTTGAGTCGCGGCGCCCGGCCCGACCGAAAGCATCTCGCATCCCACAGCGTGGGCGACGTCCGCGTCGCCCGTGCAATCGACAAAGGCCTTGGCGCGGTATGCCAGGCGCCCCGACTTGTTCTCGACGATGACGGCCGCGAGCCCGCTTCCTTCCATCGCCGCCGCGCATACCGGCGAGAACAGCAGGAAATCCACCCCTGAATCGGCGATCCAGCGCGTCACCAGCGATTTGAACTCCTCATGGTTGACTGGGAGCCGGAACCGCGTATAGCCGGTATCGTCCCGGATATGGCCGGGCGAGGCCCCGTTGCCAACGAGCAAGTTTACCAGTTCGTCCGCGAGCCCGCCGACGATGCGGTTGCCGCCCGCGTCGAACCATCCCGCGCGGTGCTCCAGCAACTGCGAGGCAATGTGCCCCCCCAGGAAGCCGCCACGCTCCAGCAGCAGCACGCGCGCGCCGTTGCGTCGGGCAGCGACTGCCGCCACGACGCCCGCCGTGCCGCCGCCCGCGACAACCACGTCGTAGTCCGAGACAAGCCTGATTCGCCGTTCCGGCTCAAGAAGCGTTGCCGTTTCCATGGATTCTCCCCGTCAGAAGGCGCCGTCGCACCGAGCATCGGACGATGCGTCTCCGCCCGCAAGATGCGAGATTGACAAAATCCGGAATAATAGTCCACTATCCGGGATAACAATGAACCCCATGGCTGACCCGGAACTCGCCAATCGGCGGGCCGCGCGGCCCATTCTCGGGAGGATACTCATGATTTCCATCAGGCGCATCGTTGCCCAAACTGTCGCGTCAACCGCCTTGATATGGGCCGCATCCGGACTGCCGGCACACGCGGCGGAAATCACCTTCTGGACCAACCTCACCACAGCCTCGCAAGCCAACGTCATTCAGAAACAGGCCAATGCCTGCGCCGCGCGGCAACCGGACTTGCAGGTGAAATTCGAGACGGTGCCGTTTGGCTCGATGTACACCCGCCTGATCACCGCAATGCGAAGAAATGACCTGCCGAACATCATGAACACCCTCGAAGGGGCGGTGGCCTTCGTGCAGGCCAAGAACGGTCTTGTCCCGGTCACCGACATCGTCGCCGAGTTGGGCAAGAACGATTTCCTCGCCTCGTACCTGAACGCGGTGTCCAAAGACGAGCAGGTCTGGGGGCTTCCGGACTGGGCCCTGCATCAGGAGGTATGGTACCGCAAGGACCTGTTCGAAAGGGCCGGCCTCAAGGTGCCGAATTCCTGGGATGAGTTGCTTGTCGCCGCCAAGGCGCTCAACCAGGCCGCCGCCGACGGAAAGCCGCAGGTCTACGGCTTTGCCGTACCGATGGGGCGCGCGCTCGTGGCGCCGCAAACCTATTTCCAGGTGTTTTATGCGGCGGGCGGCACGATCTTTGACCCGAAGACCGGCGGGTATGTGTTCGGCGACCAGAAAGCCCTCGCCGTCCGGTCGCTCCAGTTCCTGATCGACCTGTACAAGGCGGCGTCCCCGCCTGCGAGCGTCGAGTGGTCATGGGCGGAGTATCGGACCGCTTTCGTCAAGGGCCAGGTGGCGATGACCAACGAATGGGGTGCGGTCGTGCAGATGGCCGCCGAGCAGAACCCCGAAATTCTCGATAAAATGGGCGTCTTCCCCTTCCCGGGCCCTTCCGCCGACAAGAAGCCCGTCGCCTCACTATCCGGCGGATACTATTACCTGATCGGGAAATCGGCTCCTGAGAAGGTCGCAGCTTCCAAGAAGCTGCTGCGCTGCATGTACGATCCCAAGCTGGTCGCGGAACGGGCCAACTCCAGGCCGATTTTCGCGATTCCGGCCACGCACAGCGCCTTCAAGAGCGAGGTGTATCAATCGAACGAGATGGTCAAACACTTCAAACCGCAGCTCGATATCATCTTCAACGACGTGATGCAGCACTGGTACCGTTACGGAATGGAGGCGGGCCTGAATCCGCTCGCCGGGCAGATCGAAGCAACCACTTTCATTGGCGATGCAATCCAAAACGCGGCGTTGGGCAAGATCAAAGCCGAAGCCGCAATAGACCAAATCGACGAGCAACTCCACTTCCAAGCAGAGATACTGTCCCGGTAAGCTGGGACTCCCTGCGTCGCCGAGGATCACGCCATTGCAGCCCTGTCATCAGGCGATCGGACGGGCGGCCTGCCGTCGCCTCGATGGAGTCGAGATAGTTTGAGGAGAGAAACTTGTTCGGCATAGCAAGCCGGCAGACCACTGCCGGTGTGCTCCTTGTCCTTCCGGCCGTAGCGTTCCTGGTCGTGTTTGTCGTCTACCCGGTATTGGACACGATTCGCCTGAGCTTCATTGCTGTCGACTTCGCCACCGACCGCCAACAATTTGTCGGCTTGGCGAACTTTTCTCACATGCTGCGGGACCAGAAACTGGGCTGGGTTGCCGCCAATACTCTGGTCTGGACGATCGGCTCGCTGGCCGGCCAGTTTGGCCTGGGCCTGTGTGCCGCGCTGTGCATCAATCGTGACCTGCCCGGCATGCGCATTATCCGCAGCGTCTTGCTTCTGCCTTACGTGGTGCCGGTCATCGCCCTGGCGCTGTTCTGGCGATGGATGCTCGATGGAACCTATGGCATCGTCAGCCACGTTCTTCAAATAGCCCATCTTCTGCCAGCCAATCAATCGCCCTTGGCCCTGCCTGACGGCGCCACCATTAGCGTAATTCTGGCGAACATCTGGCGCGGTTTCCCATTCGTCATGATCTCTTACTGGGCTGCGCTACAGGGCATTCCCGCCGAGCAGTACGAAGCGGCTCGGGTGGACGGTGCCAACATCCGGCAGGAGTTCCGGTACGTCACCCTTCCCAATCTCCTCGACATCACAAAAGTGATGTTGCTACTCCGCCTGATCTGGACAGTCACATTCTTCGATATCATCTGGCTGATCACGCGTGGCGGCCCGGGCGGCGCGACCGAGCATTGGCCGATCTGGATCTATCAGGAGAGCATGGGGTTCTTCCGCTTCGGCTATGGCGCCGCGCTCGCGACCACGCTCGCCGTGATACTGCTCGTGATGTGCTCTCTCTATTTGCTCGCGTTGCGGCGGGGCAAAGCAGCATGAAACGCGAGAACCTGATCCTGTCGATACTTGCCTACGCGATCTCTCTGGCCTTGGTCGCCTTCATCGGCTTCCCTCTGCTCTGGATGGTGCTTTCGTCGATCAAGCCGGCGTCGGAACTGTTTGTGTCGCCGCCGGCGATTTGGCCCCGGGCAGTCACTGCGGAGTGGTATCGAAACGTTCTATCCGGCTCGGACGCACCGCGGTTCTTTCTCAACAGCCTCATCGTCGGCGCCGCGACGACCATCGTCTGTCTGACAATCGGCTCCCTCTCCGCCTATGGCGTTACCCGCTTCGAGTTTCCAGGAAAGCGGCTGCTGCAGTTCGGCGCCCTAGTCGGCTACGTGTTTCCCGCGATCGTTCTGTTCGTACCGATCTATATGATCGTCAACACGCTTGGCTTGATCGATTCCTACGCCGGATTGGTCATTTGCCACTGCATCCTGACATTTCCCTTTGCGTTGTGGATGCTGCGTTCCTTCTTCCAAAACATTCCCCGCGACATCGACGAGGCGGCGTGGGTGGATGGTGCGTCCTTTCTTCGCACTTTCGTCTCGATCATTCTGCCGCTGGCGCTGCCCGGCATCATTGCGGTTGGCATCTTCGTATTCGTGCTCTCCTGGAACGAATTCCTGTTCGCGAGCGTCCTGATGACGAGCGCCGAGTCGAAGACGGTACCGGTCGGCATTGCCGAATTCATTACATCATTCGATATCCGCTGGGGCGAGATCATGGCATTGGGAACCTTGGCGACTGTGCCTGTGGTGGTCCTGTTCCTGAGTATTCAACGGTACTTCCTTCGCGGCGTGCTCTCGGGCGCCGTGAAAGGTTAGGGCGGCGAAACCTCGAGCTTCTCAAGAGCCGCGGCCGACTCGAACGTCGGAGCCGACACCGACGCCCTCCAGCGAAAGCAAACGTACTTTGGCGAATGTCCCGCCATGCGCGGAGAACCCGCCGATTTTGCCGCCGCTTGCCAAGATCCGGTGGCAGGGGATGATGATGGCGATGGGGTTGCGCGACAGCGCGTGGCCAACAGCCCGCGCCGCACCGAGGGAACCGGCCTGCCGCGCCAGCTCGCCGTAGCTGGCGGTATGCCCCCAGCCGATCGAGCGGGCCGCCGCGTAGACTCTGCGGTGGAACGGGCCGACCTCCACCAGGTCGAT
>JACQDQ010000125.1 GCA_016201015.1 Pseudomonadota bacterium | reverse complement strand
TCGGCAGTTCGCTCTCGCCGGCGGCCGGCTTCTCGCCCTGACCGACCACCAACCCCGAAGCCTCGATGCTGTCCTTGAGGTCGGCGGGCAGGACGGCAGCGATTTTGGCGAGCGCGTTGGTGGCGGCCTGGCTCAGCGGCGCGTCGGCGCGCTCGGCGACCCAGCGCGAGCCGAGCACCAACGCCTCGATCTCGTCCTCGGAGAACATCAGCGGCGGCAGCATGAATCCCGGGCGCAGCATGTAGCCGACGCCCGGCTCGCCGTCGATGCGCGCGCCCTGCGCGTTCAAGGTCGCGATGTCGCGGTAGAGGGTGCGCAGCGACACGCCGACCTCCCGCGCCAGCGCGGCGCCGCTGACCGGCCGGCGATGGCGACGGAGGACCTGGATCAGATCGAGGAGGCGTTGCGCGCGCGACATGGGGCCCTTCAATATCGCAGTCTACGATCTACCCCTGTCAGTATTTGTCAGTATACGAAACCGGACGATCACATTTGGGGAAAGACGGCCTCATGGTTCGCTCCTCACCATGAGGACTTCTTCTGTTTTCCTCTTCCTAAGAAGCACGCGTCCTTCGACGGCGAATCTCATCTTGAGGAGCTGCGCCGCTTGCGGCGCAGCGTCTCGAAAGAGAGGTTTGCCGCTCAGGCTGACGACGCCAACCGCGTCGTCAGGGGCGTGCGCCTCGCCCTGAGCCTGTCGAAGGGTCGAAGGACGAGGTAAGCATCCGGCCGCAAATGCGATTGTCCTGGAATGCGAAATCGACACTGCGGCACACCGCACAGACGAACTTAGGTCTTGACACCTGGAACAAAATGGGCATAATAGGCCCAAATTGATCTATGAACGGAATTATCGATGCTGGCGGCCTATCTCTCTGATTTTGCTTGTAGAAGCGTCCCGCTCCAGGCCCTCCGGCCGCCCGGCCATGCCGCGCGGGCGCCAATTTTCATCGTCGCCGGCGATATCCGCTCCACCCTACTCTGGCTCGCGGGAACGGCCGTCTTTGCTATCGGAGCTATCGGACCAAACGGAGCAATCGGACGAAACGGAACAGGGGGGTGCGTGTGGGAGGGGGGCAGTATGCCACCGCCACATCCCAATGGATGGTCGTCGGCCGCCGCGCGCCCTTCGGTCAGCCTAGCGCGGCACCTCGCCCAACACCGTGCAGCGGCGGATGACGCGCGGTTCGCGCGCGGTGTCGTAGCTCTCGGCCTTATGCATCAGGCAGCGGTTGTCCCAGACCATGAAATCGCCGGGCCGCCAGCGGTGCGTATAGATGCGCGCCAAGGCGACGATCCGCTCGTTCAACGCCTCGATGAAGGCGCGTCCTTCTTCATACTCCATGCCTTGGATGGTTTCGGCATGGTCGCCGAGGAAGATGCATTTGCGCCCGGTTTCCGGATGCGTGCGGACGATCGGATGGTCGACCGGCGGCACCGCCTTGCGCTGCGCCTCGGTCATCGGCTCCTCGCCGTGCCGGCGGTTGCGCGAGAAATCCAGGCTGTGGATCGCGCGCAAACCGCCGAGCCGCGCCTGTTCGGCCGCATCGAGCGCGTCATAGGCCGAATACATGTCGGCAAATCCGGTGTTGCCGCCGCTCGACGGAATCTGCTCCGCATACAGCATGGTGGCCTGGCCGGTGACGCGCTGCCACGACCCGTCGGTGTGCCAGGCGAGCGTGCCGCGATCCGGATGCTTGCCGCTCGGCCGGCCATCGGCGTCGAGATTCGACAATGTGTAGAGCTCGGGATACGCGCTCGCGTGGTACTGGCTCATCACATGCACCTGCACCTCGCCGAACCGTCGGGCAAAGGCGACCTGGGCGGCGGGCGGCAGGGTCTGATCGCGGAACAGCAGAAGCTGATGTTCGAGGAAGGCGGCGTGCACGGCCGGGAACTCGGCATCGTCGACGGCGGCGACCTGCGGGCCGAGCAGTTCGGCGCCGAGGCCGCCGGCGAGTGGCCGGAGCTGCAGCTTTACGGCGGAAGTTACGGGGATCGGATCGCGCATGCGTAACACGGATGTCCTCCGATCATCTGCAGGCTCGAGCGTCTGGCAGGCTAGTCCGGGCGGCGGCGCCGCGTCAAATCGGGCCGACGCCCCAGCCGCCGCGGGCGACGAAGTCGCCGTTGCGGGAACCGGGCTTGCCATAGAGAAGAGGCGCGCCGGACAGCAGCGTGACCGTGCCGCCCGCCGCCGCCAGGATCGCATGGCCGGCGGCGGTATCCCACTCCATGGTCGGACCCAAGCGCGCATAGATGTCGGCCGCGCCCTCGGCGATCAAGCCGAACTTGACGGCGCTGCCGATGAGGCGCCGCTCGGCCACTTTGAACTGTTCGAGATAGGCGGCGAGGGCCGGCTTGTCGCCATGGCTGCGGCTGGCCAGCACGACCAGGCCGGCGGCCGGCGCCGCGCGCACGCGGAGCGGGCGGGGCGCCGCGTCGGCGCCGTGCAGCATCGCGCTGCCGGGGCCGCTGCTCGCATAGGTCTTGCCGGCGACCGGCGCGTGCAGCACGCCAAGCACCGGCGCGCGATCTTCGACCAGCGCGATGTTGATCGAGAACTCGTCGTTGCGGGCGACGAATTCGCGCGTGCCGTCGAGCGGGTCGACCAGCCAGAACAGCCGCGCCTCGAGCCCGGCCGCCGTCTCATTCTCGCTGCGCGACGCCGCCTCCTCGGAGATGATCGTCACGTCCGGCGTCAACCGCCTGAGGCCGGCGACGATATGCGCCTCGGACTCCTCGTCGGCCGCGGTCACCGGCGAGGAGTCGCCCTTGCGCCGCACGGTGAAGCCGCCGCGATAATGCCGCAGCACGATCTCGCCCGCGGCGCGGGCAAGGGCGATGACGCCCGGCAGCAGCGCCGCGCGCGCGGCTGCGTTCACTCGGCGGCCTGGCGCAGCGTCCGGATCGTGCGCCACACTTTCTCCGGCGTCGCCGGCATGTCGATGTGGCGCAGGCCAAGCGGCGCCAGCGCGTCGATGACGGCGTTGATGGTGGCCGGCGGCGCGCCGATGGCGCCGGCCTCGCCCGATCCCTTGACGCCGAGCTGGTTCGAGGTGGTCGGGATCTCGTTGTAGGCGAAGGCGATGGCGGGCACGTCGTCGGCGCGCGGCAGGCAGTAATCCATGAACGAGCCGGTGACGAGTTGGCCCGACGCGCTGTCGTAGACGCAACCCTCGTAGAGCGCCTGGCCGATGCCCTGGACGGTGCCGCCATGCACCTGCCCGGCCAGCAGCAGCGGGTTGACCACCTGGCCGAAATCGTCGGCCACGGTGTAGCGGACGATCTTGGTGATGCCGGTGGCCGGGTCGATCTCCACCTCGGCGATGTGGCAGCCGTTCGGAAAGGTGGCGTTGGCCGGGTTGAAATCGGCCGCCTCGTCCAGGCCCGCATTGCTGCCGGCCGGTCGCTTGGTGACGTCGAAGCTGGACTTCGCCACCTCGACGATGGTGATCGACTTGTCGGTGCCGGCGACGGTGAATCGGCCTTCCTTGAACTCGATATCGGCCTCGGCCGTCTCCATCATGTGGGCAGCGAGCGCCTTGGCCTTGGCGATCACATTGTCCGAAGCGATGAGGCAGGCCGACCCGCATACCGCGAGGGCGCGGCTGCCGCCGGTGCCGTGGCCGTACATGATGCGGTCAGTGTCGCCCTGGACGATGCGCACCGATTCGAACGGCACGCCGAGCCGCTCGGCGACGATCTGGGCATAGGCCGTCTCGTGGCCCTGGCCGTTGTTCTGCGTGCCGACCATCACGGTGACGCCGCCGCTGGGATCGAAGCGCACTTGCGCCGCTTCATCCGGGCTGCCGCCGCAAATCTCGATGTAATAGGCCAGGCCGAGGCCGCGCCGCTTGCCGTGCCTCTCGGCCTCGGCGCGGCGGGCGGGAAAACCCGCCCAGTCGGCGGCGCGCATCGAATCCCGCAGGTTGCGCGCGAAATCGCCGGTGTCGTAAACATTGCCGAGCGCAGTTTTGTACGGCATCGCTGCCGGCGGCACGAAGTTGCGGCGGCGAATCTCGTCGGGCGGCAGGCCGGTTTCGCGCGCCGCCGCGTCGACGATGCGCTCGATGACATAGGCCGCCTCCGGCCGGCCGGCGCCGCGATAGGCGTCGACCGGCGAGGTGTTGGTGTAGACGCCCTTCACCTCGACGAAGGCGGCGGGGATCGCATAGACGCCGGTATGCATCGCCGCGCCGGCGAAGGTCGGGATGAACGGGCCGTAATGCGAGAGATAGGCGCCGAGATTGGCCCGCGTCGAGACTTTGATCCCGAGGAACTTGCTGTCCTTGTCGAGGGCAAGCTCGACATGCGTCAGGTGATCGCGGCCATGCGTGTCGGCGAGGAAGGCCTCGGAGCGGTCGCCGATCCATTTCACCGGCCGGCCGAGCGCGCGCGCGGCAAACAGCACGTTCACGTATTCGGGGTAGAGAAAGATCTTCATGCCGAAGGCGCCACCGACATCGGGGGTGACGACGCGGATGTCGCTTTCCGGCAGGTTGAACACGTTGTTCGCCAGCGCCGAGCGAATGCCGTGGCCGCCCTGGCTCGAGACGTAGAGCGTCAAGCGGCGGTCGCCGGCGCCGAAATCACCGATGGCGGCGCGCGGCTCGATCGAGCTCGGGATGACACGGTTATTGACGAGATCGATGGCGACGATGCGCTGCGCCTTGGCGAAGGCGGAGCGCGTCTTCGCCTCGTCGCCCAGCGTCCAGTCGAACACCAGGTTGTTCTTGGCAGAGTTCCAGATCTGCGGCGCGCCGGGACGCAATGCGGCGTCGAGATCGGTGATCGCCGGCAGCGGGTCGTAGTCGGCGACGATCAGCTCGGCTGCGTCCCTGGCCTGCGCCAGCGTCTCGGCGACGACCATCGCCACCATCTCGCCGACGAAGCGAACCTGCTCCTGCGCGATTGCCGGGCGCGGCGGTATCGGCATGTCCGACCCATCGCGGTTCTGCACCGGCGCCAGGCAGGGCATATTGCCGATCTTGGCTGCCTTGAGGTCGGCGCCGGTGAAGACGCCGAGCACGCCAGACGCCGCCTTCGCCGCCGCGAGATCGATCTTGGTGATGCGCGCATGCGCGTGCGGCGAGCGCAGGAAATAGGCATAGGCCTGGCGCGGCAGGTTGATGTCGTCGGTATAGCGCCCCGAGCCGGTGAGCAGGCGCTGATCTTCCGTCCGCCGGACTGCCTGACCCACTCCGAACTTCACCATCGATTTCCTCTCGTGTTGCGACGCCCCATTGAATGCCGAGGCGCGCCTTGGCAAGTGCGCTCGGTGCGACGTAGTCTATAGTATATGTGCGGGCGCTATTCCATCACCACGCCGATCGAATCGATGCGGCGCTTCTTCCGGTTCGAGGGGCCGCCGCTCAATCTGGCGCCGCGCTGGAACGTGGCGCCGACCCAGACGGCGCCGGTCGTTCGCCAGCGCGAAGGTCGGCGGCATCTGGAGATGCTGCGCTGGGGCCTGGTGCCGCCTTGGGCCAAGGATCTGTCGATCGGCAGCCGCATGATCAATGCGCGCGGCGAGACGGCGGCCGAGAAGCCGGCTTTCCGCGCCGCCTTCAAGTCGCGCCGCTGCCTCGTCATCGCCGACGGCTTCTACGAGTGGCCGATCGTCGGCGCCGGCACCGCGAAGCAGCCCGTGCTATTTCGCATGCAGGACGGCGCGCCCTTCGCCTTTGCCGGGCTGTGGGAGCATTGGCATTCGCCGGCCGGCGAGGCGGTGGAGACCTACTGCATCGTCAGCACCGCCGCCAACGAGATCATGGCGCAGTTCCATCACCGCGTGCCCCTGGTCTTGGCACCCGACGACTACGCGGCGTGGCTGGACCCGGCGGTCGATGCGCAACCGTTGCTCAAGGCGCCGCCGTCGTCGTGGTTCACATTCACCTATGTCAGCACCTATGTGAACAACGTGCGCAACGACGACGCGCGCTGCTTCGAACCAGCCGAACTGGCGCCGCCGCCCGAGAAGCCGAAGAAGAAGCGCGCCGCCACATCCGCCACGAGGCAATCGAGCCTGTTCTGATCCATCGGAGTCGACGATGACCGCCGCCAATCTGCCGCGCGTGACATATTCCAATATCGGCGTCGATTTCGCGCCGCTGCACGACATGCTGGATCAGGCGATTCCGGCCTTCAAGCAGACGCTCGGCCGCAGCTGGCCGAACTCGATCGCCGGCAAGCCGGACCGCGACGGCAATCCTTACATAGCAATGAGTCCGATCGACAACCGCGTCGGGCTCGGCGAATTCATCGAGGCTTCGCCGGCCGCGGTCGATCGCGCCGTGCGCGCGGCCAAGGCGGCGTATCCGGCGTGGGAGGCGACGCCGTGGCGCGAGCGCGTCGCCACGCTGCGCCGCGCCGCCGACATCCTGACCCGCCGCAAATACGATCTCGGCATCGCCTGCCTGATCGAAGTCGGCAAGTCGCGTCTCGAGGCGATCGGCGAGGCGGAGGAGGCATGCGACCTCATCGCCTACTACTGCGACGAGATGGAGCGCAACGACGGCTACCGGCGCGACATGACGCGCGCCTTTCCGCACGAGGCGACGAGCCTTCATCTGCGACCGGTCGGCGTGTTCGGCGTCATCGCGCCGTTCAATTTCCCACTGGCGCTGTCGGCAGCGATGGTCACCGGCGCGCTGCTCGGCGGCAACAGCGTGGTCTACAAGCCGAGCCCGCGCGCCGGCCTGACCGGCGCGATGCTGGTCGAGGCGTTGATCGAGGCAGGTCTCGGCGAGGGGCGGGTCAATCTCGTCTGCGGCGAGGCGGCCGGCGAGCGCCTGGTCGAGCATGCCGGCCTCGACGGCATCGCTTTCACCGGCAGCCATCAAGTCGGCATGGAGATCTTCCGGCATTTCGCCGCGCGCAACTACGCGCGGCCGGTCGTCGTCGAGATGGGCGGTAAGAACCCGGCCTATGTCACGGCCAAGGCCGATCTCGACGCGGCGAGCGACGGGGTCATGCGTTCGGCCTTCGGCCTGCAGGGTCAGAAATGCAGCGCCTGCTCGGTCGCCTATGTCGACCGCTCCGTCCACGATGACTTACTGCGCCAGCTTAGGGACAAGACGGCGAAGCTCAAGATCGGCAATCCGGAGCAGCGCGATGTCTATATGGGCCCGGTCATTGATGCCGAGGCGGGCGCGCGCTTCGCCGATGCCGTGGCTCGCGCGCGCCAGGACGGCAAGGTCGCGCAAGGTGGCGGCCGCTTGTCGGGCGGCCTGTTCGATCACGGGCACTATGTCGAGCCGACGATCGTGACCGGCCTGCCGCCGCAGCATTCGTTCAACCGCGACGAGCTGTTCCTGCCGTTCCTGTCGGTAGTGCCGATGACAAATCTTGCCGACGGTCTCGCCGCCGGCAACTCCGTGCCCTATGGGCTGACCGCCGGCATCTACACGCGCGACCGTGCCGAGCTCGACTATTTCTTCGCGCGGGCGGAGGCGGGCGTGCTTTACGCCAACCGCCGCTCCGGCGCGACGACCGGCGCCTGGCCTGGCATCCAGTCCTTCTGCGGCTGGAAGGGTTCCGGCGTCACCAATAAGGGCGGGCTCGGACCGTACTACGTGCCGCAATTCATGCGCGAGCAAAGCCATACGCAATTCAGGTGAGTGCGATTGCGGGAGCGGTGCGATGCGCGATTGGCTGACGCCCGACTTCAAGGAGACGCCCTATTGGTGGGACGTCGCCGCGCCAGCGCCACAATCGGCGCCGGCTCTACGCCCGTCCTACGACGTCGCGATCGTCGGTTCCGGCTATACGG